>CAJTOM010000083.1 GCA_910577915.1 uncultured Oscillospiraceae bacterium
ATAAAAAAACAGGGGCGCTTGCGCGCCCCCGCCCTATGTAGCGGTCAGCAGCAGCAGTTGTTCCCGCCGCAGCCGCAATTGCAGTTGCAGCTGCCGCAGCTGCAGTTGCAGCCGCACCCGCACCCGCACCCGTTTCCGCTCCCGCTCCCGCAGCTGTTTCCGCAGCCGCAGCAGCAGATCAGGACAATGATCAGAATGATCCACAGGAAGCCGTTTTCGTTACCGTTGTTCCACATGTGTGTCACCTCACTCATCAGTCTGACACATACTATGTGGGCGCGGGGCAAAATGCAGCTTGACCCACTAAAAATATTGCGCGGAACCCGATTTTTCCCCCTCCCGCCTGTCCGGCGGAGACGGGCGCCGCCTGAGCAGAAGGAGGATACGCTCCATGAACAACGACGATCGCTACCACACCACCAGCTGGGACGGCAGGGAGGTGCAGCGCCAGACCGCCGGGGAGGACCACCGGCAGGAGGCTCCCCGCCCCGCCCCCAAAAAGAAGAAGAAAAAGCGGCGGCGGACCAATCCGCTGCTGGCCATCATCCTGTGGGTCGCCATCGTGGGGGCCTCCTCCGCTATTTTAGCGGGGGTGGGCTGGATGCTGGCCAACGACTTTGCCGCCCTGAACAAGGACCCCAAGGAGGTCGACTTCACGGTGGAGGAGGCGTGGATCAAGGAAGTGGTGGAGGAGACCCAGGAGGACGGCTCAGTGAAGGAGGTCACCCGCTACGACATGGAGAAGGTGGCCGCCGCCCTCAAGGAGGAGGGGCTTATTGAGTACGAATGGTTCTTCCGCCTGTTCAGCTGGGTCTACCACGGCGATGAGAAGATTTCCCAGGGAAGATTCACCCTGAACACGGAGATGGACTACATGGCGCTCATCCGCGGGATGCGGGCCAAGGGCGGCGCCGCCGTGACGGTGGACGTGACCATCCCCGAGGGCTACACGGTCGGCCAGATCATCGAGCTGCTGGCGGAGAACAAGGTGGGATCTGTGGAGGATCTGACCGAGACCGCCAAGAACTTCGTCTTTGAGGACTACGACTTCATCGACAACGAGAATCTGGGCAGCATCAGCCGCCTGGAGGGCTATCTGTTCCCGGACACCTACAACTTCTACGAGGGCGGACGGCCGGAGCTGGCCTTCAGCTCCATGCTCTCCAACTTCAACAACAAGGTGGCCAACAACGAGGATCTGATGGAGCTGTTCGAGCAGACCAGCTACAGCCTGACGGACGTCCTCACCATCGCCTCCCTGGTGGAGCGTGAGACCGACGGCGAGGACCGGGACAAGATCGCCTCCGTCATCTACAACCGGCTGGAGAATGCGGGGGAGACCAACTATCTGCTCCAGATCGACGCCGCCCTGGTCTATGCCGCTGGGCGGGACATCACCCAGGAGGACTACGCCTCCTTGGACAGCCCCTACAACCTCTATCTGCACACCGGCCTGCCGCCCACGCCGATTGCCAACCCCGGCCTGGCCTCCATCCGGGCGGCCCTGCGGCCCGCGGACACCGGCTACTACTTCTATGTCCTGGGGGCCGACGGCAAGCACGTGTTCAGCGAGACCCTGGCCCAGCACAACAAGGCCGTGGCCGCGGCGGCCCAGGCCGCTCAGCAGGGGAACTGACGCCATGGCGGAGAGAAAGAAGCCGGAGCTGCTGGCCCCGGCGGGGGACCGGGAGCGGCTGCGCATGGCGGTGCTCTACGGGGCGGACGCGGTGTATTTGGCGGGCGAGAGCTTCGGGATGCGCTCCTTCGCGGGGAATTTTTCCCCGGAGGAGCTGCCCGAGGCGGTGCGCTTCGCCCACGCCCACGGGGTGAAGGTCCATGTGACGGTGAACACCATGCCCCGCAACGGGGAGGTGGAGCGCCTGCCGGCATGGCTGGAGCTGCTGGACGACGCCGGGGTGGATGCGCTGATCCTGGCGGACCTGGGGGCCTTCTCCCTGGCGGGGCGGTACGCCCCCCGCTGCGCCCGCCACGTGTCCACCCAGGCCAGCGTGGCCAACTACGCGGCGGCAAACGCCTGGTTCGAGGCGGGGGCGGCCCGCGTGATTCTGGCCAGGGAGCTGAGCCTGGAGGAGATCCGGGAGATTCGCGCCCGGACCCCCCGCGCGCTGGAGCTGGAGGCCTTCGTCCACGGGGCCATGTGCGTAAGCTACAGCGGGCGGTGCCTTCTGTCCAACTATATGACCGGCCGGGACGGCAACCGGGGCTCCTGCGCCCAGCCCTGCCGGTACCGGTACTACCTCATGGAGGAGAAACGGCCCGGCGAATACTTCCCCGTCTTCGAGGACGAGGCGGGGAGCTACATCCTCAACTCCAGGGACATGTGTATGATCGACCATGTGGACGACCTCATGGATGCGGGCCTGGACAGCCTGAAGATTGAGGGCCGGGCCAAGAGCGCCTACTACGCCGCTATTGTGACCGGCGCTTACCGCCATGTGATCGACGACGTGTGGGCCGGCCGGCCCATAGACCCGGTCTGGCGGGAGGAGGTGGAGCGGGTCAGCCACCGCCGCTACGCCACCGGTTTTTACTACGGTCCGCCGGGCCAGTATACCCAGAGCGCCCGGTATATCAGAGAATGGCAAGTGGTTGCCCTTGTCACATCCTGTGGGCCGGACGGATGGGCGGAGCTGTCGCTGCGCAACAAGTTCCGCGTGGGAGACACCCTGGAGCTGGTGGGGCCGGATGTAAAGCCTGTGGCCTTTCAGGTTCAGGAGATGGAGGACGGGGACGGCATGCCGCTGATTGAGCCCAAGACGCCTCAGATGCTGCTGCGCATGCGCCTGCCCCAGGCGGCGCCGGCCTGGAGCATCCTGCGGATCGCCAGGGATTTGTCCGCCACATCGTAGGATGGAACGCATGCGAAAGGGAGGAGAGCGCCATGCGGAGAAAGGACAGGGAGCGGGACGCCGCCTTCGCCTGGGAGGTTTTTGACCGGACGCCCTTCGGCATTCTGAGCCTGCGGGATGGGGAGGGTGCCTACGGCGTGCCCATCAGCCCCGCCCGTGTGGGGGAGACGGTGTACTTTCACTGCGCCCGGGAGGGGAAAAAGCAGACCTGCATTGCCCGGCAGCCCCAGGCGTCTCTGACCGTGGTCGGGCCTGTGGCCCCGGATTACTTCGGGTGCCGGTACCGCTCTGCCATTCTGCGGGGCCGGGTCTCCCCAGTGGAGGACGAGGAGGAGCGGGCAGAGGCCCTGCGGGCCATCTCACAGCGGTACTGTCCCGGAGACATGGCGGATTTTGACGCCTACCTGGCCCCCAGGCTGGCGGCGACAGCCGTGTATCGGATGGACGTGACGGAGATCACGGGAAAGGAGCGCGGGTTCGCATGAAAAAGGGAAAGCTTTTGCCTATGAAAATCGCCGGCGGCGTTTTGCTGGTGCTGCTGCTGGCGGTGGCGGGGTACGTCGTCTATGTTTTCACAGCCTACTACCGGGTGGAGGACAACCAGGCGCTGGAGGTAACGTCTATGAGCGGCGCAGACCGCGGGACGCTGCGGTCCGGGGAGACCTACCGGGTTGCGTCCTATAACATCGGCTTCGGTGCTTACAGCGACGATTACAGCTTCTTCATGGACGGCGGAACGGAGAGCCGCGCCCGGTCCCCGGAGGCTGTCAATGAGAATGTGAGCGGGGCGATGAGGGCGGTCAGCGAATTGAACCCGGAGTTCCTTCTGCTCCAGGAGGTGGACATAGACGGTACCCGGAGCTACCACATCAACGAGCTGGAGCACATCGTCGACAATCAGTCTTACGGGCTGTTCCGGTATCGGACCTTTGCCCAAAACTACGACAGCCCCTATCTCTTTTGGCCGCTGCTGGAGCCCCACGGGGCCAACCGGGCGGGGCAGGCCACCTTCTCCGCCTATCCCATCGCCTCCGCCCTCCGGCGGCAGCTGCCCATTGAGGAGGGATTTATGAAGCTGGTGGACTGCGACCGGTGCTATTCCGTCCAGCGGATCCCTTTGGCGGAGGGGGACAGGGAGCTGGTGCTCTATAACCTCCACCTCTCCGCCTACACCTCCGATGGCGCCATCGCTGAGGAGCAGCTGGAGATGCTGTTTGCCGATATGTGTGCAGAGTACGGGCGAGGCAACTACGCCATCGCCGGCGGGGACTTCAATAAGGATATCCTGGGCAATTCGGAGGAGGTTTTCGGCATCTCCGGCCCGGAGTACACCTGGGCCCAGCCCATTCCGCCGGAGCTGGTGCCGGAGGAGCTGGCCATCGTCGCCCCCTTCGATGAGGCGGACCCCGTGCCCTCCTGCCGTAATGCGGACCGGCCCTACGGCCCGGACAACTACGTGGTGACGGTGGACGGGTTTGTCGTCTCCGCCAACGTGGAGGTTGGGAGGGCGCTTGTGCTGGACACCGGCTTCCGCTGGAGCGACCACAACCCGGTGTATATGGATTTTATTCTGCGCTGATGCGGAGGCGCCTCCCGAGACAGGGGGGCGCCTCTGTTTTCTCGCTCTGTGACCGGCAGGCCGGAGGACGCCCCGGCGCGGATTGCGATACCCGCCAAACCGGAGACGGCGGTTTTTTGCGCACCTCCCCCGGTATGACAAAATTCCTCCCTGGACAGGGGTATACTATTCCTGTCCAAGGGGGAATGAAGATGGTCATTTATCTGGATATTGCCTTCCTGCTCAACGCCCTGGCCGACGCCCTGGCGCTCTACGGCACGGCCCGGCTGACGGGACTGCCGGTGCAGAAGCTGCGTTTGGCGGCGGCGGCGGCGCTGGGGGGTACATACGGCGCGGTGTGCGCCCTGCCGGGGCTGGAGACGGCGGCGGGGCCCCTCTGGCAGCTGGCCATGGCCGGGGCTTTGGTGTATCTGGCCTTCGGCAGATGCGCGGCCTTTCTCCGGCGGTTTCTGCTGTTTCTCCTGCTCTCATGCACCATGGGAGGGCTGCTGCTGGCTGCGGAGCGGCTGCTGGCGGAGGGCGGCGCGGTGCTGGCGGAGCTGAACTGGGGGGTGTTCCTCCTGGCGGGCGGGCTGTGTTTTCTGCTGCTGTCGGTGGTGTTCCGCGGGAGCGCCCGGCACGCGGTGGAGGGCCAGCTGCGCCGGTGCAGCGTGGAGCGCCGGGGCCGGCGGGCGGATTTGACCGCCCTGCTGGACACGGGCCACACCCTGTCCGACGGCCTCACCGGCCGGCCGGTGCTCACCGCCCACTGGGAGGCCCTGGGTCCTCTGTGGACGGAGGAGGAGCGGTGCATCCTCGCCCGGCTGGAGCGGGACGGCGCGGCGGCCTGCCTGGAGCGGCTGGGGGCCGGGAGCGGATTCCGGCTGCTGCCCTACCAGGCGGTGGGGGTCAGCGGCGGGCTGCTGCTGTGCTTCCGGCCGGAGGGGGCCAGCCTGAGCGGAAAGGGGCTGGGGGAGGTCACCGTGGCGCTCTCGCCCACAGCGGTGTCCGATGGCGGCGGCTACGCCGCCCTGTGGGGCGGAGAGACGGAAAAGGAGGCGGGCGGCTATGCTGCGTAGATGGATGAGGGCGGCGCGCCGCCTGCTGGTCCGGCTGGGACTGCTCCGGCCCGGGAAGATTATGTACATCGGGGGCAGCGACACCCTGCCGCCCCCCCTGAACCGGGAGGAGGAGGCCGCCCTGCTCGCCCGCCTGGACGGCGGGGAGGAGCAGGTGCGCCATACTCTCATCGAGCGGAACCTGCGGCTGGTGGTGTACATCGCCCGCCGGTTTGAGAATACGGGGATCAACATCGAGGATCTCATCTCCATCGGGGCCATCGGCCTCATCAAGGCCATCAACACCTACAAGACCGACAAGAACATCAAGCTGGCCACCTACGCCAGCAGGTGCATTGAAAACGAGATCCTCATGCATCTGCGCAAGAGCTCCTCCCAGCGCAACGAGGTCAGCCTGGACGAACCTCTCAACACCGACTGGGACGGCAATGAGCTCCTGCTCAGCGACGTGCTGGGCACCGACGCCGACACGGTGATGCGCCCCATCGAGGAGGACGTGGACCGGCAGCTCCTCTCCGCTGCCATCGAGAAGCTGTCGGAGCGGGAGCGGGAGATCATCGTTCTGCGCTTCGGCCTCCAGGGCCACCAAGAGCAGACACAGAAGGAGGTGGCCGACAGGCTGGGTATCTCTCAGTCCTACATCTCCCGCCTGGAGAAGCGGATCATCAGCCGGCTCAAGCGGGAGATTCTGAAGATGAGCTGAGAGGGCGGAGGGGGATGTTTTTAATGTCCCCTTTTCGGAAAAGCTTGACAGATTTTGTGGAAAAGGGTATAGTGAAACCAGGCCGCTGTGGGCCCGGCTCCGCCGGTCTCTCGCCCGCTGCGGGCGGAAGCGGCGCAACCCTTATATACACATGGGAGGAAGCATATGGATCATCAGGTAAAGCGTATCGGCGTTCTGACCAGCGGCGGCGACGCCCCCGGCATGAATGCCGCCATTCGGGCCGTAGTGCGCTCCGCTCTGGCCCGCGGCATCGACTGCATCGGCATTCGCCGCGGGTGGAACGGGCTCATCAGCAGTGATTTTATCCGCATGGACACCTCCAGCGTCAGCCATATCATCAACAAGGGCGGCACCCTCCTGTATACTGCCCGCAGCGATGAATTCCGCACTGTGGCGGGCCAGGACAGGGCCCTGGCCACCTGCAAGCTGCTGGGGCTGGACGCCATTGTGGCCATCGGCGGCGACGGCACCTTCCGCGGCGCGCTGGCCCTCTCCCGCCGGGCGGCGGAGACGGGGTACAGTCTCCAGGTGGCCGGCATTCCCGCCACCATCGACAACGACATCGGCTGCTCCCACTACACCATCGGCTTTGACACCGCCTGCAACACCGCCGTGGAGTGCATCGACAGGCTGCGGGATACCATGCAGTCCCACGAGCGCTGCTCCGTGGTGGAGGTCATGGGCCGCCACGCCGGGTACCTGGCGCTGTACGTGGGCATCGCCGTGGGCGCTACCGCCGTGCTGATTCCCGAGCGGGAGCTGGACTTCGAGCGGGACGTGGTGGAGAAGATCCGCCGGGCCCGGCTGGCCGGTACCACCCATTACATGGTGGTGGTGGCCGAGGGCGCGGGCAACACCATGGACATCAGCCGCCGGATCCACGAGGAGATCGGCATTGATCCCCGCGTGACGGTGCTGGGCCACATCCAGCGGGGCGGCGCTCCCTCCTCCAGAGACCGGGAGACCGCCAGCCGCATGGGCTACGAGGCGGTCAAGGCCATCGCCGAGAACCAGGGCAACTGCGTGGTCTCCACCCAGGAGGGCCACCTGGTGATCCTGGAGATGGAGGAGGCCCTGAAGATGAGCAAGAACTTCCAGATGGACCGCTACCAGATTCTCGAGGCCCTGACCAACAATTGCGGCGCCATATAGGCGCCTGCTGCCCTGTGGAGCAGCCCCGGACGCACGGACGTCCGGGGCTGTTTTTCTATCCGGCGCCGGCGCTCTGCCGGCGCTCTGCCGCCGCGTTGACGGCGGCTATGTACCGCTGCTCCGCCTCCGCCCAGTTGACCAGGGAGAACCAAGCGGATACATAGGCGGCCCGGTCGAAGTGGTCCATGGAGAGGTAAGCGTGCTCCCACATGTCCAGCGCCAGAATCGGCGTCACCGCCTCCAGAGACACCACGTCGTTGTTCCGGGTGGTGGCAATGTGGATGCCTTTGTCCCCCTCCGCCACCAGCCAGACCCAGCCGGCCCCGATGAGCCCCTCCGCCGCCTCGGTCAGCAGCTTCAGGAACGCATCGATGGAGCCGTAGGTGGTGATGATGGTCTCCGTCAGCCGGTTGAAGGGGGGCTGTCCGGAGGTGCAGGAGATGCCGTCAAAGTACAGCTGGTGGTTGTAGACCATACCGGCGGCGTTTTTCAGCCGGTTGAGCTGGGCGGCAGGCAGGCTGATGTCCCTGGTGATCAGCTGGGGGAGGCTCAGGGTGGTGAGGCGGTGGTTCACCACCAGGTGATTGAGGGCGTAGATGCCGTTGGCATAGTAGTCGTCGTGGTGGTAGTACAGCGTGTTCGCGTCACAGTGGGGCATAAGCGCGACGTAGCTGTAGGGGAGTGGGGACGACTGAAAGGGGAAGTATGGTCCCATGTCAAACCTCCTGTGCGGGTGGTATCCCAGTATATGGGCCGCAGATGAGGGTGGTGCGGGGTATTGGCAATCAAAGCCTTGACAAGGCGGGTGCATATGCGCTATAATACATACAAGAAGGGCACTGCTGCGGCGGTCAGCCCCTATTTCAACAGATTACATCATGTTGACCGTCCGGGGCCATCCGGGCGGTCAACGCGCGTTTGTGGTGAGTAAGTACAGCGCCCAGATCGCGCACAGCAAGATGCGCAGCGCCTGCAAAACCTTGTCCTTCCACATTCGCATCACCTCCCCCCGTCAAAGATCGCGCGGGGTTTAGTGAGCTGACCGCCTTCGTGCAGCAGTGCCCTTCCGGCCTCCGCCCTTCGGCTTCGGCGCGTTTATTATACAAGCTGTGGGGCGTTTTGTCAAATTCTGCCCCGGCCGGGCGGCCGGCGTGCCCCTTTTAAAGATAGTGATTGCTTTTTCCAGGACTTTCCGCTACAATAGGAACCGACATACCCGGACCACCAGATTGTGGCAAGAAAGTGTGAGGTACAACATATGAACCAAAAGGAGCTGGGGGAGCTGCGCCGCCGCTTCCGCCCGGAGAAGAGCGCCATCAGCCGTGTCTACGGCTGCTACGTCAACAGCAGCAGGGAGATCGTCTCCTTTCTGGACGAGTCCCTGGGCCGCATGGCCCAGGAGGAGGCGGAGAAGTACCTGAGTTTGCTGAAAAAATCCCTGTCCGGCACCCTGGGGAAGCAGCTCATTGACATCGTCTTCTCCACCGAGCAGGTGATGGACAGCGACGAGTACCGCCTGCTCTCCGCCCTGCGGGAGTCGGAGCTGAAGAGCGGGGACATCCGCCAGGAGTTCTATCGGAAGGTGATCGAGAGCCTGGACATGGGGGACAGCAACTACGTGATCCTCCTGGCCTTCGACGCCTACGACGTCCCCCAGCGGGGCGGAGACGGGGAGAGTAGCGGCTCCGAGACGGTGTTCCGCTATGTGCTCTGCTGCGTCTGCCCGGTGAAGGCGTGCAGGGCGGAGCTGGGCTATTTCCCGGGTGAGAACGAGTTCCACAGCT
>CAJTOM010000084.1 GCA_910577915.1 uncultured Oscillospiraceae bacterium
GGTGGGCCTGCTGGGCCGGAACGGCGCGGGCAAAACCACCCTCTTTCGCATATTGACCCAGGAGCTGGAGCCCGACGAGGGCCGGGTCTCCGTGGGCCAGGGACGGCGGCTGGGGCTGATTTCCCAGATTCCCGTCTACCCGGCGGGGTACACCGTGGAGGACGTGCTGCGCTCCGCCTTTGCCCGGCTGGAGAGCCTGGCGAAGGAGATGGAGGCCCTGGAGGGCCGCATGGCGGCGGGGGAGACGGACCCGGCGCTGCTGCGGCGCTATGGGTCCCTGGCCGAGCGGTTCGAGGTCTTCGGCGGCTATGATACCGACGTGGCCGTGAATAAAATCGCCAACGGCCTCTCCATTTCCCAGGAGCAGCGGCAGCAGCTCTTCGCCAGCCTCTCCGGCGGGGAGAAGACCCGGGTGAACCTGGGCCGGCTCATCCTGGAGGACACGGACATCCTCCTGCTGGACGAGCCCACCAACCACCTGGACCTCCACGCGGTGGAGTGGCTGGAGGAGTACGTGCGCCGCTTCAAGGGCACCGTGGTGGCCATCAGCCACGACCGGTACTTCCTGGACCGGACTATCAGCCGCGTGGTGGAGATCGACCAGGGCAGGGCGGAGTTCTACCCCGGCAACTACACCTTCTACGCCATCGAGAAGGAGCGTCGCTACCAGGAGAAGCTCAGGCAGTACGAGAAGGAGCAGGCCAAGATCAAGCAGCTCCAGGAGGCCGCCGACAAGCTCCACCTCTGGGCCTTCATGGGCAACGACAAGCTCCACAAGCGGGCCTTCTCTATGGAGCGGCGCATTGAGCGCATCCGCCAGACCGAGCGGCCCGTGAAGGCCAGGAACCTCACCAGCCGCTTCGGGGAGCGGGAGTTCGTGGGCGACGAGGTCATGCACATCAAAGACCTGGAGAAATCCTTCGGCGGCCGCCGGCTCTTCGGCGGCCTGGACCTCCGCGTGGAGGGCAGCGAGCGCATCGCCCTCATCGGGGACAACGGCACCGGCAAGTCCACCCTGCTGAAAATTCTCATGGGGGAGGAGCCGCCGGACGCCGGCCGGGCGAAGTTCGGCCCCACGGTCCGCACCGCCTACCTGCCCCAGATCATCCGCTTCGACAACCCCGGCCGGAACCTGGTGGACACCATGCTCTTCGCCAAGCGGGGCATGACCACCCAGGCCGCCCGGGACCGGCTGGCGGCCTTCAACTTCCGTGGGGAGGACGTGTTCAAGTCCGTCTCCGTCCTCTCCGGCGGCGAGCAGAGCCGCCTGCGCCTGTGCATGCTCATGGACGAGGAGATCAACCTGCTGGTGCTGGACGAGCCCACCAACCACTTGGACATCGCCAGCCGGGAGTGGATCGAGGAGGCGGTGGAGGCCTATGAGGGGGCCCTGCTGTTTGTCAGCCACGACCGCTACTTCATCAACCGCTTCGCCACCCGCGTCTGGGAGCTGGAGAACGGAACCATCACTGACTACCCCGTGCCCTTCGCCCGCTACAGGGAGATCAAGGAGCGGGACCGGGCCCTGGCCCTCTCCCAGCCCAGGAGCGAGCGGCGGGAGGACAAGCCCAAGCCCGCTCCCAGGGGCGGCCGCGCCCAGCAGAACGCCCGGAAGCAGCTGACCATCTGCGAGCGGGACATGGAGAAGCTGGAGCAGGAGATCCGGGCTGCGGAGGCCGACATGGAGGCCAACGCCTGCGACTACGAGAAGTACAGCGCGGCCTACGCCCAAAAGGAGGCGCTGGACGCCCGCCTCCTGGAGCTGATGGAGCGCTGGGAGGCGCTGGCGGAAGAGGCGGAGGGCCGGCAAGCTGACAGCCATGCGTAGATTTGAAAAAGTATGCTGCATTCTGGCCGCTCTTTGCGTCCTGCTGGGGGCGCTCCTGCGGTTCGTATGGACCGCCGTCCGGTTCACCGGCTTCCTGCTCTGGTGCGCCGCCGGCGCGCTGGCCGTCTACGCCCTGCTGCGCCACTGGAGCAGGACCCGCCGCTGGGCGCTCTGGTGCAGGAGGATGTTTCTCGTCCTGCTGGCGGCGGGGCTCCTGCTCTTCACCGCCCTGGAGGCGTGGGTGATCTCCTGGTCCCGGACGGACTGGGACACGCCGGTGGAGGCGGTGGTGGTACTGGGCGCCGGCGTCAACGGCAGGACGCCGTCCCTGAGCCTGCTGGTGCGCCTGGAGGCGGCCCTTGAGTACGTCCGGGATAAGCCGGGCGTCCCGATCATCGTCACCGGAGCCCAGGGGCCCGGCGAGGCCGTCAGCGAGGCCCGCTGTATGGCGGATTGGCTCATCGCCCACGGTGTGGAGCCCCCCAGAGTGGTTCTGGAGGAGCAGGCGGCCAACACGATGGAAAACGTGCGCTTCTCCAAGGAGCTGCTGGCGGAGCTGGGCGTCCCGGCCGGCGGCAGCGTGGCCGTGGTCAGCAGCGACTACCACCTCTGCCGCGCGGCCTGGATGTGGGGCGGCGGGATGGTGCCGGTTGCGGCGCATATGCCGGCCAGGTATTTCCCCTTGACAGCGAATTACTACGTCCGGGAGGCGTTCGGCCTGGCCGCGGCGATTGTTTTTGGAATATAAGCGGAGGATTCGATATGCCCTACACATTATGCGTTTACTACAGCCGGACCGGCCATACGGAAAAGCTGATGAAGGAGATCGCCCAGGAGCTCAAGTGCGAGATTGCCCGCCTGGACGACGGCGTGGACCGCTCCGGGCTGAAGGGCTGGCTGCGCAGCGGCATGCAGGCCATGAGCCGGAAGCTGACGCCGGTGAAGCTGCCCAAGACCACCCTGCCCCTGGGGATGTACGACCTGGTCATCATCGGCACACCGGTGTGGGCCGGGCGCTGCAGCGCGCCGGTGCGCAGCTTTCTCATCGAGTACGGCGAGGAGCTGCGGCGGACGGCCTACGTCATCACCCGCAGCGGCGAGGTGCGCTACGAGGAGGTTTTCGACCAGATGGACCTCTACGTCCGCACGCCCCGGATCAGCGCCGTCACCATCCAGCCGGGCAGCGTGGGCTCCGCCTTCTGGCGGGATGAGTTTCTCACCAGCGTGAAGGGCGGAGGAAAGGAGCGGACGGACCATGCTGAGTAAGCTGAAGGCCATCGAGGACCGCTTCGAGGCCCTAGTCAGCCAGCTGGAGGACCCGGCTACCTACGGCGACGCGGAGCTGCTGCGCCGGCTGACCAGGGAGCAGAAGGAGCTGGAGCCTGTGGTGGAGGCCTACCGGGCCTGCCGCCGGGCGGAGGAGCGGCTGAACTCCGCCCAGGCCCTGCTGGACGACCCGGAGCTGCGGGAGATGGCCCAGGAGGAGATCCGGGAGGCGAAGGCGGAGATGGAGCGTCTGCGGGAGGAGCTGAAGCTCCTGCTGCTGCCCAAGGACCCCAACGACAGCCGGAACGTGGTGATGGAGATCCGCGGCGGCGTGGGAGGCGAGGAGGCCATGCTCTTCGCCGCCGACCTCTTTCGCATGTACGCCCTGTACGTGGAGAGCCGGGGCTGGCGGCTGGAGGTGGTGGGCCGCAGCGAGACGGAGCTGGGGGGCCTCAAGGAGATCAGCTTCCTGGTGGAGGGTGAGGGGGCCTGGTCCCGGCTGAAGTTTGAGAGCGGGACCCACCGGGTCCAGCGGGTACCGGTCACCGAGTCCTCGGGGCGGATTCAGACCAGCGCCGCCACGGTGGCCGTGCTGCCAGAGGCGGAGGAGGTGGAGTTCCGCATCGACCCCGGCGACCTGAAGATCGACACCTTCCGCTCCTCCGGCGCGGGGGGCCAGCACATCAACAAGACCGAGAGCGCCATCCGCATCACCCACCTGCCCACCGGCGTGGTGGTGGAGTGCCAGGACGAGCGCAGCCAGTACAAAAACAAGGATCGGGCCATGAAGATTCTCCGCTCCAAGCTCTACGAGGCGGAGCAGGAGAAGCAGAACGCCGCCATCGCCGCCCAGCGGCGCAGCCAGGTGGGCTCCGGCGACCGGTCCGAGCGCATCCGCACGTACAACTTCCCCCAGGGCCGTGTGACGGATCACCGGCTGGCGGGGGATGTGAAGAACTTCGCCATTGACGCCGTCGTCAACGGCGGCCTGGACCCCGTCATCGACGCCCTGGTCACCGCCGACCAGGCAGCGCGGCTGGTGGAGGCCCGGGATAACTACTGATATGCTGAAACAACTGGCAAGTGTAACGGAATACATGGACTTTATCCGCGACCTGTGCGGCGACCAGGATTGCAGCGACCCCATGCTGCAGGGCGAGGAGCAGCTGCGGCGCAACCTGCTGGACGCTCCGGGCAGATCGCCTTATCGAGTCTGGGGCGCCTTTGAGGGGGACAAGCTCATTGGCCTGTTTTCCTTTTTGATCCTGGAGGAGGAGTCCTATCTCGAAATGCTGGCGGGCCTTACGCGGGTGAAAACGGCCTGGGAGGAGCTGCTGGCCTGTCTGAAGGCGGACTATCCGGGGTATGAGGCCGACTTTGTGTTCAATCCCCGCAACAACCTGCTGCACACGCTGCTGCTGGCAGAAAAAGCCGAGTTTGACCCGGAGCAGCAGAAAATGGTGCTGAAAAGGGCGGTTCCCTGTCAGAGCAGCCGCCGGGCTGCCCTGTACAGCGCCCCATACAGGGAACAATACATTGCAATTCACCGGGACGAGGGGCGGTACTGGACGGCGGAGAAGGTTCTCGCCGCGCCCGGCCGGTTCCGGGTGCTCCTTGCGATAGAAGACGGCCAAGTGGTCGGCTATACGGACGTGACCTGTGCGCAGGATGAGAACGAATTTTACGATGTGTTTGTAAAAAAGGAATTTCGCAGAAAGGGATATGGAAAAGCGGTGCTTGCCAGGGCAATAGAGTGCAATGGACCCGGGGGCATGATGGCCTTGGTGGACGCCGGTGATGCGGCATCTGTCGGGCTGTACGAGGCTCTGGGGTTTCTCCCCTCTGCCGGCGAAAACAGCATCACAGCCCGTGTTCTGCTGTAGATCAAGAGGAGGTGCGCGAAATGGGGCGCAAGCTGGCGGCGGTGACCGTCGGATTTATCATTGCCTGGTATGCCGGAGCCATGGTGAACTTCTTCCCCTTTTCCATTGCCGGCGATCTGACCGTCAACGCCATCGCGTACACTGGGCTGCTGGTGTGCGTGGTGATGGTGCTGTGCGCCGGATGGATTGTGGAGGAGATACACAGAGCAGGTGCGGACAGAGAAGGGGGGAAAGACCGTGATGCGTCCCGTATGGGAGGAGATGTACCGGGCGGCGAGGAGCGTGCAGAATGAGCGCCGCATATCGGACTATGTGGAGGCGGGCTGCGTGGCGGCGGCGGTGCTGTCCGCCGGGGGAACCATCTACACGGGAGTCTGCATCGACACCTGCAGCACATTGGGCATCTGCGCGGAGCGAAACGCTATCTTCAACATGATCACCAACGGCGAGCATGAGATTGAGAAGGTGCTCGCTGTCATGCCGGACGGCCGCACGGGGCCTCCGTGCGGCGCCTGCCGGGAGCTGATGGTCCAGCTCATGCCCCGCAGCTATCGGCGCATCGAGATCATGCTGGACTATGAGAACAGGAGGACCGTCTCATTGGGGGAGCTGACGCCCCAGTGGTGGATATAAACTGCGTGTATGAAGACCAAATATTTTCACATCACCTCCCCGGACCAGGAGGAGGACATCCGCGCCGCCGCCGCCATCCTGCGCGCCGGCGGGCTGGCGGGCATTCCCACGGAGACGGTCTACGGCCTGGGGGCCAACGGGCTGGACGGGGCGGCGGTGGGCCGCATCTTCCAGGCCAAGGGCCGGCCCCAGGACAACCCCCTCATCCTCCACATACCGGAGGCGGAGTGGCTCAGGCGCTACTGCAAAAACATCCCCCCGGCGGCCTGGAGGCTGGCGGAGCGCTTCTGGCCGGGACCCCTGACCATGATCCTTCAGCGGAAGGTGAATGTGCCCAACGCCGTCACCTGCGGGCTGGACACGGTGGGGGTCCGCTGCCCGGACCACCCGGTGACCCTGGCCATCATCCGGGCCGCCGGGGTGCCGGTGGCGGCCCCCAGCGGGAACCTGTCCGGCCGGCCCAGCCCCACCTGTGCCCGCCACATGGAGGAGGACATGGACGGAAAGATCGACGCCATCGTGGACGGCGGCCCCTGCGGCGTGGGGGTGGAGTCCACCATTGTGGATCTGACCGCCCCTGTTCCCCGGCTCCTGCGGCCCGGCGGACTGCCCCTGGAGGACCTGCGCGCGGTGCTGGGGGAGGTGGCGGTGGACCGGGCAGTGCTCTCCCCCCTGGACCCCGGCGAGAAGCCCCGGGCCCCCGGCATGAAGTACCGCCACTACGCCCCCCGGGCCCCTGTCACCGTGGTCTCCGGCGAGGGGCGGCGCACCGCCCGGTATATCCGGCGGAACCTGGGGGACCATACGGGGGTGATCTGCTTCGAGGAGTACCGGGACCAGTTCCCCGGCTGTCAGGTCCGCTCCATCGGCTCCGCCCAGGACCGGGGAGAGCAGGCCCGGCGGGTGTTCGACGCCCTGCGCTCCTTTGACGGCACGGACGTGACCGCCATCTTCGCCCAGTGCCCCGGCGACGGGGGGCTGGGGCTGGCGGTGGCCAACCGGCTGAAGAAGGCCGCCGGGTTCCAGGTGGTGGAGTTGGGGGAGGGGACGCCATGACGGTCATCGGCATCACCGGCCCCACCGGATCTGGGAAGACCACGGCCCTGGCGGCGCTGGAGCGCCGGGGGTTTGAGGTGGTGGACTGCGACGCGCTCTACTACCGGCTGCTGCAAACCAGCGCCGCCCTCCGCCGGGACCTGGAGGCGGCCTTCGGGCCGGTGTTTTTGCCGGACGGAAGCCTGGACCGGCGAACCCTGGCGGCCCGCGTATTCGGCGACCCGGAGGAGCTGGAGCGGCTCAACAAAGTGGTCTACCCCGCCGTGTACGCGGCAGTGGAACAGAAAATTCGAAATTGTACGCGAAAAGGGGTTGCCATCGACGCGATCAATCTGGTAGAATCAGGGATAGGCAGGCTGTGTCAGGTGACGGTGGCCGTGACGGCGGACCCGTCGGTTCGCCTGGCGCGGATCATGGCCCGGGACGGGCTGGACCGCCGGCGGGCCCAGGCCCGCATCGACGCCCAGAAGCCGGAGCGCTGGTACCGGGCCCACTGCACCCTGGTGCTGCGCAACGAGGCGGAGAGCCGGGGAGCGTTCCTGGCGCAGATGGATCGCTTTTTCGACACGGTTTTATTATTTTTGAATGGAGGAACATGGAACATGGACGCGAAGGCTTGGAAGGAAAAGGTACTGCGGGAGAAGAAGAACGGCTATGACCGGCTGGCCGCCGGCGACCGGGAGGCCATGGACGCGTACTGCCAGGGCTACAAGGCCTTTCTGGACGCCGGGAAGACCGAGCGGGAGTGCGTCGCCGAGGGCATCCGGCTGGCGGAGGCCCAGGGCTTCAAGCCCTACGTGCGGGGCATGGCGCTGAAGGCCGGGGACAAGATCTACCAGAACAACCGGGGCAAGATGCTGCTGCTGGCTGTGGTGGGGCAGAAAAAGCTGGACCAGGGCGTCCAGATCACCGCCGCCCATATCGACAGCCCCCGGCTGGACCTGAAACCCAGCCCCCTCTATGAGGAGGGCGAGATGGCCTACCTCAAGACCCACTACTACGGCGGCATCCGCAAGTACCAGTGGGTCACCATCCCCCTGGAGCTCCACGGCGTGGTGGCCCTGAAGGACGGCTCCACCGTGAAGGTGGCTATTGGCGAGGGGGACGAGCCCAAGCTGGTGGTAAACGACCTGCTGCCCCACCTGGGCGCGGAGCAGAGCAAGAAGACCCTGGCCGAGGGCATCACCGGCGAGCAGCTGAACCTGCTCATCGGCAGCGAGCCCATGGAGGGCGAGGAGAAGGACCGGGTGAAGCTGGCGGCCATGAAGCTGCTCTATGAGAAGTACGGCTTTACCGAGGAGGACTTCATCTCTGCGGAGCTGGAGGCCGTGCCGGCAGTGAAGGCCACGGACATCGGCCTGGACCGCAGCCTCATCGGCGCCTACGGCCACGACGACCGGGTGTGCGGGTATGCGGCGCTGAAGGCCCTCTTCGACTTGGAGGGCGCGCCGGAGAAGACCGCAGTGTGCATCCTGGCGGACAAGGAGGAGATCGGCTCCGTGGGCGTGTCCGGCATGCAGACCGCTGCCTTTGACACCTTCATGGAGGACCTGTGCGCCGGCCAGGACGTGCCGGTGCGGGCCTGCCTGGAGAAGAGCTTCTGCCTCTCCGCCGATGTGACGGCGGCCTTTGACCCCAACTTCGCCGACGTGTACGAGAAGAACAACTCCGCCTATGTCAACTACGGCGTGGGCCTTTGCAAATACACCGGCAGCCGGGGCAAGGGCGGCGCATCCGACGCTGCCGCCGAGCTGGTGGCATACGCCCGCCGGATCTTTGATGAGAACGGTGTCATCTGGCAGATGGCGGAGCTGGGCAAGGTGGACGCCGGCGGCGGCGGCACCGTGGCGGCCTACATGGCCAACCGGAACATTGACACCCTGGACGCCGGCGTACCGGTGCTGGCCATGCATGCACCCTTCGAGGTGGTGGCGAAGCTGGACTGCTTTATGACCTATAAGGCCATGAAGGCGGTGTATGAGAACTGAGGAAAACCGGAACCTTTAGAGGGGAAATAGCATTATGTAAACTTCTCTGCTGTTGAGAGAGATATGCGGAAGGAATCCGCCGGGATAACCGGCGGATTCCTTTTTTATGTGGATTTTTTCGCAGATCGGGTGCGCGATTTTTGGGTAGGCTACCAGGGTGCTACCGGGGTGCGCGGCGCGCCGCCTCTTGGAGTGTCTGGGGATGTAATGCATATTGTTTACATAAATCTGCCCTCCTGCTACCACCTCCCCCAAATCTGCTACCAACGCCCTGTTACCAAATCCGCCAACCCCCTGCGTCCCAACCATCTCCCGCCCTCCTCCTTCTCGGGTAAGTGCCTTGATACTTGCCGTTTTGGACAAAAAATCAGTAACTTTTTTGCCTTGAACCTGGTTTCCTATCCCAAAAGTTCTCCGAACAAAATTCAGAAGGAGGAATCATCCACCATGAGAAAT
>CAJTOM010000085.1 GCA_910577915.1 uncultured Oscillospiraceae bacterium
AAAGTAACCGCAGGGCATGATTGTGCAATGACCCCATCGAGGGGTCATGCACAATCAGATTCTGCGCGGCCACTCGATGTGGCCGTGCAGAATCTTGGGGGCGCGCAGCCCCCATAAGCTTCCGAATAGAAGAATTCACCCCTCGCCGCCGGTCGGGCGGCGAAGAAAGGAGCCCCTATGCCTGCCGACAACGAATTGCTTTCCCGCCAGATGCCCCACTCCCTGGAGGCGGAGCAGGCCGCCCTGGGCTCCATGCTTATTGACGCCGACTGCATCAAGGACGTGATGGACAAGCTCCAGCCGGAGGACTTCTACGTCCAGCAGAACCGGGAGATCTTTGAGACCATCTACACCATGTTCAGCTACTCCAAGCCCATCGACGGCGTGACCGTGGCGGAGGAGATGCAGAAAAACGGCACCTACAACGAGCAGACCACCCGCAGCTACCTGGTCCAGCTCATGGAGATCACCCCCACCAGCGCCAACGTCATGGAGTACGCGGCCATCATCCGGGACAAGTCCCTGCTGCGGGGGCTGGCCAAGGCCGCCGGGGAGATCACCTCCATGGTCCAGGAGGGCCTGGGGGAGGCCTCCGCCATCCTGGAGGCGGCGGAGCAGAAGGTCTACGCCATCCGCCGGGGCAAGAGCGCCCAGGAGCTGACCCCGGTGTCCCAGCTCATCAAGCCCTTTCTCGACCAGCTCAACGACCTGGCCTCGGGCAAGACCGGCCTGCCGGGCCTGCCCAGCGGCTTCTCCTCCGTGGATCAGAAGATTCACGGCCTCAACCGGTCCGACCTCATCCTGCTGGCCGCCCGGCCCGGCGTGGGCAAGAGCTCCTTCGCCATGAACATGGCCCTGAACGTGGCCAAGCAGAGCGGCAGGACCGTGGCGGTGTTCTCCCTGGAGATGAGCAAGGAGCAGCTGCTGGTGCGCCTGCTGGCCGCCGAGGGGCTGGTGGAGCTCACCAGGCTCTCCACCGGGCGGCTGAGCGCCTCCGACTGGGGGAAGCTGACCCAGGCCGCCCGCACCCTGCGCCAGACGGACATCCGCATCGACGACAACCCCATGCTCACCGTGGCGGACATGAACGCCAAGTGCCGGCGTCTGGACAACCTGGGGCTGGTCATCGTGGACTACCTCCAGCTGATGAGCTCCTCCGGCGGCAAAAGCTACGCCGGCGAGAACCGCCAGCAGGCGGTCAGCGACATCTCCCGCATGCTCAAGATCATGGCCAAGGAGCTCAACGTGCCGGTGATCTGCCTCAGCCAGCTCAGCCGCGCCAACGAGAAGCGGGAGGACAAGCGCCCCATGCTCTCCGATCTCCGGGACTCCGGTGCCATCGAGCAGGACGCGGACATCGTCATGTTCCTCTACCGGGAGGACTACTATAAGGAGGATACGGAGAACCGGAACGTGGCCGAGTGCATCGTGGCCAAGAACCGCCACGGCGAGACCGGCAAGGTCCCCCTGCGCTGGAGCCCGGAGTACACCGTGTTCAGCACCCTGGAATACCGCTATGACGAGGAGGAGTGACCCCCTGCCCCGGCGGGTGCGGGCCTTCTGCCGGCAGCTGGAGCTGCGCGGGACCCTGGTGCTGTGCGCCCTGTCCGGCGGGCGGGACTCCATGGCCCTGCTCCGCGTCCTCTCCGAGCTGGGAGAGGAGGCGGGCTTCCGGGTGGCCGCCGCCCACTTCAACCACCGCCTCCGCCCGGCGGCGGACCGGGACGAGGCCTTCGTCCGGGACTGGTGCGCGGGGGAGGGGATCCCCCTGACCTGCGGCGGCGGCGACGCGGCCGCCTTCGCCCGCCGGGCGGGCGTCTCCCTGGAGGACGGCGCGCGGCAGCTGCGCTACCGGTTTCTGGAGGAGGCGGCGGACCGGATGGGGGCGGCCTACATCGCCACCGCCCACCACCGGGAGGACAACGCCGAGACGGTGCTGCTCCACCTCCTGCGGGGGGCGGGGCCGCAGGGCCTGGGGGGCATCCCCCCGGTGCGGGGGAGGATCATCCGCCCCCTGCTGGAGGCCAGCCGGGCGGAGATCGACGGGTATGTAGACCGCAGCGGCCTCCCCTACGTGGAGGACGAGAGCAACCGGGACGTCCGCTTCACCCGCAACCGCCTGCGCCTGGAGATCCTGCCCCTGCTGGAGGAGATCGCCCCCGGCTGCGCGGGCCGCATCGCCTCCGCGGCGGCGCTGCTGCGGGAGGAGGACGCGCACCTCCGCCGGGAGGCGGAGGCCCTCGTGCCGGAGGCCGTAGACGGCGCGGTCGCCCTGCCTGTCCCGGTGCTGTACGGACAGGACAGCCCCATCCGGCGGCGGCTGGTCCGCACCATGGGCCGGCGGCTGGGCGCCGAGCTCACAAGGGCGCAGACGGAGGCGGTGCTGTCCCTCAGGAGCGGCGGCTGCCTGGACCTGCCCCAGGGCCTCTGCGCCGTCCGGAAGCCCCGCCGGCTGATCCTGAAAAAGCGCCCCCTCCTCCCGCCGCCTCTCGTACTCCGGGAGGGGGTGCAGAGCTGGGGCCCCTGGCGGATCACCCTCCGCCGGAGCGAAGGGCCGGCGGAGGAGGGACCGGGGCGCACCGTCCTCCGGGACACCGGCGGTGCGCTGACGGTCACGGCCTGGGACGGATCCGGCCGCCTGGCAGTGGAAAACGGGAGCCGGACTATCAAGCGCCTGTTTGCCGACGCGGGCATCCCCGTGGAGCGCCGGCGGGAGCACCCGCTGCTCCTGCTGGGCGGGAAGCCGGCGGCGGTGCCGGGCGTGGCGGCGGATTTCCGCCTCCGGCCGGAGCCGGGGGAGGCAGCCCTCATCATCACCCTGCTGCCGGAGGGGGCGGGGCGGGATCACCCGCAGAAAGGAAGGCGCGATGAATAAGCACGAGGGGCTCTGTCTGCTGACGGAGCGGGAGATGGTCTGGTCCGCCGTTCTGGCGGACGTGCTGGCGAAGAACGGGATTCCCTTCGTCAAGGAGCCGGTCCAGGGGGCCGGCGTGGCCGCCTATGTGGGCGAGGCCGCCGTGGCCTGCCGGTTCTACGTCCCGGAGGAGCGCCTTGCCGCCGCCCAGCTGCTGGCGGAGGAGCTCTTCGGCGGGGCGGGAGAAGGGGACCCGGAGAGATAAAAACGCCCCGCAGGGGTGAAAAGGGATAAAGGAGATACAAACATGGGCATGATGGATCAGGACATTTTGAAGGTGCTGTACACCGAGAAGCAGATCGCCGCCCGCATCGAGGCCATGGGCATGGAGATGTATGAGGCCCTACAGGGCAAGGACCCGCTGTTCGTCAGCGTCCTGCGGGGGGCGTTTATCTTTATGGCGGACGTGGTCCGGGCCTGCCAGGTAAAGTGCGACGTGGAGTTCATCGCGGTGTCCTCCTACGGCAACGCCACCACCTCCTCCGGGGCGGTGCAGATCACCCACGACATCCAGCAGGACATCACCGGCCGGAACATCGTCGTCATCGAGGACATTCTGGACTCCGGCAACACCCTGCATTTCCTCAAGCAGTACTTTATGACCAAGGGCGCGGCCTCCGTGTCCATCTGCACCCTGCTGGACAAGCCCAGCCGCCGGACCAAGGCCATCACGGCGGACTACGTGGGGTTTGTCGTGCCCGACGAGTTCGTGGTGGGGTACGGGCTGGACTACTGCCAGAAATACCGGAACCTGCCCTATATCGGGGTACTCAAGCCGGAGGTATACCAGGGGGAGTGAGCCCTCCGGGCCCCGGCGCTTCCCTGTTGAACAAATTACCCCTCGCGCCGCGGCGCGAAGAAGGAGTGATCCATTTTTGACCAAACAGAGAAAAGGCCCCGGTCTGGGCCTCTATTTTGCGGCGATGCTGCTGCTGCTGGCCGCTTACTACGTGATGTTCGGATCCGTGGGGACGCCGGAGGCGTCCTTCGCCCAGGTGGAGGCCCTGTTCACCGGCGAGCAGGTGCAGAGCTTCGTCATCCGGGACGGGGATGAGCTCTACCTCACCCTGCGGGACGGGAGCGTCCTCCACAACGAGCTGGGCAGCGCCTACCTCTTCTGGGAGGAGCTGGGGGACACCATCCGGGACCAGCGGGCGCGGGGGGTGCTGACCGACTACGACCACAGGCCCGTCTACACCCCGCCCTGGTGGAGCAGCATCCTGCTGTACGCCCTGCTGCTGGGCGGGGGCTTCCTGGTGTGGCAGTATATGATGGCCCGGGCCCAGGGGGGCGGCGGCATGGACCAGGGCCGGCGCTTCGGCAAGGCCCGCATCCGCTTCGGCTCCGAGAGCAAGGAGAAGGTCAGCTTCGCCGACGTGGCCGGGGCCAAGGAGGAGAAGGAGGAGCTGCGGGAGATCGTCAGCTTCCTCCGGCAGCCCCGGAAGTATCTGGACCTGGGGGCCCGCATCCCCAAGGGCGTGCTGCTGGTGGGCCCTCCGGGCACCGGCAAGACCCTGCTGGCCAAGGCCGTGGCCGGGGAGGCCGGGGTGCAGTTTTTGTCCATCTCCGGCTCCGACTTCGTGGAGCTCTATGTGGGCGTGGGCGCCAGCCGGGTCCGGGACCTCTTTGAGGAGGCCAAGAAGGCGGCCCCCTCGGTGGTGTTCATCGACGAGATCGACGCCGTGGGCCGCCAGCGGGGCGCCGGCCTGGGGGGCGGCCACGACGAGCGGGAGCAGACCCTCAACCAGCTGCTGGTGGAGATGGACGGCTTCGGCAGCAACGAGGGCGTGGTGGTCCTGGCGGCCACCAACCGGGCGGATATTCTGGACCCAGCCCTGCTGCGGCCCGGCCGGTTTGACCGGCAGGTGTACGTGGGCCGGCCCGACAGCCGGGGCCGGGAGGAGATTCTGACGGTCCACGCCAAGGGCAAGCCCCTGGCGGAGGACGTGGATCTGCGGGTCCTGGCCCAGTCCACCTCCGGCTTCACCGGGGCGGACCTGGAGAACGTCATCAACGAGGGGGCCCTGCTGGCCGCCCGGCGGGAGTCCCGGTTCATCGCCATGGACGACCTCCGGGAGGCGGTGATCAAGGTCATCGCCGGCCCGGAGAAGAAGAGCCGGGTGGTGCCGGAGCACGAGCGGCGGCTCACCGCCTACCACGAGGCGGGCCACGCTGTGATGCACCACTGCCTGGCCAGCGTGGACCCGGTCCACCAGGTGACCATCGTCCCCCGCGGGCAGTCCGGCGGCATGACCATCTCCCTGCCCGAGGAGGACCGGGGCTATTACTCCAAGCGCTACATGGAGGAGGAGATTGCCGCCCTGCTGGGGGGCCGGGTGGCGGAGAGCCTGTTTCTGGACGACATCTCCACCGGCGCCTCCAACGACATCCAGCGGGCCAGCGCCCTGGCCCGGAAGATGGTGGCCTCCTACGGCATGAGCGAGAAGCTGGGGGCCGTCAGCTTTGACTCCGGCCACGACGAGGTGTTCATCGGCCGCTCCATGGCCCAGGCCAAGACCTACTCCGAGGAGGTGGCCGCCCGGATCGACCAGGAGGTCAAGGCCATCATCGACGCCGGCTGCCTCCGCTGCCGCCAGGTTCTGGAGGCCCACCGCCCCCAGATGGAGGCCGCGGCGGCCTGGCTCCTGGAGCACGAGACCATGAGCGGGGAGGAGTTCGCCCGCGTCATGGGCTTCCCGAAGGTCCAGGAGATGCCCGCCGCCCCTCCGGCGGACAGATAACCGCCGGACGGCGGGACTGAAGCGGTTGGTTTCAGCCCCGCCGTCTCCCTGTTTTCCCGGTTGTAATTTCCGGGAAAACGTGGTATACTTCTTCCAACAGGATGAAAGCATCCCCTGCGCCCCGGCGCGGTATCTGGTAGCAGGCCGCGACCGGGGCGCGGCCTATGACAGGAGAATCCGCTATGGACAAGAAATTGATGGTCATCGACGGCAACAGCATCGTCAACCGCTCCTTCTACGGCGTCCGGCCTCTGACCACCCGGGACGGGCTGCCCACCAACGCGGTCTACGGCTTTGTGACCACCCTTCTGCGCCTGCTTGAGGAGGAGAAGCCCCAGGCCCTGTGCGTCACCTTCGACCGGCGGGAGCCCACCTTCCGCCACCTGGAGTACGACGGCTACAAGGCCCAGCGCAAGGGCATGCCCGAGGAGCTGGCCCTCCAGATGCCGCTGCTCAAGGAGACCCTGGACGCCATGGATGTCCCCCGCTATGAGCTGGCTGGGTACGAGGCGGACGACCTCATCGGCACCATCTCCCGGAAGTGCGAGGCCGCCGGCTGGGCGTGCGTGGTGGTCACTGGGGACAAGGACAGCCTCCAGCTCATCACGGAGCGCACCAAGGTCAAGCTGGTCTCCACCCGCATGGGGCAGACCACCACCAAGGACATGACCCCGGAGACCTTCCGGGAGGCCTACGGCTTCGACCCCATCCACATCATCGACCTGAAGGCCCTGATGGGGGATGCGTCGGACAACATCCCCGGGGTGAAGGGGGTGGGGGAGAAGACCGCCCTGGAGCTGGTGCGGCGCTACCGGACCATCGACGCCCTCTACGCCGCCATGCCGGACGTGGAGGCCCGGCCCGCCGCCGTCAAGAAGCTGGCCGAGGGGGAGGAGAGCGCCCGGCTGAGCCTCCACCTGGCCACCATCGTCACCGACGCGCCCCTGGACTTCGACCCGGAGGCGAACCTGCGCCGGCCGGTAAAGCCGGAGCTGTACCATGTGTTCCTGCGCCTGGAGTTCAGCAAGCTGATGGAGAAGCTGGGCCTCGCCGCCCCGGAGGCCCCGCCGGCGGAGAAGCCGGAGGAGCCGGCCTTTACCGTGTGCGCGGCGCAAATCACGGACGAGGCCCAGGCGGAGGCGTTTCTGGAGACCCTCCGGGGGGCGGAGTACGCCGCGCTGCTGGCCCTGCCGGATCTGAGCGGCGTGGCGGTCCAGTGCCGGACGGGTGAGCATACCGCCGAGGCCGGCGTGTTCTATTTCGGCCGCTACGGCGGGGACTGGAACAGGCTGCTGGCCGCCCTCTTCTCGCCGGACGTCAAAAAGGTCTCCCACGACGTGAAGGACCTGACCCGGACCCTGCTGGAAAACGGCCTGCCGGCGGAGGGGTTCCTCTTCGACACCGCCCTGGCGGGCTACCTGCTGGACGCCACGGCGGGGCGCTACGACATCGCCCGGCTCTTCGCCTCCTGGTTCAAGGAGGAGCTGCCCAAGCCCCTCTACCTGGAGCCGGAGGCCTTCTCTCCCTTGGGGGATGCCGCCCAGGCGGAGGCCTCCTTCCTCAGCTACGTGTCCGCCGTGGACGCCCTGTATGAGGCCATGCTGCCCCGGCTGCGGGAGACGGAGGCGGACTGGCTCTATTTCAACGTGGAGCTGCCCCTGTGCCGGGTGCTGGCGGAGATGGAGCGTGCGGGCTTCCCGGTGGACGCCCGGGCCCTGCGCTCCTTCGGCGAGACCCTCACCGCCGCCATCGAGGCGCTGGAGGGGCAGATCTGCGCCTATGCCGGGACGTTCAACATCAACTCCCCCAAGCAGCTGGGGGAGGTCCTCTTCGACCGCCTGGGCCTGCCCCACGGCAAGCGGACCAAGACCGGCTGGTCCACCAGCGCCGACGTGCTGGACAAGCTCCGGGGGGCCCACCCCATCGTGGGGGACGTGCTGGAGTACCGGCAGTACGCCAAGCTGAAGAGCACCTACGTGGACGGGCTGCTGAAGGTCATCGGCCCCGACGGCCGGGTGCGCACCAGCTTCCAGATGACCGTCACCGCCACCGGCCGTCTCAGCTCCACGGAGCCCAACCTCCAGAACATCCCCACCCGCACGGAGCTGGGCAGCGAGCTGCGCCGCATGTTCACCGCCGGGCCGGGCATGGTGCTGGTGGACGCGGACTACAGCCAGATCGAGCTGCGGCTGCTGGCCCACATCTCCGGGGACGAGGCCATGAAGGCGGCCTTCCTGTCCGGGGAGGACTTCCACACCGTCACCGCCGCCCACGTCTTCGGGGTGGAGCTGGCCCAGGTGACCCCCGCCATGCGCCGGGCGGCCAAGGCGGTCAACTTCGGCATTGTCTATGGCATCTCCTCCTTCTCACTGTCCCAGGACCTGGGGGTGCCGGTGGCGGAGGCCAAGGCGTATATGGACGCCTATTTTGCCCGCTTCCCCGGCGTGAAGGCCTACATGGACGGGGTCATTGAGAAGGCCCGCCAGGAGGGCCGCGTGGAGACCATGTTCCACCGCCGCCGGGCCCTGCCGGAGATTAGGGCCAGCAATTTCAATACCCGCTCCTTCGGGGAGCGGGTGGCCTTGAACATGCCCATCCAAGGCGCGGCGGCGGACATCATTAAGCTGGCCATGGTGAAGGTTTTCCGCCGTCTGAAGGAGGAAAAGCTCCAGGCCCGGCTGATTATGCAGGTTCACGACGAGCTGATTGTGGAGTGCCCCGCCGGAGAGGCGGAGCAGGTCCGGGACCTGCTCACCCAGGAGATGGAGGGGGTTTACGCGCTGGGGGTGCCTCTGACGGCAGAGGCGCACAGCGGGGGGAATTGGCTGGAGGCGAAATAGTGCTGTCGCG
>CAJTOM010000086.1 GCA_910577915.1 uncultured Oscillospiraceae bacterium
GTTCAACCTGCGGCTTGATGTAGTTGGCGTACAGCCAGCGCATGAAGTCGGTCATGGTATGTTTCCTCCTATTGGTTTATGACTTATTGGTCGCTACGATGACATTATACTACGCGCTTTTAGTCGTGTCAAGAGGTATGCTATGAACTATTGTGAGAGATTGAGAGCATTGCGGGTGGAGGCGGGAGAGACGCAGGCCCAGGTCGCCCAGGCGATTGGCGCTGCTATACGGCAGTACCAGCGCTATGAGTCCGGGGAGCAAAAGCCCGGATTGGACTACCTCTGCGCCCTGGCCGACCACTTTGGCGTGTCGCTGGACTACCTGGCCTGCCGGACGGAGGAGCGGTAGTGAGGCGCTTTGGGGTCTTTGCCGTCTGCAAGACGGCGAATAATTAATGCAGGGCGGGTGTCTATTGTCCTTTTCCGGCAATTAAGGTGTGTCAAGAGGGCGCGTATGAATTTGAACGATTCATTTAAGAGACGATTGCGGGAATTGCGCAAGGAGAGAAAAGAGACCCAGGTCCAGGTCGCGCTGGCCATTGGGACAACCGGCAGGTATTACCAGAAGCTTGAGTCGGGGGAGTGTCTGCCGGGATTGGAATATTGCTGCGCCCTGGCCGACCATTTTGGCGTGTCGCTGGACTACCTGGCCTGCCGGACGGAGGAGCGGCAGTGAGGCGCTTTGGGGTCTTCACCGTCTGCGGAGCGGCGAAAAATTAACGCAAGGGGTATCCTCATGTCTTTTTCCGGCGATGTTAAAACCGAATTGTGCCGTGTGGAGCCCGCCCGCGCCTGCTGTGCACGGGCGGAGCTGTATGGCGCGCTGCTCTACTGTCACACCTTTACCGCGCGGGAGGCCCGGATCATTACCGAGAGCGAGAGCTTTGCCCGGCGGCTGCCGGAGCTGCTCCGGCAGGCCTTTGCGCTGGACTTTGACCGCCTGCCGGCGGAGGGGGAGCAGAAGTACATCTTCCAGCTGACCGATGGGGAGAAGCTGGGGCGGGTGATCGACGCCTTCGGCTTTGACTCCCGGCAGAGCCCGGTGCTGCACATCAATTTCGGCCTGCTGGAGGAGGGGTGCTGCCGGGCGGCCTTCCTGCGGGGGGCCTTTCTGGCGGGGGGCAGCGTGACGGAGCCTAGGAAGCGGTACCACCTGGAGCTGGTGACCAGCCACGCCCAGGCCAGCCGGGAGCTGCTGGCCCTGCTGACGGACATGGGCCGCCGGCCCAAGCAGACGGTGCGGGGCGGCTGCCGGGTGACCTACTTCAAGAGCGGGGACCAGATTGAGGACTTTTTGACCCTCATGGGCGCGCCCCTGTCGGCCATGGAGCTGATGAACACGCGGGCGGAGAAGGAGCTGCGCAACGGCGTCAACCGCCGGGTGAACTGCGAGGCCGCCAACCTGGACAAGGCGGTGGAGGCCGCCCAGGAGCAGCTGGAGGCCATCCGGCGGCTCTACGAGCTGGGGCGAGTGGAGGAGCTGCCCCCCCGCCTGAAGGAGACCATTATCCTGCGGGAGGCCTTCCCGGAGCTGACCCTCAGCGAGCTGGCGGAGGAGTTTGACCCGCCCATCACCAAGAGCTGTCTCAACCACCGGCTGCGCAAGCTGGTGGAGCTGAGCCGCGCATGAGAAGGAGGAGGAGCATGACCATTACCGCGCTGGTGGAGAACACCGCCAAGGGCGATCTGAAGGCGGTTCACGGCCTGTCCCTGTATGTGGAGACGCCGGGGCACCGGCTGCTCTTCGACCTGGGGCCGGACGGCACGCTGCTGAAAAACGCCGGGCGCCTGGGGATCGATCTGGGACGGGTGGACACAGTGGTGATCTCCCACGGCCACTACGACCACGGCGGGGCCCTGGCGGCCTTTCTGGAGGTCAATCACACGGCCCGGGTGTATGTCCAGCGCCGGGCCTTCGCCCCCCACTACTCCAAGGCCCTGGGGCTGGTGAAGGTCAGCATTGGGCTGGACCCCCGGCTGGCGGACCACCCCCAGGTGGTCCTGGTGGACGGGGAGCGGCGGATTGACGGGGAGCTGCTGCTGTTCACGGTGGAGGACGCCTCCCGATACCCCTCGCCGGCCAACAGGACCCTGTACGGGCCGGAGGGGCCGGACGACTTTGCCCACGAGCAGAATCTGCTGATCTTCGGGGAGAAAAATGTTTTGATCATGGGGTGCGGCCACTGCGGGGTGGTGAACATCCTGGAGAAGGCGGCTCCCTACCGGCCGGAGCTGTGCGTGGGGGGCTTCCACCTGTGGAGCCCCTCCTCCCGCCGCAGCGCCCCGGAGGACCTGCTGGAGGGCATCGCTGGGGAGATGGGGCGGTACGATATGGCGTTCTGCACCTGCCACTGCACCGGCGAGCCGGCCTTCCGGTATCTGGCGGAGCGGCTGAAGGGGATGCGGTACCTGTCGGGCGGGGAGAGCGTCACGGTGTGAGAGGAGCGTATAGGATGGATCGTGTGAAAACAGCGGCGGAGTACCATATCCAGGGCTACAACTGCGGCCAGGCGGTGGCCTGCGCCTTCGCGGATGTGATCGGACTGCCGGTGGAGCGGATCGCCGCCCTCACGGGGACCTTTGGCGGCGGCTTCCGGGCGGGGGAGATCTGCGGGGCCCTCAGCGGCGGAGGGCTGGTGCTGGGGGCCCGGTGGCCCCATACGGAGATCCGGGACATGAAGGCAAAGTCCCTTGTGTCCAAGAAGATGATGGAGTTTGAGCGGCGGTTTTTGGAGCGGGTCCCCGGCCTGCGGTGCGGGGAGATCCGGGATCTGCCCCCGCGGCCGGAGATCAGCCCCGCCGCCCGGCGGCTGGAGCTGCAGAAGTCCTGCGACGTGTACATCGCCGCCGCCGTGGAGATCCTGGAGGAGATGCTGGCGGAGGCGTGACGCGGGGAAGAGAGGAGGAAGGCCATGCGGGAGATGACCATCGGGAAAAACGACGCCGGACAGCGGCTGGACCGCTTTCTATCCAAGGCCATGCCCCTGCTGCCGCCGGCGCTGCTGCAGAAGTACATCCGCATCAAGCGGGTCAAGTGCAACGGCGCGCGGTGCCGGCACGACCAGCGGCTGGCGGCGGGGGATGTGCTGCAGCTGTATATCAACGACGAGTTTTTCGATCAGCCCAGGGAGGACAACCTGTTTCTGACCCTCTTCCAGCCTAAGCTCACCGTCCTCTACGAGGATGAGAACCTGCTGCTGGTGGACAAACGCCCCGGCCTGGTGGTCCACGCCGACGAGACGGAGAAGGTCAACACCCTCATCAACCACATCCAGGCCTACCTCTACCAGAAGCGGGAGTGGAACCCCCGGTGGGAGAACGCCTTTGCTCCGGCCCTCTGCAACCGCATCGACCGCAACACCGGGGGCATCGTCATCGCCGCCAAGAACGGGGAGGCCCTGCGAGTGCTCACCGCCAAGATCCGGGACCGGGAGATTACGAAAAAGTACCTCTGCGGGGTGCTGGGGGCCATGACGCCGCCGGAGGGGCGGCTGGAGTGCTTCCTTTTGAAGGACGAGGGGAAAAAGCAGGTGGCGGTCTACCGCCGCCCGGTACCCGGCGGCAAGTCCGCCGTCACCCTCTACCGGACGCTGTGCCGCCGGGGGGAGCTGAGTTTGGTGGAGGCGGAGCTGCTCACCGGCCGCACCCACCAGATCAGGGCTTCCTTCGCCGATGCCGGCCACCCCCTGCTGGGGGACGGCAAATACGGCAGCGGGGACGTGAACCGGCGCTACGGCGAGACAAGGCAGGCGCTGTACAGCTACTTCCTCCGCTTCGATTTCCCCACGGAGGCGGGGTGTTTGGAGTACCTGCGGGGCCGGACATTTCAGGTGGAGCGGGCGGACTTTGTGGAGAAGTATTTTCCGGATGCGCCCCTCGGACGGGCGGCGCAATACTGAGAAATGTGCATAATTTGAGGCCGCCGGCTTTGCCGGCGGCCTCGTGTTTTACCGCTGCATCTCAGGCGGGGGCGCGCTTACGCGCCCAGAATATCCCCGAGAATATCCTGAATGTCGTCAGACTCCCCGCTGGAGGTTCCGCCGTTCTGGAGCTCGGGCGCGACCTCGCCGCCGGGGGCGTCGCCGGCCTGAGACCACTCGTTCTCAAGGGCCGCCCAGTCGCGGTTGGCCAGCAGGTAGGTCCAGACCTCGGACATCGTGAGCAGGCCGCCCTCGTAGTCGTGGCTGTTGGTGGCCTCCTGCATCTCCGCGTAGTACCAGGCGCTCTCCAGATTGTCGGGCCAGCGGATCATCTGGGGCAGCAGGTGGTCCTTGTCCGGGAAGCGGTTGATCATCCGGTTGACCAGGGTGGCGGTCTCGGCGCGGGTGATCTTGTCCTGGGGACGGAACAGGCGGCCCTCGCCGCGAATCCAGCCGGCCATAACGGCGCGGGCTACGTCCACGCGGGCCCAGTGGCCCTCCATGTCGGTGAAGTAGTCGTAGCCGGGCACGTCGTCGCTGACAAAGCGGGCGGCGATGGCGGCAAACTCGGCCCTGGTGATGTTGGCGTCAGGACGGAAGGTGCCGTCGGGATAGCCCTTGATGATCCCCGCCTTGGCGCAGGTGGAGACGGCGTTGTTATACCAGGCGGTGGGGGCCACGTCGGAGAAATTGTTCTCCGTGGACCAGTTCTCCTCCCGGTACTCATCCAGCATCAGCCGCAGGAAGATGGTGGCCACCTCCGCGCGGGTGACGTTGCCCTCGGGCCGGACCAGGCCGTCGGGATAGCCGATGATGTAGGCGTAGTGGTCGGTGATGTTCAGATGGGGTGCCGCCAGAGGCACCAGATCCTCCAGTATCACCGTGGGATCATAGGGCACCAGACCTGTGCCGGGATCCACGGGCCGCTCCGGCAGAGGCAGGGGCGTGGGCGTGGGATCGGGATCCGGCGTGGGTGTGGGCGTGGGCGTCGGATCGGGTTTCGGCGTGGGTGTGGGCGTCGGCGTGGGATCAGGCCACGGCGTCGGGTCGGGCGTCGGCGTGGGATCAGGACGCTCGTACTGGATGCGCTCGTAGACCAGCGTGAAGACCAGATCCCCATCCTTCTCCGCCGTCTGGGTGCGGTTAGGCGCTATGGAGATAAACTTGTACGGCTGTCCGTTGTAGCTCGGAATCCTCTGGACGTCGTCGGGGTCGATCTTCTCGCCGATGAGGCAGGGAATCCGCCGCTGCTCATAGGTGCCGTCAAGGTTCCCCTCCGTGTAGTACTTGTGGAGCACACGGTAGGTTGTGATGGGATTTTCCGGCGTGGGCGGCGTGGGCTCGTCGGGGCCGGGATCGGGGCCGGGACCGGGACCGGGACCGGGGTCAACCGGACTCTCGGGGCCTTCGTTGATGAATTCCGCGATGGACTCAAATTGGCAGGTGAATACCGTCCCCTTTGTGCGCTTGGCGGAAGTCATTTCGTAGTCAGAGGGCAGGTCAACCTCCTCAACCTCATACTGCGTCCCGGACGGGCACTGGATGACAACGCTCTGGCCGCCCGTCAATGTCACCTCGAAGGTGTTCTCCCTGTCAAGCTCGATGGCCTTGACATACTCCACTCCGTTACCCAGCTTGATGGCGGGGAGATTGTCCAGGGTGCCGCTCCAGTCTCTGGGCGGATGCAGGGTAATCCTGAATGTAAATTCGTCCCGCAGATTGCCGCCCGTCAGCGCTTTGTTGATGATCAGCACGCCGCACCGGGAGCCCGCCGGAATCACCGGCTCCCATATGGGCATGTACGTGATACAGCCGGTGACGGTGTCCTGCACATTGCTCCATCCCTGGAAGGTATAGCCGGTCTTTATGGGGACGTAATTGCCGTCCTCGTCTCTTGTGTACTGGTCGGGGTCAAGCACGCCTACCGGATTAAATTTGGGCGTGCGATCACCCAGGTACAGGCCGTAGTTGTCAACCCGGTCAAAGGTAAAACCGCCGTCTCCGTCGCCGTAGCTGACCCGGAAGGTGGCCTTTTCCCAGTGGGTGGTGATGGTCACATCCTCGTTTGGCATGACAAAGTAGTCGCGCTTTACGAAACGGGAGTTTTCAAATACATCCTTATTGTAGACCCAGCAGGTGTCTGTAAGAATGTCATCGATTGGCATCCCGCTGTCTGTTGCAACAGACCAGCCTGTAAACACATAGGCGCCGCCGTCACGGGTACGGACCACCTGGCCGGGCGTAAACAGGCGGAGGAAGTAATGCTGATCTTCCAGACCCTCACTCAGGGGGAAGGAGGGGTAGCCATGAGCGGAACCGGGGTTGTCGAGGTCCACATGCATGTCGGTAAGAAGGTCCTGCAAAAATATGTCCGCGTCTTCGGGGTTCATCCCCTCAACCTCTGCTGTATAGGTGACACTGTACGCCTCACGTTCTTTCTCATACGTTCTCCAGGTGCCTGTGATTGTCACATTGCTGTCCGGCATGACAAAGGAGGGAAGAAGCGGCCCCTCCGCGTCGCCGTCATGGCCCTCGCCAGAGATGATGTCAACCGAATGACCGTTTGCGTCCTCAATTGACCACTCTAAAAAAACAAGGTCCTTATAAAGAGTGACCGCCCGTAACGGTGCGCCAGGCACAAATAGAATCGGTGTAGTGTTCATTTTCATGCCCAAAAGCAGAGATTCTGTGGTGCCTTCTTTGAGATAATACGTTTTGTTATTGATACTATTAAAAGCATCGTTGCTTGGAGCATTACCAACATTTCCCTCTATCCGCTCGCCATTCTCATCTACAATCTTGTACGTGACTGTGTAGTAACCATCCGGAGGGGGATCGCCTGGTGTGACCTTGCTATATTCAGCAGTAATCTCCACGTCTTCATTAGGTATGGTCAAAATATCGCCATCTAAATTACTGCTTGTATAATCTTTGCTAGTATTCTTGCCAGTAATACTCCAGTGATCGAATACATAGAAGGTGTAGTCTTGAAATGCATGCTCAGGCTCCAACTTACTGCCAAGGTTCAACTGTGCTGGTATAGGGTTTGGAGTAGGCAGCTGAATTTCATCACCTTCCAAATAGTGCATACCGGGATAATTCCCGTAAGGGTTCTCCTCAGTTGCACCTGAGTAAGCAAGAGGCCATTCATCTTTGGGAGGAATAGAAATGTCGCTCCTACTACATTTAAGCGAATAGGAAATGGTGCGGTCTGTCGTCATACAGTTTGGCAAAATACATATATTACCTTGACTTAGGGCATAATTCCCCCCGTCAGGGCATAAGCCTATGGCTCCTCCATAGGGATCGTTGGGGAAGGAGACTAATATTTCCAATTCACCAGCATAATTAATATACTGCGACACTCCCTCACCATACCTTCGGTCCTCTTTAAGCTTGGGAATAATCCGCCTATATGTTTTTAAATATTCTTCATTTAAAGGAATCTCTCCGCTATCGATCATATCTTTGGTGAATGGCATAAAACCAGTGAAATCATAAAAATCAATACCCATCGCATCAATATGCACGACAGACTCAATAGGCTCCCATGTTCCAACATACCGTACATCATATGCCGGCATCGCATAGACATCATCGTCAGATCCACTGGTTACCCGTTCCCAGCCGCTGAACTCGTAATACTGAACGCGGTACTTACTTTTATCCATCATACATACAATATTGTCATTACCCGGCCCATAATATCTCGTATCCCGATGAACCGTGTCTCCCTCTGCGTATGATTGGTCGGGAGGCTTTACCAGATTGTTTTCTTCCAAAAAGGCCGTCCACTCCATTTGCATTGTAACTTCATCGCCCTGATTTTTCGGCATTTCCGGAAGTCCGCTCCACTCATAGGATACTGTATACCCCGGTGAGTTTGTGATCGTACAGAGATAATACTCCAACCCGACATCATTCCAGACTGGCTCGGCGCTGAGGCGGAAATCGGATATGACGTATCCAGGACAGGTTTCCTTTATGAACGAGGAGTACTTATCTTCTATTACATAACGCCAGTCGTTCTCTTCGTCCAAGGTGATGGTTATTCTTTTCGCTTTCGCGTTGGGGGCTGACCAGTCGGGGTATTCTGCCGTTGCAAACTCAAGCTTCACCTCTTCCGGCCGGTTCGCGCCGCCTCCGTCGTCCCAGGCCAATTGAACAACCAGCGGCACATACGTCTCAAATGGGTCCGTATTGCACCCGGTGGCGCTGTCATCCTCGGCGAAAGCCACCGTGCCGGCGAGCATCACCATGAGGATCAAAATGACGCCGTTGAGCAGCGCGCGCCCAGTTTTTTTCGCTCTCATGCACTCTCTCCTTCCATTTTTTATGTCCATCTATGTCAAGCGCCCGAAGCGCGGATTGTCACGGCTCCGCCAGCCGGCGGTTCACCTCTGCAGCCAGCTCCTCCAGCCGTCCCTCCAGGTAGGGCCCCGGACACTCGGTGCCGGCGTAGAACATCTTGTGGGCGGTGAGAGTCCCGGTCTCGTCGCCGGTGTAGGAGAGAGCTTGGATGCCGT
>CAJTOM010000087.1 GCA_910577915.1 uncultured Oscillospiraceae bacterium
ACCCATCTACGATATAAAAGGAGAAGAGAACAATGAATATGCTGCAAGCCGCCAAGGACCAGGTGCTGGCCCTGACAACCGCCGCCTGTAGAGCGGCGGTGTCCGCCGGAGAGCTCCCGGAGGTGGAGGGGATCCGCGCCGGGGTGGAGATTCCCAAGGACCCCGCCAACGGGGACTACACCACCACCTTCGCCCTGGCCGCCGCCAAGGCGATGAAGAAGAGCCCCAGGGAGATCGCCGGCACCCTGCTGGCCCACCTGGACCTGACGGGGAGCTATTTCGCCTCCGCCGAGATCGCCGGGGCGGGGTTCCTCAACTTCCGGCTCAATGAGAGCTGGTTCGCCGGGGTGCTCGCCGCAGTGGACGGCGAGGGGGCGGCCTACGGGCGCTCCGACGCCCTGAAGGGGCAGAAAATCATGGTGGAATTCGTCTCCGCCAACCCCACCGGCCCCATGCACATGGGCAACGCCCGTGGCGGCGTGCTGGGGGACACCCTGGCCGCCGTGCTGGAGGCCGGCGGCGCCGACGTGTGGCGGGAGTTCTACGTCAACGACGCGGGCAACCAGATCGAGAAGTTCGCCAACTCCCTGGAGGCACGGTATCTCCAGATTCTCCTGGGGGAGGACGCGGTGCCCTTCCCCGAGGACGGCTACCACGGCGACGACATCCGGGAGCTGGCCCAGGCCTACTATGACCAGCACGGGGACAGCCTGCGGGACGCCTCCCGTGAGGAGCGCCACGCCGCCCTGGCCAAATTCGGCCTGGAGCGGAACATCCCCAGGATGCAGAGCGACCTGCGCCGGTACAAGATCGAGTACGACCAGTGGTTTTTCGAGTCCGAGCTCCATGAGAGCGGCTATGTGGCCGAGACTGTGGACAAGCTCACCGCCGCCGGGTACACCTACGAAAAGGAGGGGGCCCTCTGGCTGGCCACCGGCCGGATTCTGGAGGAGGCCTGCCGCAGGGCGGGGAAGAGCGAGAAGGACATCGCCAAGCTGGAGCTGAAGGACGACGTACTGCGCCGGGCCAACGGCTTTTACACCTACTTCGCCGCCGACATCGCCTACCACCGCAACAAGTTTGAGAAGAGGGGCTTTGACCGGGTCATCAACATCTGGGGCGCGGACCACCACGGCCACGTGGCCCGGCTGAAGGGGGCCATGGACGCGCTGGGGCTGGACGGGACCAACCGGTTGGACATTGTGCTCATGCAGCTGGTGAAGCTCCTCCGGGACGGCGAGGTGGTAAAGATGTCCAAGCGCACCGGCAAGGCCATCTCCCTCACCGACCTGCTGGACGAGGTGCCTGTGGACGCGGCGCGGTGGTTCTTCAACGCCAAGCCCGATACCCAGATGGACTTCGACCTGGGGCTGGCCGTCCGGGAGGACAGCGAGAACCCCATCTACTACGTGGAGTACGCCCACGCCAGGATCTGCAGCCTTCTGCGCAACCTGGCCGCCGAGGGCCATCCCGTCCCCGCCGTCGCCGCCGTGGACGCCGGCCTGCTCAGCAGCGAGACCGAAATTGCCCTCATCAAGCAGCTGGCCCTCTTCTGCGACGAGCTCCGCCTGGCCGCCCGGGACTACGACCCCAGCCATATCAACCGCTATCTGGTGGACCTGGCCGGCTGCTTCCACCGCTTCTACACCGCCTGCCGCATCAAGGGCGAGGCTGACGACATCCTGAACGCCCGCCTCAAGCTGGCCGACGCGGCCCGGAGCGTGCTGAAAAACGGACTGGCGCTGCTGGGGGTGGAGGCGCCGGAGAGAATGTAGGCGGGAACCCACACCAACAGAAAACCATCTCACAGCGTTCGAGGCAAGCCGCGGCGGATACCGGGAAGCCTGGGACGCCTCCGGCGGGGAGCACAGCTCCCCGCCGTTTTTGCCCCTATTGGCAGACGGCCCCTGCTGTAATCAAAAAGTGCGCCGTGGAAGCAATTCCACGGCGCACAGATGATGGCGGATCAGGCGGCCTTAGGCGTGTCCTCGCCCTCGGTAGGAGTATTCTCACCCTCGGCAGGGGCCTCACCCGCAGCGGGGGCCTCACCCTCGGCAGGGGCCTCCTTGGCGGGAGCCTCGGGGGCGGTGAAGAGGATCTTGCACAGCTGGGCGCGGGTCAGCTCGCCGTTGGGATCGAAGGTGCCGTCGGGCATGCCCTCGATGACCTTCAGCTCCACCAGAGCGGTGACATAGCCGTTGTCCACGTCGGCGAAGGCGCTCTCCGCCTCGGAGGCGGCGATCTTCAGGGTCTTCGCCACCAGCTCGCACATCTCCACGCGGGTGATGACGGCGTTCTGCTCCACATCCTTGTCGATGATGCCCTCGCTCTTGGCCAGAGCGATCCAGCCGCTGGCCCAGGTGCCGCCCTCGACCTTGGCGGGCTCGTCGTATTTGGCGTAGCTCAGCACCATCTTCAGGGCCTCGCCCCACTTCACGCTGTTGCTGGGCAGGAAGGTGCCGTCGGGATAACCGGAGACGACGCCGGCGTCCACCATGGCGGTGACAAACTCATAGTGCCAGTTGCTCTCAGCCACGTCGGAGAAAGCGGCGGCGGAGGGCTCAGCGGGAGTGGCAGGCTCAGTGGGCTCGGCAGGCTCGGCGGGAGCCTCGCCGGTGACGGCGATACGGCCAGCGGGCTTGCCGTACTTCTCGGCAGTCACCTTGCCGCCCAAGGATTCCGTGATATACTGCATCAGAGCCTCATCCAGAGGCACGCCGGTGTCAACAATGGTCTCTGCAACGGAGAAGGCATAGTAGGTATCGCCGCCGGAGGCCAGGAAGTCGTTGGTGACCACAACATAGTTGGCAGCGGCGTCAAAGGCCTTGCCGTTGATGCTGTTGATGGTCACGCGGGTGATGCTGTTGGGCTTGAAATTCTCGGTGCCGGGATACAGGTCGCCCTGGTCGTAGGGCTTGCTGACATCAATGGTGAAGTTGATGCCGGAAACCTGGGGGAAGCCGCCCATAGCGGTGGGGGTGGACGCAGTAGAGGCCTCCAGAGCCTCCAGCAGGGCCTCGCCGGTGACGGTGATGTAAGACACGGTGTTGCCGAAAGGCAGGACGGTGTTGACATCCTTCTTGGAAATATTGCCGGCCTCGATAGTGGCACGGATGCCGCCGCCGTTGGTCAGAGCAATGATATTCTCAGCGGGAACACCCAGGTCTTCGCCGTCCTTGGTGGCGTACCACACCATGGCGTCAGTAATCAGATCGCCCAGGTTGGTCTCCTCGGTGCGGTTGCCGGGATCACGGTCGCCGTTCAGCTTGACCTCGGTGGTAGCGAAGGTAGCGCCGTAGGCCGCATCGATTTCGGCGATGATGGCGGCGGCGCGGGCGGCAATCGCATCGCCCTCGGGCACAGTAATGGCCTCTGTGGACACATTGGCGGTGGTAATCTCCTCGCCCTTGATGGTCACAACGCCCACGTTGGCAAGCTTGGTGCCGGTGGAGGTCAGATAGGTATCGCCCACCTTGCCGGTGCCGCTGGTAGCCTCGGTGACAGACTCCAGGGTAGAGTGGGAGTGGCCGTCGATGAACACGTCAATGCCCGTGACCTTGTTGAGCAGGTCGATGGAGCGGACACCGGTGCCGGCGCTCTCCTCATCAATGCCAAGATGGCCCAGGCAGATGATGTAGTCGCACTCGGCCTTGGTCAGTTCATCCACCTGAGCCTGGGCAGCGGCATACAGGTTCTCGCCGGTAGCAAAGGTAACGCCTTTGATCTTGGCGGGGTGCGCCTTGGTGGAAGTCTCGGGGGTATCCAGACCGAAGACGCCGATCTTAGTGCCGCTCTCGGTGGTGAAGATGGTATTGGCATTAAAAGCCACCGCATCCTCATAGGTGACGTTGGCCGCCAGGATGGGGAACTCAGCAGCCGTGGACAGGGTCTTCAGGTTCTCATAACCGTAGTCGAACTCGTGGTTGCCGGGGGCGGCAGCATCATAGCCCGTCATATTCATCAGCTCGACAGCGGTAGCGCCCTGGGAGACGCTGACATAGGGCGTGCCCTGGATAAAATCGCCGGCATCCAGCAGGTACACGGTAGCGCCGGCCTCCTCGTACATGGTCTTCAGCGCGGCGACCTTGGCGTAGTTCTCAATCGCGCCGTGGACGTCGTTGGTGTGGAGAATGACAATCGCATCCTTAGCATCCTCGGGGACCTGATACGCGGCAACAGGCTCTGCGGCCGCTTCGCCCTCTTCCCCGTCTGCCAGGCCAGTCGCGGCCAGACTAAAGGCCATGATCATCGCCAGCAGGAGGGAGAGCAGCTTGTTCCACTTTCTCATGGTTGGGGTTCCTCCTAAATACAATTTTAGGCAGCATTTTCTCCCGGCGGAGTCCCGCCGGCTCTGGGGACTGCCCATATACATTCTTAATTATACCCCAAGTTTCGCCGTTTGGCTAGTCCTATTTTGCGCATTTTCGCCCACTTTTTTCACTGCCCCTCCGCCGCCCTGGGCGGAGGAACGCTCCCGACTCCCGGCGCGCGGCCGCAGCCCCCGGATTCCTGGCCGCCGCATCCGGGCTCTCAGGCCCCGATTCCCTCTTTCTATGCCGCGCCAAATGTGCTATACTCAACCTGTCAGACAAACAACAACGGCAAGGAGGAGCATGATGAGCATTCTGCTGCGGGGCGGGGACGTGGTCTCTGGACGGGGCGCGGAGCGCCTGGACGTACTGCTGGAGGGGGAGAAGATCGCCGCCGTGGGGGCGGATCTGGGCGCCGGGGAGGGGGAGGTGGTGGACTGCACGGGGAAGCTGCTCTTCCCCGGCTTCATCGACGGCCACACCCATTTTGATCTGGAGGTAGGGGGCACCATCACCGCCGACGACTTTGCCACCGGCAGCCGGGCGGCCCTCCGGGGGGGCACCACCACGGTGATCGACTTCGCCGCCCCAGACAAGGGGGAGCCTCTGGCGGCGGGGCTGGCGCGCTGGCGGGAGAAGGCGGTGGGGAAGTGCGCCTGCGACTACGGCTTCCATATGACCATAGACGACTGGAACGAGGGCATCTGCCGGGAGATCGGGGAGATGGCGGAGGAGGGGATCACCTCTTTTAAGATGTATATGACCTACCCCGCCATGATGATCGGCGAGGGGGAGATGTACCGCGCCCTGCTGCGGCTGAAGGAGGCGGGGGGCGTCGCCGGTGTCCACTGCGAGAACGACGGAGTGATCCGGGAGCTGGTCCGCGCGGCACGGGCGGCGGGGCGCATGTCCCCCGGCTCCCACCCCCGCACCCGGCCCGCGCCCCTGGAGGCGGAGGCGGTGGGCCATCTGCTGCGGCTGGCCCAGCTGGCGGACGCGCCGGTGATCATCGTCCACCTGTCCTGCCGGGAGTCGATGGAGGAGGTCCGCGCGGCCCGGCGGCGGGGCCAGCGGGTCTACGTGGAGACCTGCCCCCACTACCTGCTGCTGGAGGACGGGGGCTATGACGATCCGGACTACATGGCGGCGGCCAAGCTGGTCTGCGCGCCGCCTCTTCGAAAGGCGGAGGACCGGGCGGCGCTGTGGGCGGCCCTGGCGGGGGGCGAGATCGACACCGTGGCCACAGATCACTGCTCCTTCACCACCGCCCAGAAGCGGGCGGGGCGGTACGACTTCACCAAGATCCCCGGCGGCCTGCCCGGCGTGGAGCACCGGGGGGTGCTGCTGTATACCCACGGTGTGGCGGCGGGGCGGATCACCCCGGCGGACATGTGCCGGGTGCTGTGCGAGAACCCCGCCAAGCTCTACGGCTGCTGGCCCCGGAAGGGGTGCATCGCCCCCGGCGGCGACGGGGACATTGTGGTCTATGACCCGGCGGCGCGGGGGGTCATCACGGCGGCGGACCAGGCCCAGAACACGGATTACACCCCCTACGAGGGGATGGAGACCGCCGGGGCCGTGGCCCGGGTGTACCTCCGGGGGCGGCTGGCGGCGGACCGGGGCCGGGTGCTGGAGACCCAGGGCCAGTTCATCCGCCGGGGGCCCTGCGCGCTGTGAGGCGGCGGGCATGGGCCCTGGCCCTGGCGCTGATCACACTGCTGAGCGCCTGTGGACCGGGGGCAGTAAAGGAGAAACCCTTTATAGAGGAATTTCTGGCCATGGACACCGCCATGCGCCTCACCGTCTACGGCCAGGGGGCCGGGGAGGCCGCCGGGCTGGCGCGGGAGCGGGTCCTGGAGCTGGAGGCGCTGCTGTCCGTCACCGATGAGAGCAGCGACGTCTGCGCCGCCAACCGGAACGGCGGCGGGGTGCTCCACGCCGACACCGCCGCCCTGCTGGAGCGGGCCCTGGCGCTGTGCGGCGAGACCGGCGGGGCCCTGGACGTGAGCATCTACCCGGTGGTCCGGGCCTGGGGGTTCACCACCGGGGCGTACCGGGTGCCGGAGGAGGCGGAGCTGGCGGCGCTGCTGGAGCGGGTGGACTACACCCGCATATCCCTGGAGGGGACCGTACTGACCCTGCCGGAGGGCATGGAGCTGGACCTGGGCGCGGTGGCCAAGGGCTGGACCGGGGACCGGCTGATGGAGCTGCTGAGGAGGGAGGGGATCACCTCCGCCATTGTGGAGCTGGGGGGCAATGTCCAGGCCCTGGGCAGCAAGCCCGACGGCTCCCCCTGGCGGGTGGCGGTCCAGGCCCCGGACGGCAGCGGCTACGCCGGTGCGCTGGAGATCACGGACTGCGCGGCGGTCACCTCCGGTGGCTACCAGCGCTATTTTGAGCAGGACGGGGAGACCTACTGCCATATCATCGACCCCGCCGACGGCCGTCCCGCCCGGAGCGGCCTGGCCTCGGTCACGGTGGTGGCGGAGGAGGGGGCGGCGGCCGACGCCCTGTCCACCGCCCTGTTCGTCCTGGGCCGGGAGCGGGGGGAGGCCCTCTGGCGGGAGCGCGGGGGCTTCGAGTGCGTCTTCATCGGCGAGGACGGGAGCGTAGCCGTCACCCAAGGCCTGGAGGGCCGCTTCTCCCTCTACGGCGCATGGGAGGGGCGGACGCTGGAGATCGTGCGGAAATAGGGCGAAAACAGGGAGAGGGGACCCCGGCGGGGTCCCCTCTCCTGCGTGCGTCAGCCGCCCAGAAGGATGGCCATGTGGGCCAGGGTGGCGCTGTCGTTTTCAAAAAGCTTGTCCCGAAGCATATACCGCCAGGTCTGATTATGGAGCAGAGCCCGGGAGGAGACAACCAGCGTATGGAACAGCCGCTCCCGGCTGACCTCCTTCTCCATGGCGCACACGGCGGCGAAACGGAAAAAGCTGTAGAGATTGCACAGGCTTACATAGCTCTTCCACAGCTCCTCCGGGTCTGTCAGCCTGGGAATGCCGGACATGAACGTGATGGACACCATCAGGTTCTCAAAAAAGTACTCCGAATGGTCCAGCAGGTCCTCCAGCTTTTCCTCCAAAGCCCGATAGCGGTCCAGATGGAGGACAACGTCCTCCTCCTGGTCCGGCGAGACCGAAAAAACGGAGGCGCGCAGCTCCTCGAACAGGCGCATGTCTCTCAATACACCCTGTTTTACGGTCAGGGCCAAAACCTTGTAGTTGTTCAGCAGACACATCTGCTTATTTTTTGGCAGCTTGTCCAGCTCCGCCGGGATAGCCGGGTCGTGGAGCATGGCCGCCCCTCGGAGCAGCCACCGGTCGAGCGCTTCCCCGCTCTCCCAGTCCGTCTCACACAGCTGCTGGAGCAAAAGGCCCAGCAGAAGCAGCCGCTGAGACAGCCCCATGGATCGCTCCTGAACGGCGTCGATGCACAGGGCGCGGATGGCGGCAAAGCGCTCTGCGGCTTTATTTCTGGGGGAGACAGACTTTACCTCGCTGGGGTGCAGGGGCTCCTCGATAAAGTCGATGCCCTGGGGCAGGTCCCACAACAGAGCCAGCACCCCCTCGCAGGAGGGGCTCAGAGAATACTCCTTCGCCGCCGCCGTGTAGGTGCTGTGACGGGGGTATTGGCGGCACACCGCCGGAAGCGCCCCCTCGCCGCACTCCATCTGCAGGGCGCACAGCCCCGCCGCTGTATGAAACGCACAGCGCCCCGCCGCATTGGTTTGGAATTCCGCGTATATGCCGTTATGCTCCCGCTCCCGGAGACGGCGCATACTTTGCTTCACCATGGTCTTCAGTTCTTCGCTTTGTGCTGCCCGTTTGACGGTCAAATAGTCCTTTTTGCTGAACTCAATTTTCCAGCCGTCGTCACAGCAGTTGTCCTGACAGGCCCCCATGATACAGTGAAAATCCTTGTAGTAAGCGGGCATCAGTGCAGTATTAATGGGAATCATTTTTTCGGCCATAGTTGTACCTCATTATAATAAACAGGGGGCGGGCCGAAGCCCGCCCCCTGTTCTGTTGTATATCCCCAACGCATCCCCCGTCCCCTTCCGGCGCAAACCAGCGAAGCGTTTGTGCCGGAAAACGAGGA
>CAJTOM010000088.1 GCA_910577915.1 uncultured Oscillospiraceae bacterium
GCCCCCCGCCGTTTATCCGCAAACAGGAGAATTTCGGCGGAACCCATCGGCGGAAAAGCTGGAATTTCCCTTCTCTCCACCCGCCTACGACACGCCGTCCATGGTCCGGCGCACGTGCTCCTTGATTTTCAGGAACGTCTCGTCGCTGAGGTCGTGCTCCACCTTGCAGGCGTCGGCGGAGGCCACCGCCTCGCTGACGCCCAGGTAGACAAAAAAGTCCGCCAGGGTCCGGTGGCGCTCGTAGATGTGCTCGGCAATCTCCGCGCCGGCGGGCAGCAGATGGATGAAGCCCTCCTGATCCATCTCGATGCAACCCTGCTCCCGCAGCTTCTTCATAGCCACGCTGACGCTGGGCTTGGAGAAACACAGCTCGTTGGCCACGTCGATGGACCGGACGCTCCCCTGCCGCCGCTGTATGACCAGAATGGCCTCCAGATAGTCCTCCGCAGATGCGTATACGCGCATAGGACTCCACACCTCCCAGGATCGGGCACGGGGCCCGGATTTTACCGCTGGCTGCTTGTCAGTATACCACAGGCGGGGGATTTTCGCAAGGGGCGCCTCCCCCGGCCGTGAGGACAGGTCCTAAAACGCCAGGTAGAGCTCCATACGCACCTCGCCGGGGCCGATCTCCACCTGGGCCCCGTCCAGCATCTGGCCCACCAGCGACATCTCGCTGTCGCTGGTATACTGGTCCTCGCCGGCCAGCTCCCAGTAGGTCTCCACCAGGGCCGGGTCCCGGACCGCCGGCTGGAGCAGGGCGGCCATGCGCTCCACCATGGCCCGGTTCTCCGGGGCGAAGCCGCCCCGGATGTGCAGGCGCAGACCCTCCTCCTCCCGGACGAGGCGCAGGTTGAGCTCCCGGCAGCCGGCCAGCAGCATGGCGTGATTGAGCTCGCTGACCACGTGGTTCATTCTCCGGCGGGCCATGTGCATCCGTTTTTTCATATGCGTTACTCCTCTGAGGGCTCCGGCGTCACCGCCTCAATGATGGGGATCATCAAAATGCAGACCAGTCCCGCCGCAAAGCCGTTGTTGTATAGATTCATCCCCCCGTGGAGGAACCCGGTGTTCTGGACAATCGTCATGTGGGCAAAGCCGGCGGCCACCCCCCAGTGCCACCCGAACTGCCCCGCGATGGGAGCCAGGCAGGTGCACAGCAGCGTCGCCAGCAGCACGCCGGGGGAGGTGATGGGCACCTGGATCATCAGCAGGGACGCCATCACCGCCCCCGCCATCACCGGCAGGACGTTGCGCGGGTGCTTGCCGAAGGCCCCGAAGCCCGTCATGGCGAACAGGCAGCACACCAGCGGCCCGTTGAGCCGCACCCCCAGGGGGTACAGCGCCAGCAGGTAGGCGAAGCCCACGCCCCCCACCAAAGCCATGTTTACCAGGGTCCGGGCGGGGCCGTCCAGCAGGATAAAGTCCGCCACCGCGCGGCCGGAGTGGCGCAGAACCCGCCGGTAGTCCCTCCAGCTCCGGCAGCCCAGCCGGATCCCCGCCGCCAGCAGCCCCCCCAGCAGGGCGGTCATCAGGCCGCATAGCAGCAGGTGCCCCTCCCTGCTCCAGCTGTCGTGGGAGGTGAACTCCACGCCGAAGCCCTTGAAGAAGCTGGCCAGCCCCAGGCCCAGGATGCCGGCGGCAAAGCCCACGTTGTACAGGTTGTAGCCCTGGTGGACGCGGGTGGTATACCGGGCGATGGCCGGCAGAAGAAAGCCGATCACCAGTCCGCACAGGCTCATGGCCAGCCACCGGAAGCCGGGGCGCACCCGGACCAGCAGAAAGCTGACCATGGGGGAGAGGCAGGTGCCGTACAGGATCAGATAGACGTAGCGGGCGAAGCTCTCCCGCTTGTAGAGGGCGTGGAGCCAGCCGCCGATGACGATGGGGGTGATGTTCAGCAGGTTCTTGCCCAGCAGGGCGAAGCCCGCCATCAGAAACAGGCACGCCAGGGCCGCCCCGGTGATGGGCAGCTTCATCCGCCGGATCAGCAGCAGGCTCAGCAGCAGCACCAGCGCCGCGTTCAGCAGCGCCGCTCCCACCCCGCCGATGGCCATGGGGTCGGTGATGAGCCCTGCCTCGCTGGTCTGGATCCGCCACAGTCCTGTCAGCAGGGAGGCGTTGGGCTGGGCGATCACCGCGCACAGCAGCAGCAGCCCCGCCAGCGCCAGCAGCATCCACTCCAGATGGTTCTCCAAGCGCGCGCCCCGTCTCGTCGTCTCCTCCACCATAAGCCGCCCCCCTATTTCCTTCATATGACCAGTTTATACAATCGGCCGCTGTTTGGCAAGCCTCAATTTTTCTTTTTCGGGGCTTTTCTTTCTCCGCCCGGGGTGTTATACTGCTTATATCCTCAGCGCTATGAAAAACGAGCAAAGTATTTTCCCCATCTCATTCTCATACAGGAGCGTATTTTGCCATGACAGAACTGAAACAACAGCTTGCAGGGATCACCCGTGAGCGCTTCGCTCTCGACCCGGAGGCCTGCGGGGACCGGCAGCTCTACCAGGCGCTGCTGGCGCTGACCCGCCGTCTGGCGGAGGAGCGGCCCGCCCCCGTGGGGGAGCGGAAGCTCTACTACTTCTCCGCAGAATTTCTGGTGGGAAAGCTGCTGAGCAACAATCTGCTGGCCCTGGGCATCCACGGGCAGGTGCGGGAGCTGCTGGCCTCCATGGGCCGGGAGCTGGGGGACCTGGAGGAGCTGGAGCCGGAACCCTCCCTGGGCAACGGCGGCCTGGGCCGGCTGGCCGCCTGCTTCCTGGACTCCATCGCCGCCCTGGGCCTTCAGGGGGACGGCGTGGGCCTCAACTACCACTACGGCCTGTTCCGGCAGCAGTTTGCCGGCTGCAAGCAGGAGGAGACCCCCAACCCCTGGATAGAGCCTGAGAGCTGGCTCATCCCCACAGGGAAGTCCTTCACGGTCCCCTTCGGCGGCCTTCCCCTGAAGGCCGTGCTGTGGGATGTGGCCGTCCCCGGGGCATACAGTGGGTGCGCCAACCGCCTGCACCTCTTCGATGTGGAGGAGCCCGCCGGCGCGCCGGAGGAGGGCATTGCCTTTGACAAGACGGACATCGCCCACCAGCTGACCAGCTTCCTCTACCCCGACGACGGGGACGAGGAGGGCCGGCTGCTGCGGGTGTACCAGCAGTACTTCATGGTCTCCGCCGGGGCCCAGCTGATCCTCCAGGAGCTGAAGGAGCGGGGCTACGGCCTGGAGGAGCTGGCGGACCACGTGGTCATCCAGATCAACGACACCCACCCCTCCATGGTTATCCCCGAGCTGATCCGCCTGCTCACCGAGGGGGGCCTGACCATGGACCAGGCCATCGATCAGGTCAGCAGGACCTGCGCCTACACCAACCACACCATCCTGGCGGAGGCCCTGGAGAAGTGGCCCCTGGCCTTTATCGAGAAGGTCGCCCCCCTGCTGGCGCCCATCATCCGGGAGCTGGACCGGCGGGTCCGGGAGACCTGCCCCGACGAGCAGACGGCCATTCTGGACGAGAAGGAGCTGGTCCACATGGCCCACATGGACATCCACTACGGCTTCTCCGTCAACGGCGTGGCCGCCCTGCACACGGAGATTCTCAAGAGCGCGGAGCTGCAGCCCTTCTATGCGCTCTATCCCGGCAAGTTCAACAACAAGACCAACGGCGTCACCCTCCGCCGCTGGCTGGAAGCCTGCAACCCGGATCTGACGGCCCTTATCGACGGCTGCATCGGCGACGGCTGGCGCAGGGACCCGGCGCGGCTGGAGGAGTTGGAGCGGTACGCCCATGACGCCCAGGTACTCAGCCGCCTGCTGGCGGTGAAGCAGAGCGCCAAGGAGCGCTTCTGCGGCTTTCTCAGAGAGGCCCAGGGGGTGGCGCTGGACCCCAACTCCATCTTCGACGTACAGATCAAGCGGCTCCACGAGTACAAGCGCCAGCAGATGAACGCCCTGTACGTCGTGCACCAGTACCTGGAGATCAAGGCCGGCCGCCTCCCGGAGCGGCCCGTCACCGTTCTCTTCGGCGCCAAGGCCGCCCCAGCCTATGTGATGGCCAAGCACATCATCCACCTCATCCTCTGCCTCCAGGCCCTGATTGAGAATGACCCGGAGGTGCGCCCCTGGCTCCGGGTGGCCATGGTGGAGAACTACAACGTCACCTGGGCGGAGCGGCTGATCCCCGCCGCAGACATCTCCGAGCAGATCTCCCTGGCCTCCAAGGAGGCCAGCGGCACCGGCAACATGAAGCTGATGGCCAACGGCGCGGTAACCCTGGGCACCCTGGACGGGGCCAACGTGGAGATCGCCCAGCTGGTAGGGCCGGGGAACATCTACACCTTCGGCACCCCCAGCGACCAGGTCATCCGCATGTACGACGACAAGGGCGGCCAGCGCTACCGGGCCCTGGATTACTATCACTCCCCCAAGGTGGAGCGGCTGGTGGACTTCCTTCTGTCCGAGGAGCTGCTGCGCATCGGCGATCCCCTGTGCCTGGCGGCCCTGTGGCGGGACATGAAGGGCAAGGACTGGTTCATGGCCCTGCTGGATCTGGAGGAGTATATCGCCGTGAAGAACCAGGCCCTGCGGGCCTACGGCGGCCGGGAGACCTGGGCCCGGAAGATGCTGGTCAACATCGCCAAATCCGGCTACTTCTCTTCCGACCGGACCATCCGGCAGTACAACGAGGAGATCTGGCGTCTGGGCTGATCCGGCGCGTTCCCCCCATATGCGAACAGGACGTACCCAAAGCGGGTACGTCCTGTTTTTCTGCCAGGTCAGACGTTTGGGCGTCAGAGCAGGAAGCGCTCGATCACCTCGGCGATGCCGTCGTGGTTGTTGTCCCGCTGGGTGACGTAGTCCGCGGCCTCCTTGGCCGCCGGTATGCCGTTGCACATGGCCGCCCCCACGCCGGCGGCCCGGAGCATGGAGATGTCGTTGGCCTCGTCCCCCGCCGCCACGGCGTCGGTAATGGGGATGCCCAGGCGGCGGCACAGCTCCTCCACCGCCCAGCCCTTGTTCACCCCTGCCGTCACCATCTCCAGAAACTGGGGGCTGGAGCGGAAAAAATCCACCCGCCCGGAGAGACGCTCCCCCAGCCAGCGCTCCATGTCCTCCAGGACCCCGGTGTCCTCCCTGTCGATCACCAGGGTCTTCACCGGCGTCTCCGCCAGGTCCCGGCGTACATCCCCGATGACCCGGAAGGTCATGTCCGTCCGGCCGCAGTACCACTGGGCCACCGACCGGTCGCAGCGCTCCTCAATGACCACCTGCTCCCGGTCGTAGGTGTGGGCGTAGGCCCCACGCCGGCAGGCCTCGTCAAAGACCGCGTACAGGTCCTCCCGGGCCATGGGGCGGCGGGACACCGCCTCCTCACGGGTGCAGTCGTAGATCACCGCCCCGTTGTAGGCGATGACAAAGCACCCCGGCCCCGCCAGCTCCAGCCGCCTAGCCTGGATCAGGGCGCTGGACAGGGGCCGCCCGGAGGCCACCACGATCCGCTTCCCCCGGGCCAGGGCCGCCTCGATGGCCCGGCGGCTGCCGGGGGTGACCTCCTTCCGGTCGTTGAGCAGGGTGTCGTCCAGATCCGTAAATAAAATTTGTCCGCTCATTCTAATTCGCCTTTCTATCGTAAAAGGGGCGGTAGTCCGCCCCTTTTTGTCCGCTCAGCACTCCAGCATCTCCAGGCCGCAGGTCTTGGCAATGCTCCGGCGGAGCTCCGCCCGCAGAGGCAGGACGCTGGAGGGGGATACGCTCAGCTCGTCGATGCCGATGGCCAGGAAGGTGGGCAGCAGCCGCAGATCCCCGCCCAGCTCGCCGCAGATGCCGATCCAGATGCCGTTGGCGTGGGCGGCGTCCGCCGCCATCTTCAGGGCCCGCAGGACGGCGGGGTGGTGGGGATCGAAGAACTTGCCCAGGTCGTTGCACTGGCGGTCACAGGCCAGGGTGTACTGGGTCAGATCGTTGGTGCCCACCGAGAAGAAATCCACGTGCTTGGCCAGATCCCTGGCGATGAGCACAGAGGCGGGGGTCTCGATCATAATGCCGATCTCCGTGTCCGGATTGAAGGGAATCCCCTCCTCCGCCAGCTCCTGCATCACGCTCTCACAGGCCCGGCGGCACTCCTTGATCTCCCACACGGAGGTGATCATGGGGAACATGATGGCCACCTTGCCGTAGGCGGAGGCCCGGTACAGAGCCCGCAGCTGGGTGCGGAACACCTCCGGCCGGTTCAGGCAGACGCGGATGGCCCGCACGCCCATAGCCGGGTTCGTCTCCCTAGCCAGGCGGAAGTAGGCCGCCTGCTTGTCCGCGCCGATGTCCAGGGTGCGGATGATCACCCGCTTGCCGCCCATGGCGGCGGCCACGGCCCTGTAGGCCTGGAACTGCTCCTCCTCGGTGGGGTAGTCCTTGGCGGCCAGATAGAGAAACTCGGAGCGGAATAGGCCGATGCCCCGGCCGTCGTTGGCCTGGACGGCGGTCACATCCTCGGGGGTGTTGATGTTACAGCAGATGCTGACCCGCCGGCCATCCAGGGTCACATCCTCCTTCCCCTTCATGGACTGGAGCAGCTTCTTCGTCTCGATCTGCTTCTCATGCTTGTCCTTGATGGCGGCGAGGGTCAGCTCGTCGGGCTCGATGATGAGCTGACCAGTCTCCCCGTCTATGTAGGCCAGCCGGCCGGTGTGCTCCGGCTTCAGGCTCTCCCCCAGGCCGCAGACGGCAGGGATGCCCATGGTGCGGGCCAGGATGGCGGCGTGGCTGTTGCCGGAACCGTTCCGGGTGGCGAAGGCCAAGATGCGGCTCTTGTCCAGCTGGATGGTCTCGGAGGGCGCCAGATCGTCGGTGCACAGAATCACCGCCTCCTCCGCGTCGAGGCCGCCGGCGGTGATCCCCATGAGGTTGTTGAGGATACGCCGGGTCACGTCCCGCACGTCCGCGGCCCGGGCCTTCATGTAGGCGTCGTCCATGTTGACAAACATCTCCGCGAACTGAACGCCGGCCTGCTGCACGGCGTACTCGATGCAGCAGCGCTCCTCCCGCAGGGTGTTCATGATGGCGGCCATATAGTCCTCATCGTCCACAAACATGGCGTGGGTCTCAAAGAGGACGGCGGACTTGTCGCCGGCCTCCCGCCGGCACTTCTTCGCCAGAACCTCCAGCTGGGCCTTGGTCTTCTCCTGGGCCTCCGCCAGGCGCCGCTTCTCCTGCTCCAGGTCCTGCGCAGGGCGCTTGACGACGGCGGCGTCCGTCCGGTGGTAAAAGTAGATAGGGCCGTGCTCCACGCCGGCGGAGACGCCCTTGCCCTGTATCAGAATCATCGCTGTCTCCCCATTCGATCATATTGCAAGCGGGACAGCATCCCGCGTCCGGCGCGCCCGGCCGCGCCGTGTGTGATCCATGATGCACAAAGTCTGGCCATATTGTAGCACTGCGGCGAACAAAAAGCAAGATGGGACCCTCTATTTTTGTGGAAACTGCCGAATAGATTCCCACAATTTGCCGGATTTCCCCCAAATTTTTTGTGCGCTTTGCTGTTGCACGGATTTGTGCAACTTTTGGCCGTTACACAGCCTATGTGTAACGGTTTTTCCGGGACAGAAAAAATACAGACAGGAGTACCAAGCATGCATTATACGAAAAATTATCACCTTCCCCAGTGGGAAAAGTCCGACCGGATTATGATGGACGATTTCAACGCCATGTGCGGCAATCTGGAGGCCGGGCTGGAGAAGACCGCCCGGGACGCCTCCGACGCCGCCGCCCAGGCGGAGGCCCGGGCCAGCGCCGCCGCCGGCAGCGCGAAAAACGCGGCCGACGCCGCTATGGCCGCCGCCAACAAGGCCCAGCAGTCCGCCGACGCCGCCCAGGCGACCGCCGACAACGCCTACTGCCCCGGCAACCTGCCCTACTCTGTCGGAACCTACGACGGCAACGGCAGCAGCGCCGGGACAACCGTCACCCTGGGCTACAAGCCCCAGTTCCTCATCATCACCGCCCAAAGCATGCGCTACAACAGCGCCAACTGCGCTACGGATGCAATCATTGTGGGCCGGGTGGGCAGATCCTCCAATCTGCCGGAGTTTGTTACCCTTCTGGAGGACGGCTTCACGGTCAAAAATCAGACCACGGACGATATTAACTACGAGATCTACCCGAAAATGAATGTGAGGGATACGCGGTATTACTACATCGCGTTTCGGTAAACATCCTTTTCTTGAAAGAAAAGGATCAAAAGAACTTTTATTTGGATTTCGTTGAC
>CAJTOM010000089.1 GCA_910577915.1 uncultured Oscillospiraceae bacterium
GCGAGAACCTGAGCCTGGAGGAGGTCGAGGGCGTTGTTATCGCCAACGAGTACGCCAACCTCGAGGGCACCCGTACCCTGGCTGATGGCAAGACCCTGATCCGCGACGAGAAGAACGCGAAGGATTACACCATCAACTGGAGCACCAATCTGGACGACATGGGCGAGAGCCGCCTGATCTACATCCAGAACAAGACCAACGTCATCAACCTGGCCGACAGCGGCAAGAACGCCAAGGCCGAGGGCACCGAGGCCGAGAGCGTCACCGCGATCCTGGGCCGCGCCGGTATCTCCGCTGGTGACGCTGAGCGCTACCTGAACTTCGACAAGGCCTTCAAGCGCGATTCCGCCTACAAGATCAAGTACGTCCTGAAGGCGGATGCCAGCAACGAGATCAACGGCATGTCCCTTGCTGACGTGCGCGACCGCATCAACGCTGCCGCCGGTGAGAACAGAGCCAAGATCAGCGGCACCACTGTCGAGGTCACCATCGTCAAGCGCACTCCCATCACCAACATCGACATGGACTACATGGAGCGCATCTTCGGCAAGGCCGACAAGAAGACCTCCAGCTACATTGACGGCGAGGTCTATGTGGGCACCCAGTCCAACACCGACATCTCCGACGTTGACGCCGATCAGAAGTACTCCTGGGAGTCCTTCTGCGAGGAGTTCATCGAGGAGAAAGAGGATGACGCCGCCGTCTCCAAGAACGACAACGGCAACTGGCTCAAGGTCATCGACAATGATGGCGACGGCACTGCCGACTACATCTTCAAGGTGATCTACACCGTGGCCCAGGTGACCCGCGTCAAGGACGATGTGGTTACCCTGGACACCAAGAACCACACCCTCAGCTTTGAGGATAAAAATGGTGGCATCTACATCTGCGGCATTGATGACATCAACAACCTGACCGACGAGGAAGTTGTCTCCGCTGACACCCTGGCCGTGGACGATGTTGTCTACTACGCCGTCATCGAGGACAAGGCCCAGACCTACAAGGCCGCCATGGAGACTGCCTCCTTCAAGGACGTCAGCCGCAACAGCAAGATTGCTGTCACCACTGACGGCACTGAGTGGACCCAGTCCGACGTCTGCGAGCACATCGAGGACGAGGCCTTCTCCCACGACGTGCGCAACCTGGCCGGCAAGGTCAGCTATGACTGCTACTTCGACCGCGGCGGCTTCCTGGCTGCCTTCGTCAAGACCGACAAGGCCGGCGACTTCCGCCTCATCACCGACGGCTGGTTCATGGAGCAGAAGAGCCGCAGCAACGAGTACGCTGTCAACGCCTACAACGACGCCGAGGGCAAGCTTGAGGTCGTGGACATCACCAAGTATGGTGATCTGTTCATCGCCAGCGCCCGCGCGCTGAACAACGGTTGGGACGCCCTGAAGTATCTGGGCGGCACCAACGGCGGTGACTTCTCCGTTGACACCGCTGTCACCGGTATCCTCGGCGACAACAAGGGCGCTGCCCTGAACGGCGACAACGTCGTTGGCACTACTCCCAACCGCAGACAGTACGACAAGATCCACACCACCGTGGCCGCCATCACCGCTGACGGTACCCTCCTGCCCGTGCACGACAGCTCCGTCACCGGCCGCTACGACCACGAGATGATCGCTCTGGACAGCATCCCCACCATGGCCGCTGTCAACGGTACGATCTATGACACCAGCAACGGTTCCGATACCGCTTATGACCGGAACCTCCGCTCTGCCGAGGTCCGCGCTCTGGACAGCACCATCTACTATGTGGTCTGGGGCACCAACGCCAACGCCAGAGTCCTCTCCTTCGTGGGCCACGACAACGCCCCCAGCGCCAAGAAGCTGGCCGGCCTGATTGAGGACATCTACTGCGTCGGCACCCGCCGCACCGCCGACAACGACACCGACCGCGATGTGACCTACAGCGCCGACGTGGTTGTTATCGAGCTCAACGGCGCTTATCCCGATGACCGCGAGCCCTTCTTCGTCGTCGACAACGACTGGCGCAGAACCGACATCGGCGACTATCGTGTCGACGGTATCGACAGCAAGGGCGAGAAGGTCGAGGACATGCGCGTCAGCGGCCGTTCCGTTGCTCCCTACGCCTATGTCGGCGGCGGCATCGCGAACACCAAGCAGTTCTATCCCGGCCTGTATTGGCGTACCGAGGTCTCCGAGGGCGTCTACAAGCTTGATCCCATGACCGGCGCTGAGATCGCCGCCCAGTTCTCCGTTGGTACCGTGGTGGAGGAGAGCTGGACCAACAGCTCCTACATCGTGATGCAGAGCTGGAACGAGGACACCGTCTACGGCATCGGCCCCAAGGGTTACGACAAGGGCAATGATGCTCAGGCCGTGCTGGATACCTCTGTTGAGAAGCAGTTCAAGATCACTGACGCCGCTCTGTATACCCTGGCTTACGGCGGCGACGACTATGACGACTACGCTGCCGAGCTGGAGAAGGCCGACCTGGAGGACGTCCTGGCCAGCCAGGTTGACGACGTCTACGTCGAGAGCTCTCGCGTGAACAACGAGCTCAACCGCGACACCTGGTTCCTGGGCGACAACAACATCCACTACTACAACCGCAACAAGGTCCTGGTGTTCCACGGCGACAGCAACAGCGCTGTCTGGGCCGTGTCCCTGGCCAACGTGGTTGACAACGGCGACTACCACAAGGATTGGGATTACGCCAGCGTGGTCTGGGAGAAGATTGTTGATCTGATTCCCGCCGCCATCTACTCCGGCACCGAGATCGAAGTGATGGGCCAGACCTATGACGCCACTACCGATCCCACCAAGCCCACTTGGGTTGCGAATTCCGAGACCGACAAGGTCGCTGTTGAGGCCGGCCTCAATGTCAAGGAGGTTGTCGGGAACGTGGCTTACACCGACAAGGCTGACGGCATCGAGCTGAAGCTGGATGCTCCTGTTGGTACCAAGTTCTACAAGGATAGCAGAAGCGAGATCGCCATCAAGTTCAGCGATGGTGACAACGCGCACCTCCACGACTTCAAGCTGTCCAACAGTGATCGCACTCTCACCGTGACCCTGAAGGGCATCGATGAGGACATCACCTTCACCGTCGGCCTGGTTGCTGATCCCAGCAACGCGCCCAAGGTGATTGTGAAGAGCAAGGATAACGTTCTCAAGATTACCGATACGCTGACCTACAATGTTCCTCTTAACAACATCAGCCTGACCTTCAAGGACAAGGACGGCAACCCCCTTGCTGCCAATGAGTCCGTTACCGTCGACAAGGTCTTCCTGGGTGATAAGAAGCTGACGGAGGACGCTGCGGAGATGGGCTACACCCTCACCGGCAACATCCTGAAGCTCCACGGCACCACTCAGGTGACTGCGGACATCACCATTGAGGCCACTCTGAACATCAAGAAGAGCGAGCGCATCACTCTGGTCGCCGCCGGCGGCAATGCCAAGGCTGTTACCGGTACTGCTCCCGCTAAGTTCATCATCAACGGCGCTACGGTTGACGGTGATACCGTTAAGCCCGTGGGCTTTGAGAATGTGAAGGAGATCTATCCTCTTCCCGGCAAGAGCTTTACCTTCGAGGTTCCCGTTGGGAAGACCCTGAAGGTCTCCCTGGCAGCGGACAGCTACGCCTACAGCGATGACATCAATGTGAAGACTGAGAACGGCAGCTTCTATGTCATCGACGTCGCCGCTGGCTCCACCGATACCATCGTGATCGACAAGGCCGAGCGCTTCACGACCGCCTCCAGCAATGCGGGCCTCACCATCGGTGAGATCAAGCTGACCAAGGGCAAGACTACCAAGGATGCGGCTCTGAGTGATGTTGAGGAAGTCGCCAAGGGCGATGTCGAGGCCGCCAAGGGTGCCACCATGACCTTCTCCACCGTGAAGAACGAGGATGGCGAGACCATCACCGTCTACAAGGTCATCGCTGAGAACAAGACCATCAAGTTCTACGCCGTCAAGTTCACCGAGACTCCCGCTGAGCCCGAGACTCCCGTTGTGCCTTCCGTGAGCGAGGCTTTCGGTGACGGCGAGACGGTCCAGAATACCGAGGAAATCAAGACCGAGCTGACTGGCGAGAGCAATAGCTTCATCCTGCCTGAGAGCCAGGAGATTGGCGAGAACAACGAGGTGACCATCGTGGCCGCCAAGAAGTACACCGCCGCTGCTGACAAGTTCAGCGAGGAGGGCAAGCTTGAGTTCACCGAGACCACCGAGGACGAGCAGCTCATCGGCGTCAAGGTTGACAGCGAGAAGGCCGATGTGGAGATCACTCCTGTCGAGGACGCCGGGGCTGGCAAGCTGGCTGCGAGCGTGACCAAGACTTGGAAGATCACCATCACCCTGAAGGAGGGTGCTAAGGTTGATGAGGACGGTCTCGAGATCACCATCGTGACCGCCACCACCGAGGAAAAGGTGACGCTTGCCGACAAGCTGAACGTGGTTGCGGCGAACCTGACCATCGCTGAGGGGGAGGACGCTCCCGCCTACGGCCATGCCGATAGCTATGCGGTCACCCTCGATAAGGCTAAGAAGGAGATCACGGTCACTGCCACCGGTCTGGAGAAGACCACGAACGACGCGAATCCCGAGGTGACTGCGTACTGGGTTGGCGTTGGCGTGACGACGCAGAAGGGCGCTACCTATGCCTGGAATTTCGGTGCTTTCGATGAGGAGACCGCTAAGTACAAGGAGATGACTCGCCCCCAGACCGTGGAGGGTGTCGAGTACACCACCTTCTACTGGAGCACTTCCGGCGATGAAGGCGACACCTGGGAGACCGATACCAATAAGACCGGTTATCTGTCCGTAAAGGTTGGCGACGAGGTTGTCACGTATACTGTGAAGTTTGTCGTGAGCGTTGCCACCGAAAACACCCCCGCTGTGGGTGGGAGTTCTGAGAACGTTGAGGCGTAACTGAGAACCCGAGATTCCCAAACATCGCAACACCCCCCAAGGGCCATCGGCCCTTGGGGGGTTCCCCCGTTCAAAGAAAAACCCGGACTTGACAAACCAAGTCCGGGCGTATATACTAGAGACAAACAGGGGCGCTGCTGTGCTAGGCGGTTCAGCCCCTAAGGGTCAACGCGAAGATCCATTGACCGCTCGGGTGTCGGCCGGGCGGTCAACTTGCTGTCGGAGCAAAAATTTGTCCATACAACATCACTCCTTTCTGCAAGGAGTGAGCCGAACCGCCCTTTCACACAGCAGCGCCCCGTCCCCGGAGTGATCCGGGGACATGTCTATTCTACAGGATTTGTCAAAGTTTGTCAATGAAACATCCCAAATCCAGTCAAAACCCGGACTTGACAAACCAAGTCCGGGCGTGTATACTAGAGACAAATAGGGGCGCTGCTGTGCTAGGCGGTTCAGCCCCTAACTGTCAAAGTGCAAACGCATCATTGACCGCTCGGGTTGCAGCCGGGCGGTCAACACGCTGTTGGAGCAAAAATAAGTACGCAGGCAATCACTGCAATCCACGTCATCACATGGATGCCGATGCGCATGATACGCTTTTTGTCCATACAACATCACTCCTTTCTGCAAGGAGTGAGCCGAACCGCCCTTTCACACAGCAGCGCCCCGTCCCCGGATCACTCCGGGGACGTATTTATTTTAGCAAATTTGCCGTATCCTGTCAACATAAACGCCCTTTTTGACAGATTTTCTCCCATAACCGTCTAAATCACCACCACCCCCGCCGCATACAGCTGAAGATCGCTCCCGCTGGGGCAGCTGACGGTGAACTCCAGAGCGCTGCTGCCGGCGCTCAGGGCGGTCTCCCGGCGGAATTCCGCCTCCTGCATGCTGAGGCCGGCCCTGGTGGTGACGGTGCGGATCTTGCGGGGAGTCAGCGCGGCGCCGGCCCAATTGAGCCGCAGGCTTCCCGCCGAGCCCAGGAACCGGTAGCGCACCAGCGCCAGCCCGCCCATGGCGGGCTCCTCCAGGGAGACGCGCAGGGGAATGGTGACGCTGGCCGTCTGACGGCCTACAAGCACCAGGCTCTCGGGGCTCTCCGTGGAGAACTCCATCTCCGGCCTGGACGTCAGGTCGTCGATGATGACCTGCACCCTGTAGCGCTGGCCGCTCTTGACGTAGAGGTCCGCCTTCACGAACCGGGGCGCGCCCTCGTTTGTAATGGTGGGGAGGTGGAAGGAGCTGCGCTGCTCCACCGCCTCCTGGGTGTTCAGGTTGGTCAGGCGGATGGTGCAGTCGCCCTTGCTGCCGGCGGCGTTGCGGATAACGCCGTACATGCGCAGGCCGGTGATCCAGCCGCTGGCGGAGGCGGTAAAGGTGGCGGACATCTCCCGGCAGTCCTTCTCGTAGGAGATGTCGCTGCTTTTGCGCAGGCTGTCGCGGATGCTGTCCATGCACAGCGGCTCGCCGGTGTTGGTGGTCCAGGCGAAGTCCGGCCGCTGGGCCATGCCCTCCGGCAGGGCGCTCCCCGCCGCCCCGTTGAAATGCTGGTACAGCGCCCCGACCTGCCAGGGGCGCTCATTTTGTTCCAGCAGCCCGGCGGCGTGGTTGTAGGCGGCACGGAACAGGCCGCCGCGCAGGCTGGCGGGGGTCGCGGCGGCCCCGGCGGTTTTGAGGGCGCCGGCGGCGGCCTCCGCGTTCCGGTTCAGCCCGTCCTCGATGTCGGCGCACATCCGGTTGAAGTCCTCCATCATGATCCGGTCCGCCTTTTCCCACTGGGGCAGGTGATAATGTTTTGTATAATCCATACAATGAACTCCCTTTCGTAATTAATTTGCAGCGGAAAAACCGTTACACATAGGGTGTGTAACGGGGAAAAGTTGCATCCGGCCGTGCAACGGCGGATTGCACAAAAGAGATTGCCCCCGCCCTCGGGACGAAAAGAGCGCACTCATGGTTGTATTTTCCACCGTCCCATGCTATACTAGATTCTGTATAAGCAGTTTGCGAGACCAACGGTAAGGAGCGTTATCCCATTGAAAATTGTCGTATTAGCCGGGGGCCTGTCCCCCGAGCGTCAGGTCTCCCTGGTGTCCGGGGAGAACATCTGCCGCGCCCTGCGGGCCTCGGGGCACCAGGCGGTGCTGGTGGATATGTTTCTGGGGCTGGACGCCGCCCCCACCCCCGCCCTGTTTGACGCCCCCGACGGCCTGTGCGGCCGGGCGGAGATCTGCGCCGAGGCGCCGGACCTGGCGGCGGTGCGCGCCTCCCGCCGGGACCAGTCCCCCAGCCTCTTCGGCCCCGGCGTGCTGGCGCTGTGCGCCCTGGCGGACGCGGTGTTTCTGGGCCTCCACGGCGAGTGCGGCGAGGACGGCCGGGTCCAGGCGGCCTTCGACCTGCTGGGCATCCCCTACACCGGCTCGGGCCATCTGGCCTCCGGCATGGCCATGAACAAGGCTGTCGCCAAGCAGGTGATGGAGCACGCGGGTATTCTCACTGCCCCCTGGCGGGAGCTGACCTACACCGCGCCGGACATTCCCCGCCTCGCCGGGGAGCTGCCCCTGCCCTGCGCGGTGAAGACCATCAACGGCGGCTCCTCCCTGGGCATGGCCCTGCCGGAGACCCGTGAGGAGCTGGCTGCGGCCCTGGAGGAGATGCTCGCCTACGGCGGCCACGTCATCGTGGAGCCCAAGCTGACGGGCCGGGACGTGACCGTAGGCGTGCTGGGGGACCGGTACCTCCCGGCGGTGGAGATGATCCCCCAGCCCGGCGCATATTTTGACTACGCCGCCAAGTACCAGACCGGCGGCAGCCAGGAGGTCTGCCCCGCCCCCATTACCGACGAGCAGTGGCGGGCCATGGGGGAGGCGACCCTGCGTCTCCACCGGGCCCTGGGCCTGCGGGCCTACTCCCGGGCGGACTTTATTCTGGATGCGGAGGGCCGCGCCTGGTGTCTGGAGATCAACACGCTGCCTGGCATGACGCCGGGGAGTCTTCTCCCCAAGGAGGCGGCCGCAGCGGGGATTTCTTATTCTCAGCTGTGTGAGAGAATTTTGGAGCTGTCGATGGGGGAGGTACATACCTCTGTCGCCGCCTGCGGCGGCGAGGGGGTATCACTGCCGTGACGGGGGATGTGGGGGCTGCGCGCCCCCAGGATTCTGCACGGCC
>CAJTOM010000090.1 GCA_910577915.1 uncultured Oscillospiraceae bacterium
TCTCCCCCCTGGATTCTCCCTCTATTTTTGGGGCGTTGAGTACCTATGCTGCCAGATCGCAGCCTGGATATCCCGCCCCGAAAATGCTAACAACTCCACGGTTCTGCATCCGCAGAGCCGTGGAGTTGTTACTGCTCGTCTGGAATATATTCAGCAATATCTTCCAGACGGCAATCAAGGACCGTACACAATTTGTTCAGTGTCTTGGTTTCCATGTTGTCGTTTGCCCGCAAGCGCCGGATGGTCTTGCTGTCGACACCGCACTTTTCCCTTAATTGGTGTGTGGAAAAGCCGTTTTCCTTCATCATATCCCACAGTTTATCGGAAATAAGAAATAGTTTTGACTTTGCAATTTGTTTTTGTAAAATAATGCTTATATGAGACGGCCCGGAAAGGAGAAATTAGAAATGTAAAAAATCGAAAAGCCCCAAAAGCCTTTGATCCTCTACTGCTTTATCGTCTTAGTGGTCATGATCCTGCTGAATACCCTGCTGTTTCCCCGCCTGATGCGCCAAGAGATCACGCAGGTGGACTACGGCACCTTCCTCACCATGCTGAAGGTAGCCGTGGCCCAGGTGGAGCAGGACGTCATCTACTTCGTTGACACCTCCGAGGAGCCTGGCCTGTACGCCAGATCACCTTCCATGACCCCAGCCTGGTGGATCGCCTGTGGGAGAGCGGCTGCGTGTTCGACAAGGTGAGGCCAAAGGAGATGAACCCCATCCTCAGCTTCTTCCCGACCTTCAGGGCCGCGAGGCCATCCTAAAGGTTCACGCCGCCAAGGTGAAGCTGGCGGAGAATGTGGACTTTAACACCATCGCCTGTGCCGCCTCCGGGGCCTCCGGTGCGAAGTTGGCCAACATGGTCAACGAGGCCGCCCTGCGGGCCGTACGCCAGGGACGGAGGCTCGCCACCCGGGAGGACCTCCAAGAGAGCATCGAGGTGGTCATTGCCGGGTATCAGAAGAAGAACAAAATCCTCTCCGACCACGAGCGGATGATTGTCTCTTACCACGAAATCGGCCGCGCCTTGGTGGCGGCGCTCCAGACCCACTCCGCCCCGGTGGCGAAGATCACCATCATCCCCCGCTCCCTTTTCAGTCACCTTTGAGCGTAAGGTTGTCCGCACGGGCCGCAAACCAACCCCCCAAAGAAAGCATCACTTTTTCTGCCTTTCCTTCAACCGCTGTAACTCTATATACTCCACAACAGCTTCTCTTCCATGTTCGCTTAAAGAAAGTATATCCTGCACCAGCTTCTCACAAGTACAATCACGAGTGACATATACCATCTCCAAAGGCTTCTTTTCATCATAGGAACACCGCCCGATTAGATAATCAGCAGACACACTATAGTATTTTGCCAGCGTGATAAAATGCCGCAGCGGAAATTCATATTCTCCCGTCTCATACTTGGAATAATGCTGCTGAGAAATTCCCAAAACGGCTGCTATATCACTTTGAGAGTAATCGTGATCTTCCCGCAGTTCCCGAAACAATTCCATCACGCTTTTCAATGTCAGTCCCACCTTTTTCAAGGAACGTATCATACATATATTTCTATGTATTGATTTTACTTATTCAATCATGTATAATACATATAATTCAATGTAAAAAGGGGACGATGGAAGTGACAACATTATCTTTCTGTTGACCACTTGCATTTCCAAGAAAAACAGAGTATCATTGTCTATCATAGAGTTTGAAAGGAGCGTTCAGGTTGAGCAGGCACACAGTAGAAGTTTCGGAAAAGCAAAGCCCGATGGAACGGATTGCGGCTTTTATTGTGGACAAACGCAAAGCCTTTTACCTGTTGTACATCGGAGCAGCTATTTTCTGCGTCTTTTCCAGCGGCTGGGTGGCGGTGAACGACGATCTGACCAGCTACTTGTCTGACACCACCGAGACCCGGCAAGGGTTGACCGTGATGGAGGCGGAGTTTGTCACCTTTGGCACCAGCCGCATTATGGTGGACAATATCTCCTATCGTCAGGCGGAGAGCTTGGCGGAGCAGATAGAGATGATGGAAGGTGTAAAATCGGTGGAGTTCAACGGTTCCAGGGACCACTACACCAACGGCTCCGCCCTGTTTTCCATCACCTACGACGGGACCGCCACTGACCCGGTGAGTCTGGAGGGATTGGATGGTGTCAAAGCCCTTCTGGACGGGTATGACGTCTATATCACCGGCGACACCGGCGACTCCGCCTCTGAAAGTCTGAACGCCGAGATGCAGGTGGTCATGGTGATTGCCGTGGTCATCATCCTGGTGGTGCTGCTGTTCACCTCCCACACCTATATGGAGATCCCGGTGCTACTTATGACCTTTGGCATGGCGGCACTGATGAACAAGGGCACCAACTTTATCTTTGGCGAAATATCCTTTGTCTCCAACTCGGTGGCGGTGGTCCTCCAGCTGGCCCTGGCCATTGACTACGCCATCATCCTCTGCCACCGGTACACCGAGGAGCGGGAGCAGCTGGAGGCCCGGGAGGCGGTGGTGGCCGCCCTGAGCAAGGCCATTCCGGAGATTGCCGGCTCCTCCATGACCACCCTGTCCGGCCTGGGGGCCATGTGCTTCATGCAGTTCGGGATTGGTCAGGATTTGGGCCTGGTGCTGATGAAGTCCATTGTGCTCAGCCTGCTGGCCGTGTTTACCCTGATGCCCGGGCTGCTGCTCAGCTTCAGCAGTTTGATCGACCGCACCCACCACCGGAATTTTGTGCCCAAAATCACCGCCTGGGGCCGGCTGGCGGTGAAAACCCGTTTTGTCATGCCGCCCCTGTTTGTGGTGCTTCTGATTGGCGGTTTTGTGTTCGCCAACCGCTGCCCCTACGCCTACGGGCAGACCGAGCTGACCACCTTCCGCCAGAGCGACGCCCAGATTGCCCAGCAGCGGGTGAACGAAACCTTTGGCCGGGTGAACACCCTGGCGGTTATCGTGCCCAAGGGGGACTATGAGCAGGAGGGCCGGCTGCTCCGGGAACTGGATCGTATGCCCGAGACGGACACGGTGCTGGGCCTGGCCAATGTGGATGCCATGGACGGCTATGTCCTCACAGACCGGCTGACACCCCGGCAGTTTGCCGAGCTGACCGATCTGGATATTGAGGTGGCCCGGCTGCTCTACTCCGCCTACGCCGTGGACCAGGAGGACTACGGACAGGTAGTTTCCGGCCTGGACAGCTACGGCGTACCCTTGATTGATATGTTCCTGTATGTCTATGACATGATGGACGAGGGCTACATCTCTCTGGACGCGGACATGACTGAGACCATTGAGGACCTCCACGTCCAGCTGACCGACGCCCAGCTGCAATTGAAGGGGGAGAACTACAGCCGTCTGGTCTTACAGCTCAACCTGCCCGAGGAGGGGGAGGAGACCTTCACTTTTCTGGACACTCTGCATGAAATTGTGGGCCGTTACTACCCGGAAAATTCCCTCCTGGTGGGCAACTCCACCAGCGATTTTGACCTGTCCGCCTCCTTCGGCAACGACAACATGCTCATCAGCATTTTGACCATCGTATTCGTCATTCTGGTGCTGGTGTTTACCTTCAAATCCGCCGGGCTTCCGGTGCTGTTGATCCTGGTCATCCAGGGCAGTGTCTGGATCAACTTCTCCTTCCCTTACTTACAGAAGGAACCCCTGTTCTTCCTCAGCTATCTGGTGGTCAGCTCCATCCAGATGGGCGCAAATATTGACTACGCCATTGTCATCGCCAACCGCTATGTGGAGCTGAAACAGACCATGTCCCTCAAGGATGCGGTTATCGAGTCGCTGAATGAGGCTTTCCCCACCATTATTACCTCAGGCACTATTTTGGCCTCCGCCGGCGTGGCCATCGGCCTGCTGTCCACCACAGCCTCCATCGCCTCCATCGGTGTGTGTCTGGGCCGGGGCACGTTAATCTCCATCTTCCTGGTGATGGGTATCCTTCCCCAGATTCTGCTGCTGGGCGACACCATCATTGAAAAGACTGCCTTTACCCTGAAGACCCGGCATCTCGTCCAGACCCACACCGGCAGTCTGCTGGTGGACGGCCACGTCCGGGGATACATCTCCGGCATGGTGGACGCCGATTTCAGCGGCATCCTCCATGGCAGCATCAATGCGGCGGTGGCAACGGGGGCTGTCCGGCCGGAGGAGCCGCCCCAACCAGCGGCAATCCCTGCGGGAAAGGGGGCGGATTCTCATGCGTAAACGTGTCGACCGGCTGTTCCCCATCCTTCTGGCGGTCTGGATTCTGACCTCGCTGGTCCTGCCCGCCTGGGCCACGGAGGAAAGCACTGTCACCATCTCCAACGTAGCGGACCTCCAGCGTTTCGGGAAAAACTGCGCTCTGGACACCTGGTCCCAGGGCAAGACTGTTACCCTCACCGCCGACCTGGACCTGAGCGGGGTGGATTTCACCCCCATTCCCACCTTCGGCGGCACCTTTTTAGGCCAGGGACACACCATCTCCGGGCTGTGTCTCACCTCCGCCGGTTCCACCCTGGGGTTGTTCCGCTATATCCAGCCCGGCGGGCTGGTACGGGACTTGACCGTCAAGGGTACGGTGGCCCCCGGGGGTACCCGCTCCACCGTGGGAGGCATCGTGGGCAACAACGCAGGAACCCTGCAAAGCTGTGCCTTTCACGGCGTGGTTCAGGGGGATGCCACCGTGGGCGGCATCGCCGGATACAACAGCATCACCGGTGAGATTACCGGTTGTTCCGTCTCCGGTTCTGTCAGCGGCAAGAATATCACCGGCGGCATTGCGGGCCGGAATTTGGGGTTGCTGCTCAAATGTGAAAGCAGCGCCGGAGTGAATCTGACCCGGAAGGAAACCAATGTGGACCTGATGGACGCGGATGCGGCTGCCATCCTGGAGGAGCAGGCCGCGGCGGACGACGAAACCTACCACCTGCTGGACGGCTGCTTTGATACCGGTGGCATCGTGGGCTATTCCAGCGGCGTGGTGCAGAGCTGCGTCAATCGCGGCACGGTGGGCTACCCCCATGTGGGGTACAACACCGGCGGCATCGCCGGGCGGCAGGACGGCTATCTGTCCGGCTGTACCAACAGCGGCACCGTCTACGGACGGAAGGACGTGGGCGGCATTGTGGGCCAGGCGGAGCCCTATGTGCTTGTGGACCCTGGCCGGGACACGCTGGAGCAGCTGCGCCAGGAGCTGAACACCCTGGAAAACCTGATTAACCGCGCGCTGGACGACGCGGAGCGCACCGGAGACAGCGTCTCCGCCCAGCTCAGCGCCATGGGAGACTACGCCGGCAGCGCCAAGGACAGCACCAAGGAGCTGCTGGACCGGGTTTCCGATTTTACCGACGAGAACATCGGCACCATCAACACCCTGACCGCCGACATCACCGGCGCGCTGGACAAAATTTCTCCCGCCCTGGACGATCTGTCCGACGTGGGCGGGCGGCTGGAGCGCCTGTCCCGCCAGCTGGGGGACGCTTTGGATTCTCTGGGCGGCGCGGTGGACACCGGCGATCGGGCCGCGCGGGACCTGCGTCTCGCGGTGGAGAAGCTGCGGCAGTCCGCCTCCGGGCTGACCACGGCGGTAAGCCGGCTGGAACGCGCGCTGGACGCCTTTCAAGGCTTTCTGGATTTGGGAAGCGGCTCCATCTCCGTCAGCTCTCTTCTGGCGGCGCGGGAGGAGCTGCGTCAGGCATTCCGCGCCCTGCGGGGAGTGGGGGATGATCTGGATGATGCCCTGTCTCAGCTCCAGCAGGCCCTGAGCCGCTCCGGCGCTCTGTCCAGCCAGCTGGGAGACGCCCTGGATACACTGGAGGAGGCCTCTGACACCTCCGCCGTCATCGGGCGGCTGCTGCGCCGGGCGCTGGATACCATTGGCGATGCGGTGGATACGCTCACCGAGGACGGTCCTGCGGAGTTCACCCCCCTGGGGGAGGACTTCCGGCAGGCCGGCGACAGCCTTTATGATGCCATGAGCGGCCTGCTGGAGGAGATGGACGGGCTGAACAGCGCCCTTCAGACCGGGAACGGCACCCTGACCGCCGACCTGCGGGCCATCAACCGGCAGTTTAACGCGGTATTCACCCTTCTGCTGGACGCAATGGATGACGCCAGGGACACCGCTGAAGGCGGCCTGGAGGGCATCATTCAGGACACCTCCGATGAGGACATCTCCGCCACCCGGGAGGGCAAGGTGGCGGACTGCTCCAACCTGGGAACCGTGGAGGGAGACCGCAACGTGGGCGGCATTGCCGGTGCCGTGGCCATTGAATTCGACCTGGACCCGGAGGACGACACGACCGGCCGGTTCTCCTTTGGCAGCAGCTACGAGACCAAGGCGGTGCTGATGAACTGCGTCAATCGTGGGGCCGTCACCGGCAAGAAGGACTGCGTGGGCGGTCTGGCGGGGCGCATGGACCTGGGTACTGCCTTGGAGTGCCAGAATTACGGCCCGGTAGCCAGCACCGGCGGGAACTATGTGGGGGGTGTGGCCGGCTATGCGGACGCCTCCATCCGCAGCTGCCATGTCAAGAGCACCCTGTCCGGAGAGAATTACGTCGGCGGCATTGCCGGCTGGGCCAGCCGTCTGCGGGACTGCCGTGCCATCGTCACAATCGAGGAAGGCACGGAGTATCTGGGAGCCATTGCCGGCGGCATAGAGACGGATGGGGCGCTGTCCGGCAATCTCTTTGTAGACACCGGCACCGCCGGGGTGGACGGCGTCAGCTACGCGGGGCGGGCCGAGCCCATCCCCTTTAACGCGCTGAGCCAGCTGCCCGATATTCCGCCAGAGTTCACCGCCTTTACGCTGACTCTGGTGGCGGAGGAAAAAACGGTGGCGCAGATTCCCTTCCTCTACGGGGAGGACCTGTCCAGGCTCGACCTGCCCCCTGTGCCAGAGCTGGAGGGCAATTACGGCGTCTGGCCGGAGTTTGATGTCTCCGGCCTGCGCTCCGACCTGACCGTGAACGCGGTCTATACCCCTTGGGTTACTGTGGTGGCCAGCCGGGAGCTGTCCGGAAAGCTGGCCCTGGCCCTGGCGGAGGGACAGTTTACCGGGGACGCCGTTCTCCATGTGACAGACAGCGTCCAGGTTCCGCCCCAGGAGGCGGGGGAGCAGGCCGTCGTGTGGGACGTCGTTCTCGCTGGAGCGGAGCCAGAGGATTCCGTTCCTTTGCGGCTGTTAAGCCCTGACAGCGGTACCCATGTCTGGCAGTATCAGAACGGCCAGTGGCAACAGGTGGAAGCCGTCCAAAACGGACAGTATCTATTGCTGACCATGACCGGAACCCAGGGCACTTTCTGTATCCAATCTACTCGGAGCGCCCTGTGGCTGATCCCCGCTGTCGTGGGCGGTTTGGCTGCCTTGGCAGCACTCGTGCTGATTGCCGGCAAACACAAGAGAAAGGCCGCCAAGGCTCAGAAAGGAAAAGAGGAGCCAGCATCGAAATAAAATGCCCCGCTCGCTGGATAGACTTATTTCATCCGGCAAATCGAATCCCGGCAAAAAGAGCAGGGGCGCAGTACCGGCCTGGACCATATTCTGCCGCTATAGACTCAAAGCCGCCGTATCACGGAGAAACGTGATACGGCGGCTATTCGTACTCTGAATCCACTATATTCCAGCCACCGCGCGGCGCAGAGAGCCAGGCAGACGGGACCGATGGCACACACTTGCTTGGTAAACTTCTAATAAGCACAAAGATGGGCTGTGGATAATTTATAAATCCATAACCCATCTTGCGCTTTTGCACTACGAATTGTCAGCCAACAGTCTCCTTGCGTGAGTTCCTTACCACTATTAACGCAACGGGTTGGCGGTTTGTCCTTATTCTTTTTCCACTAAAAACGGCCCTCAAATGGGGCCTGCGGGAGGGGGTGAAAAACCAAGGCTGCACTTAAAGGACAAATTTTTTAGACCACGAAGGAGGTTAAAATGGGAGCCTGGGGCATCACCGTAAGGCATTGCCCGCTGTCTGAACGAGTACGGCGCACCTTATAAC
>CAJTOM010000091.1 GCA_910577915.1 uncultured Oscillospiraceae bacterium
AGGCCGCGATCTGCGCCGCGCTTAGTCCTTCCTTTTTCATGCACCTTCCTCCTATGTATGGGTGGTTTCTAAAACAGAATATACTGCCCCCGCCGCCATCTGCGCCCCCTCCTCACAGGCTGAGGACGGACCGGGGTAAAAAGGAAATAATAGAAACCCCGGCAGGACCGCATGGGTCCCGCCGGGGGTACGTCTATGCCCGCTTACTTCAGCAGCTGAATGCCGCCGATCAGAGGGATGGGCTTCTCCGTGCCCTGGATGGCGCCGATGAAGCCGATGAACCAGCAGACCACCAGGAAGATCCAGCCCACAAAGCTGACGATCCACCCCAGGATGGGGATGACGGCGATTACGCCGCAGACGATGCCCGCCAGCCAGATTACCAGAGACTGATTCAGGTGGAACTTGGAGGCCTCCTTGTCACCGGCCACAAAGGCGATGATAAGGCCCACCCAGGTGAGATATGCCACAATGTCGGTTACTTTCTTATCCACAGTAATACCTCCTTACACACTTTAGCGAACGATGTCGCCACGTGCCGATTATACCACCGTTCACAGAAAATGGCAATAGAGGAATTCTGGAATTTTTTGCATCACGTTCAGCGGGCGTACCGGGCGAAGAAGGGAAAGGTCATGGGCCAGGCGATGCCGGCGGTCAGGACTATCAGGAAGTAGCGGATAGCGTGGGCCGCGCCGCTGCCGCCGCACAGGAACAGCAGGGGCTCCTTCAGCAGCGTCTTTACCAGCAGCACCAGAAGCAGCCCGCCCAGCAGCTTGACCAGCTGGCCCCACCAGGGAGCGCGGGTGGGGAAGCGGAGCACCCGGTTGTCGAAGACGCACACCAGCAGCATCCCCTCCACTGCGCCGGCCATGGACCAGGCGTTCTTCATGGCGTCGGCCAGATTCTCTGGGTCCACGTCCGCCGGGAAGGGGTAGAGCTCCATAAAGCCCACGAAGGCGTAGCTGAAGGCCAGCATGACGCCCAGAATGATGTACATCCGGTGGGGGAACCACAGCGTGCTCTCAATGAGGGGGTACAGTGCGAACACCAGCACCGCCGCGATCACAAAGGAGACGCCCACGTCCGCCGGCGTGTGGACGCCCAGGTACATCCGGGATACGGACACCAGCACCAGCAGTGCCACGCATACCACCTGCAGCCAGATCCGCCTGGTGAACCGGGCCGTGCCGCCCATCCAGCCCACCGCACTCTGGGTGTGGCCGCTGGGGAAGCTGTAGCCGGCGGCCTCCGCCCTGGCGGACTGGACGATGGTGAACTGGGGGTCCCGCACCCAGGGGCGGGGGACGCGGCAGACGATCTTCAGCCACTGGTTGATGAGAGTGCCCGCAAAGCCCACGCTCAGCAGATAGTATCCCCGCCGCTTGTCCACGCACCAGAAGACAAACAGAGCGGCCGCCATGAAGAAGGTCTCCTCCCCCAGGTGGGTCACCAGGGACATGAGGGTATCCAGCACCGGCGTGCGGACGGATTCAAACCAGTATAAAAGGGACATGTCGACTCCTCCTCGCGATTGGTGCCTCCATTATAGCCCAGTCCCGCTGCGGACGCAAGAGGGCGCGCTGGCAATGTGGGAGGTGAGAGAAAAATTTTCCTCGCCCCTGTATATTTTTGGGAGACGCCGGACAGACTAGAACCACAACGATCAAATAAGGTGGTACAAACCCATGAAATTTCGCCATAAATTGCTCCTCTCCGTCTGCGCCGGCTTTCTGGCCATGCTGCTCTACAGCGGCCCCATGTGGTGGGGCGTGCTGTTCTCCCCCATCACCCAGTCCCTGACCACCGCCTCCAGCGAGATGGATGCGGATGGCGGCGTGCGCTGGGAGTCGGACGGCGCGGTCCTACGCTTTAAGTCCCTGGATATGCTGTTCTCCTTCCTCCATCTTTCATAAGCGGCAAAGGCCCGCCCGGATCCTCCAGGCGGGCCTTTGCCGCTATACATCCAATCTTCTATTTCGCACCCCCGAAAGTGCTGGGGACCGGGGATTGCCCCGCGGCCCCCAGCGATGAAAGGGGAGGGGGAAAGCGTGAGAACGGATTACCTCCGCAGGCGGTTGACCCGGCTGAAGTGCTCCTTGGTCAGTTTGGCCACCAGCGGGCAGAGGGCAATCAGGGCGATCAGGTTGGGGATGGCCATGAGGCCGTTGAGGGTGTCGGCAATGTTCCAGGCGATCTGCAGCTCCATCATGGCGCCGATGATGACGAAGAACACGAAGAAGATCTGATAGACCTTCACGGCCTTGCTGCCGAAGAGGAACTCGAAGCAGCGGGTGCCGTACAGGCCCCAGGTCAGCATGGTGGACAGGGCGAACAGGGTCAGGCAGATGGCCACCACCACTGCGGGGACGGGGCCGCCGAACACGCTCTGGAAGCCCTGGATGGTCAGGTTGGCGCCCTGGTCGGTCTCGTAGGGGATGTTGCCCACGCCGACGCCCAGCAGCACCACCAGCGCGGTCATGGTGCAGACCACGATGGTGTCCATGAACACCTCAAACACACCGTAGATGCCCTGCTCCACAGGGTCCTCCACGTCCGCCGCCGCGTGGGCGATGGGCGCGGAGCCCAGGCCGGCCTCGTTGGAGAAGATGCCGCGGCCCACGCCCTTGGTGATCACGGTGCGGATGGAAATGCCCACCGCGCCGCCCAGAGCGGCCTGGGGCGTGAACGCGCCCACAAAGATGGCCTTGAACGCGCCGGGGACGGCGGGCAGGTTGAAGAAGATCACGATCAGGGAGGCCACGACGTAGATCACGGCCATCACAGGCACCAGCAGGGCGCACACATCGCCGATGCGCTGGATGCCGCCCACCAGGACGATGAACACCACGATGGCGCAGATGATGCCCACCACCAGAGCGATGATCAGCTTCTGGTGCTCGTCGGTGGGCACGAAGCCGGCAATGGCCTCGTTGATGGTGCTGGCGATGGTGTTGACCTGGGTCAGGTTGCCGATGCCGAAGGAGGCCAGGCCGCCGAAGACAGCGAACACAACAGCCAGCCACTTCCAGTTCTTGCCCAGACCGTTTTTGATGTAGTACATGGGGCCGCCCACCCAGTCGCCCTGGGCGTTGCGCTCACGGAATTTCACCGCCAGGGTGACCTCGGAGTACTTGGTGCACATGCCCACCAGGGCGGAGATCCACATCCAGAACACCGCGCCGGGGCCGCCGGCGGCGATAGCGCCGGACACGCCGGCGATGTTGCCGGTGCCGATGGAGGCCGCCAGAGCGGTGCACATGGCCTTGAAGGGGGAGACCGCGCCGGCCTTCTTCGAGTCGCCCTTCTTCAGGGCCTTACCCAGGGTGTTTTTGAAGATGTAGCCCAGCTTGGTAAACTGGGGGAATCTGCACAGCACGCTCAGCAGCAGTCCTGTGCCCAGAATCAGCACCATGGCCGGGATGCCCCAGACGAGGTCGTTGATGCTGCGCTCGATACCGCCGCTGCCCAGCAGCCCTCCGATGCGTGCCCCGGCGGCGTCAGGCGACCCAAGCAGCCAATTCATAAAACCTTCCATGCTCTCTCTCCTTACACGTCATAAATTTGTACACCGGAAAAAAGCGGGAGAGGCGCCGCGCCTCTCCCGCTCCCAAAAAAAGGAAACGACAAACACCTCTCCGGGAGGGATCTCCCCCTGGGGATGCTGCTTCTGTCCTTTTGCCTGAGAGATTTGGGGATTGGCCCTTTGCACCTTCGGCATCCGCATACGCGGACTTCTCCAGAATTTCGTCCGTCCACGGTCCCGCCTTCCGGCACCTGCGCGTGTTACGCCTTCGGTGGAGGGATGTTCCCCTTTCAAAACAGCCCCCGCTCTCCCGCGGACATCTTCCGATATACAGTTAATGATGGTATCATACCAGATTTTGGATGTGGATGCAAGCTTTTTTTCATAATTTGTTCATATTTTTCTCCGGAGGCCCGGGGACAGGGGACGGGAGGGGGGACAGCGGCGGCCAACACAGCGGCCCCGCCTGCGTAACCGCAGGCGGGGCCGGGCTTTTGTCACAGATTCACTTCTACACCTGCGCTGCGGCCAGCTCCTCCGAGAGCACCGCGCTGTACTGCCGGAGCACCAGTGGCTTCACCCGCTCTATGGAGAACTGAGCCGCCCGTTCCTGCCCTCGCCGGGCCAGGCGCTGGCGCAGCTCCTCCGACGTCATCAGGCGGAGGATCCGCTCGGCACAGGCCTCGTCGTCCCCGTAGGGGTACAGCAGACCGCAGCCCTCGTCCTCCAGCAGGTCCCGGTGGCCCTTGATGTCGCTGGCGGCAATGGGCAGGCCGGCGTACATCGCCTCCATCAGGTGAAAGGGCAGGCCTTCGATCCGGCTGCTGGACACGACGGCGTCGGCGGCGGCCTGCCAGGAGGCCACGTCCTGCACATAGCCGGGGAACAGCACCCGGCCGGCCACGCCCAGCCGCCCGGCCAGCGCCCGGCACTCCTCCAGCAACGCGCCGCTGCCCGGCAGGGCCAGCACCGCCTCCTCCGGGAGGCGGGTCATGGCGCGGATCAGCACAGCCTGGCTTTTGCGCTTGGAAAACTCCGCCGGGTAGAGCAGGAGGAAGGCGTGGGGCGCAATCCCGCAGGCCGCCCGCAGCTCCTGGCGGGAGCGGCGCGGGCCCCCGCTCCGTCCGGCAAAATCCACGCCGACGCCGGGGATGTGGACCACCTGTCTGCCCAGACGGTACCGCCGCGCCAGAGCGTAGTCCCACTGGTTCATGGTCAGCACCAGATCCGTCAGCGGCGCCGCAGCCTGCTCCGCCCCCAGCAGGAGCCGCCGCCGGGCCCAATCCGTCCGGTCGTCGAAGAGGTAGCCGTGGACCATGTTGGCCGTGTAGGGGCGCTGACGCAGGCCGGCCAGGGCGGCTCTGGTGAAAAAGGCCGCCAGGGAGGTGTGGGTACTGACCAGGGTGTAGGACTCCGCGCGCATCTTCCGGCGCAGCATGGCCGCTGCCTGGAGGTTTTCCGGCGCGCCCATGCTCTTTTTGAAGGGGAGGTCCAGCGTCTCGTCCGCATAGGGGACGGCGGCATGGGGGCCGCCGCAGGCGGCGTGGACCGTCCAGCCCTGGCTCCGGAACCACTGGAGGTAGGGCAGGTGAAAGTTCAGGATATGGGAGTAGGTCGAGGCGGTAAAGAGCACCTTCTTTTCCATCGTTCAGCCCTTTCTTACCGGCATGCGGACCACCTCGCTGTTGAGGAACTTCCCCTTGAACACGGTGGTCAGCAGAATCTCGATGTCAAAGAGCAGGCTCCAGTGCTCGATGTAGTACACGTCGTATTCGATCCGGGCCTTGATGGAGGTGTCCCCCCGCAGGCCGTTGACCTGGGCCCAGCCCGTGATGCCGGGGCGGACCTGGTGCTTGACCATGTAGAGGGGGATGTCCTCCTTGAAGCGCTCCACGTAGAAGGGGATCTCCGGCCGGGGCCCCACCAGGCTCATCTCCCCCTTCAGCACGTTGAAGAACTGGGGGAGCTCGTCCAACGAGCACTTGCGCATCAGCGCGCCAAAGGCCGTTTTCCGCTCGTCCCGGTCGGCGCTCCAGCGGGTGTCCTGGCCGTCGTTGACCCGCATGGAGCGGAATTTGTACATGTAGAAGGGCTCCTTGTTGCGCCCGATCCGCTTCTGCCGGAAGAGCACGGGCCCCGGCGACGACAGCTTCACGCCGACGGCGCAGAACAGCATCAGCGGCGATGTGAGCACGATTAGCGCCAGGGAGCCGGCGATGTCCAGCGCCCGTTTGCTGAAGGCGTGGGCCCAGTTATCCAGGGGGATGCGCCGGATATTCATCAGCGGGATGCCGTCCAGGTCGTCGAAGTAGGGGTTGGAGGACATGTACTGGGCGTAGAAGGGGATGATGGACAGCTTCACCCCCGCCTTTTCGCAGTCCTCGATGATCTGGGGGGTCCGCTGGTAGTCCTCCGGCTCGATGGCGGAGACCACCTCGTCGGGGCGGTACCCCTCCAGCAGGGACAGCAGACTCTCAAAGCCGCCCAGATAGGGCAGATCCCACGTCTCCGCCCGCCGGGCGGCCACATAGCCGTCGGCGTGATAGCCCAGCTCACGGTCCGCCTGGACCTTCTCCAGGTAGGCCCGGGCCATCCGCCCGCTGCCCAGGATGAGCACGTGCTTCTGGTTGTGGCCCATCTGGCGGAAGCCCCGCAGGAGCCTGCGCAGCAGAATCCGCTTGCAGGTAAGCGTGCCCACGTTCAGCACGAAGTAGATGGCCAGAGTCAGCCGGGAAAAATCGATGTAGCGCTGCACGAACAGAAAGCTCAGCAGCAGGGCCATGACCAGCGCGCTGGCCAGCCAGAGCCGGGACAGCTCCCGGCGCAGCCGGGTCCGGCGGAAGGAGCGGTACAGGCCGAGGGCGGCACAGGCAAAGAGCTGCAGCACCGTGAGAAAGACGCCCAGAATCAGATAGCGGGACAGGGGCACCGTGATAATCCCGTCCGGCAGAATGTAGAAGCGTATCCAGAAGGCGGCGGGCAGCGTCAGATAGACGATGGCCCCGTCGCTGAGGATGTGGATGCGGTTGAGGAGGGCTTGATTTTCTTTAATCATTCTATCGTACTCCGGCAGACAAGGCTGCCCCCGTCAGGAGCGCATGCGGGCGATCAGCGCCGCGGCGTTTTCGTCCAGCACAATCTCCCCCATATGTTCCTCGTTCCAGGTCTCCATCAGCTCCGCCATATGGACCACCGCCTCCCGGAAGAGGGGGTCCTCCGTCTCGTACATGGACAGCAGGCCGAAGGCCCGCTGCCAGCACGCGGAGTCCGAAGCGGTGTAGCGCACATATTTTTCCGCCATCGCGAGGCCCTGCTCCAGCCGGCCTGTGCGCAGGTAGTACCCCGCCAGGTGGAGGGGCACCGTGTTGGAGTCCAGCCGGGAGAGCCGGTCGGCGTAGGCATCCGCCTGGCGCCGCTCCTCCGGAGTGACGTCCTGCTGGGCGGCGTGGTCCACATAGGCGAGCATATACTCCGCCCACTCAAAGCGGTCAAGCTGGGCGGCGCGGCTGAGCACGGAGAGGTCCTCCGTGTCCTGGGCCATGCCGCGGGCGATCATGTTGCAGTTGAGCAGGATACCAAAGACCACCAGCAGGGCCGAGGCGCCCAGAAGCAGGCCGCCCCGGACGCCCCGCTTCTCCAGAAACGGAGCGGGGAGGGGGCAGCAGAGACTGATGACGGCGAACACCCCGAAGGCGATGGGCAGGTAGGCGTAATAGGAGAAGACCACCTCCACCATGGCGTGGCCCGCCATGAAGACCAGAGCCGCGCCCAGGGCGGGGGCCAGGGCCTCCCCCTGCCGGCGGCCCCGCCATACCGCCGCCGCCGGGACGGCGAACAGCCCCAGCAGCAGGACGAAGCCCGCCATGCCGGTCTCCAGCAGGGTCTGAATGTAGTGGTTGTGGACATACCGGGTCACGTAGCAGAAGGGCTGGACGCTCCGGCGGGCGTTCTCAAAGGCGCCCAGGCCCAGGCCGATCAGCGGGCTGCGGCGGAAGAGCTTCAGCCCGTCCTCGAAGAAGACCAGCCGCTGGATGGCGTTCTGGTTAGCCAGCAGCCCCTGGAGCCGGTTGGCGGCGAAGTCTGGGAGCAGCCGGTAGCCCAGGGGCAGGGAGCCGGAGCCGCCCTCGCCGGTAAAGCCCGCCGCCTCCAGGCGGACCGCCTCCCCGGCGGTGAAGGTGAAGTAGACCACTAGGCTGTCCTCCGGGACGGTGAAAGCCGCCCGGGACAGGGGGCCCCGGTACAGCTCCGTGCTGGTGTGCATCATGGTATCCGCCCGGTTCTGGCTCTCGATGACCACGGAGGGGTCGCCGCCGGCCTCCCAGGTCATGGTCCAGTACCCCGGCTGGGGGTAGGCGGCCCGGCGCAGGGAGGAGCTGGCGGACCGGTTCGGCGGTCTGCTCCTGGAGGCGGCCCATCCAGTGCTGCTGGG
>CAJTOM010000092.1 GCA_910577915.1 uncultured Oscillospiraceae bacterium
GGCGGCGTATCTGGTCCTGCTGCTGCCCCTGGTCTCCGTGGGCTACATGGCCGCCATGGCCCCCAGGGTTACGATCCCCTGGTTCATCCTGGGAGAGGTGCAGAAAACCCGGTTCGGCGCGGCGGGCACTCTGGCCGTCTACGCCGCCTACTGCGGCGCTTTTCTGCTGCTGCTGTTCGCGCCGGTCCGCATGGTCCTGGGGCACCGGCGGTTCGGACAGGCCGCCGGTGAGAGCCTGCGCCTCTGGCGGACGCTGGGCTGGCGGGGACGGCTGGCCGCCCTGGGCATGTGCCTGGCCTGGGAGCGGGTTTTTACGGAGATCGCCCGGTACTGGCGGCGGAATCCCCTGAGCAGCGGGGATCTGGACGGCTATTTTCTCGCCAACCTGCTGTGCTCCGAGGCCTTTCGGAAGGACTTCGCCTATTGGCTGGCGCTGACGGCCCTCCAAGTGGTGGCTATGGCGGGGTTCCTCTGGGTGCTCACGGGCCTGGCCCTGACGGGGGAGGAGGCGCTCGCCCCCGCCTGGAGCCGGGACGGGCTGGCCCTCTGGGACATGGCGGAGCGGCGGTGGGCCTCCCTGGCCGGACGGATGGGGACGCTCCCCCGGCGGGCGGGCGCGGCGGCGCTGTGCCTGCTGCTGGCGGCGGGGGCTTTTTGGAGCGCCGCGCTGCCGCCTCCGCTCCACCCGCCCCTCTCCATCGCCCACCGGGGCGGCGAGGGCGGGGTGGAGAACACCCTGGCCGCCATCCTCCAGGCGGAGGCCTGGGGGGCGGACCTCGCAGAGATCGACGTCCAGCTCACGGCGGACGGGGTGCCGGTGCTGTTCCACGACGGGAGCCTGCAGCGCATGGCGGGCCGGAGCGAGAGCGTGGGGGAGCTGACCTGGGCCCAGCTGCGGGAGATCCCCATTGAGGACTACCGCTGTCCGGGGGCCGGCGCCCGGATCGCCTCCCTGGAGGAGGTGCTGGAGGCCCTGGCGGAGGGGGAGATGGGGCTGCTCATCGAGCTCAAGCCCGCCGCCGGGGGCGGCCTCGCGCTGGCGGAGGCGGTGATGGAGCTGGTGGAGCGCCGGGGCTTCGGCGGGCGGGCCATGTTCATGTCCCTGGAGTACGCCTGCCTCTCCCCCATCCGGGAGCGGCACCCGGACTGGCGGGTGGGCTTCTGCGCCTACAGCGCCGCCGGGGACATCGACGAGGCCGTGTGGCGCTACGACATGGATTTTCTGGCGGTGGAGGAGGCGCTGGTCAGCCACCGCCTGGCCGCCAGGGCCAGGGAGCTGGAGCTGCCGGTGTACGTGTGGAGCGTGTACGACCAGGAGAAGATGCTGCAATATCTGGAGATGGGCCTTGGCGGCATCATCACCGACTACCCCCAGCTGCTGGAGGAGGTGCTCGGCGGCTACGAGAGCCGGCACGCCGGGATGGAATACGTGAACCCGCAGGGAGTCCTCCGGCGGCGGTAAATATGTCCGCCCGCACCGGCCGGGGCAGGGGCTTCAATCAAATTGCACAAAAATGAGGGGGAAACTTCCACGTTTTGCGCAGGCGATTTACAAAATCTCTTGTTGAGTTTTGAGATGGAAAATGGTAGTATGGTGGGTGAACGGAGAATGGGGTGGGGCCGCTATCCCGCCCGCTCTGCATTGAAAATTTGAGGAGGAACATCCAAATGAATGCCTACGTCGAAAGTGTCATCGAGACCGTCAAGCGGAAACACGGCAACGAGCCCGAGTTTGTTCAGACCGTGGAGGAGGTCCTCACCTCCATCGCCCCCATGGTGGATAAGCACCCCGAGTATGAGAAGGCCGACCTGCTCAACCGGATCGTAGAGCCCGAGCGTATGTTCACCTTCCGCGTGGTCTGGATGGACGACAACGGCAATTATCATACCAACATTGGCTACCGCTGCCAGTTCAACGGCGCCATCGGCCCCTACAAGGGCGGCATCCGCTTCCAGGCCAACGTGTACCCCGGCATCATCAAGTTCCTGGGCTTTGAGCAGATCTTCAAGAACAGCCTCACCGGCCTGCCCATCGGCGGCGGCAAGGGCGGCTCCGATTTCGATCCCGCCGGCAAGTCCGACGCGGAGATCATGCGCTTCTGCCAGAGCTTTATGAGCGCCCTGTACCGCTACATCGGGCCCGACATCGACGTGCCCGCCGGCGACATGGGCGTGGGCGGCCGGGAGATCGGCTACCTGTACGGCCAGTACCGCCGCCTGAAGGGCGTGTTCGAGAACGGCGTGCTCACTGGCAAGGGCTTCTCCTACGGCGGCAGCCTCACCCGTCCCGAGGCCACCGGCTACGGCGCTATGTACTACCTCCAGGAGGTCCTGGCCCATGAGGGTGAGGACATCAAGGGCAAGACCATCGCCTGCGCCGGCTTCGGCAACGTGACCTGGGGCATCTGCAAGAAGGCCCACCACCTGGGCGCCAAGGTCGTGACCCTGTCCGGTCCCGACGGCTACATCTACGATCCCGAGGGCGTGTCCTCCTCCATGGAGAAGGTGGACTACCTGGTGACCATGCGCAACTCCGGCCGCAACAAGGTCAAGGATTACGCCGACAAGTTCGGCTGCGAGTTCCACCCCGGCGAGAAGCCCTGGGGCGTCAAGGCCGACGTCATCATGCCCTCCGCCATGCAGAACGACGTGCACATGGAGCACGCCCAGCAGATCGTGGCCAACGGCGTGAAGTACTACATCGAGGTGGCCAACATGCCCACCACCAATGACGCTCTGTTCTATCTTATGGAGCAGAAGAACATGATCGTGGCCCCCTCCAAGGCCGTCAACGCCGGCGGCGTGGCCGTGTCCGCCCTGGAGATGAGCCAGAACAGCGAGCGCCTGGTCTGGACCGCCGAGGAGGTGGACAACCAGCTCAAGGGCATCATGAAAAACATCCACAAGGTGTCCGTGGAGGCCGCCGCGGAATACGGCCTGGGCTATAACCTGGTGGCTGGCGCCAACCTGGCGGGCTTTAAGAAGGTGGCCGAGGCCATGATGGAGCAGGGCGTTTTCTGATTCGCCTCTGTTTGACAGCCATACATAGAGGAGCGCCCCGGATTTTTCCGGGGCGCTCCTCTGCCGTTATGACCGGGGCCGTCTGGTCAGGAAATCGTATTACTCCTGCTCCCAGTTGTGCCAGACGTTCTGCACGTCCTCGTTGTCCTCCATGAGGTCGATCATCTTGGTCATGTTCTTGATGTCCTCTTCCGCCGTCAGCTTGATGTAGTTCTGGGGCACCATCTCGATGGCGGCCTCGGCGAAGACGTAGCCCTTGGCCTCCAGGGCGGCGGTGACGGCGTTGAAGTCGTCGGGATCGGTGGTGATCTCGAAGATGCCGCCGTCGGCCTCGAAGTCCGCCGCGCCGCAGTCCAGAGCGTCCATCATCACGGTTTCCTCGTCCAGGCCGCCGTCCTCGTTGTCGATGATGATGACGCCCTTGCGGTCGAAGCTCCAGCTCACGCAGCCGGTGGCTCCCATGTTGCCGCCGTATTTGTCGAAGAGGTGGCGGACCTCGGGGGCGGTGCGGTTGCGGTTGTCGGTGAGGGCTTCCACGATGACGGCCACGCCGCTGGGACCGTAGCCCTCGTAGACCACCTTCTCAAAGTTGTCGCTGTTGCCGGCTCCCAGGGCCTTGTCGATGGTGCGCTTGATGTTGTCGTTGGGCATGTTGGCGGCCTTGGCCTTGGCGATGACGGTGGCCAGGCGGGAGTTGTTGTTGGGGTCGCCGCTGCCGCCCTCCTTCACCGCCACAATGATCTCGCGGGCGATCTTGGTAAAGGCCTGGGAGCGCTTGGCGTCCGCCGCGCCCTTGGTCTTCTGAATATTGTGCCATTTGGAATGTCCAGACATCGCGTTCTCTCCTTACATGTAGTATTGTATGACCTCCCGGTGGGAGGCGGATTTTCTCACTGCCAGCTCCGGGAACCGCTCCGACAGGTGCCGCGCCAGCACGGGGCACACCACGTCCTCGGTGGGGAAGTGCCCGGCGTCGACGAGGGTCAGCCCCAGGGCGGCCGCGTCCAGAAACTGGTTATATTTCACGTCGGCGGTGACAAAGGCATCGCACCCCGCAGCGGCCGCCGCCCACAGGAACTCCCCGCAGGCCCCGCCGCCCACCGCGACCCTGGAGATGGGCTTCGCCCCGTCCGTGCAGCGCAGGCCACCGGCCCCCAGGGCCTCCTGGACCGCGAAGAGGAAATCGGGGACGGATACCGGCCGGGGCAGACGCCCGGTGCGGACAATGCCCCCGCCGCCCTCCAGCGGCACCGCCTCCTCCAGCTGAAGCGCCGCCGCCAGCGCGTCGTTGACGCCCCCTTGGGCGGCGTCCAGATTGGTGTGCATGCAGACGGCGGCGATGCCGTGCTCCGCGAGGCGCAGCAGGATCTCCCCGGCGGGGTCCTGGTCCGTGACGCGCTTCACCGGGTGGAAGATCACCGGGTGGTGGGCCGCGATCAGCTCCGCGCCCCATTGGCGTGCCTCCTCCGCCACGGCAGCGGTGACGTCCAGGGACACCAGGACCTTATGGACCTCCCGGTCCCGCCGGCCCGCCAGCAGGCCCACGTTGTCCCACTCCGCCGCCAGCTCCCTGGGGGCCAGCTCGTAGAGGGCCTGTTCGATGTCATGTACGCTCGCCACGGGACCACTCCTCTCTCTTTTGCTCCAGCGCCGCCGCCGCCGACAGAAGCGCCGTCCGCTTTACCGCCAGGGCGGGGTCTCTGGCCCGCTCCAGCCCCGCCGCCGCCCGGCGCAGGCGTAAAATGCGGTCGCTCAGATACCGCCCCCACAGGGGGTCGCCCTCCAGCAGAAAGCCCCCCCAGGCCTGGGCCTCGGAGGCCGGGGCCATGGTCCCCCCGGCGGCGGACAGGATGGGGTACAGCACGCCCTTGTCCTGGACCAGGGTCTCGGCCCGGACCGCGTACCCCCGCTCCGGCAGCCACCGGCGCAGCTCGTGGGCCCGGCTCATGGGCTGGAGCAGCAGCAGGGGCCCGTCCCTGCTCCAGGGGGCGGCGGCCAGGATGCCGGCGATGGTGTCGCCCCCCATGCCGGCGATGACGATCACGTCCGCCTCGCCGGGGGAGAGCACCGACAGGCCGTCCCCCAGCCGGAGGTCCATCCGGTCCTCCACGCCGCAGCGGGCGGCGGTGCGCCGGGCGTGGTCCAAGGGCAGGGCCCCCACGTCGGCGGCCACCGCCCGGCCGACCCGGCCCGCCAGCAGCAGGGCGGCGGGGACGTAGCCGTGGTCGGTGCCGATGTCGGCCAGACACCGGCAGTCCGGGGGCACAAGGTCCGCGATGGCCCGCAGGCGGGGGCCCAGCTCCAGCTTCTCCGGCATCTCATCCCCTCCCCTCCGCGCCGGCGGCAGACCTGATAAGGGACTCATAGACAGAAGCTATGAGCCCCCTTATGGCTGCGTTACTTGTTGGCCTCGGCGTTGACGGCCTCCAGCAGCTTCTCCACGTCCACGCCGTGGACGGCGCAGGCCTCGGCCACGGTCTCCCCCCGGCTGCTGGGGCAGCCCAGGCAGTGCATGCCGATGGACAGGAAGATGGGCGCGGTCTGCGGGGCCATATCCAGAATGTCGCCGATGATGGTATCCTTTGTAATGGTAGCCATGGAAAGTACCTCCCAGTTGTTTTTCTTGTCTGATTGGGCTGTTTTCTTGTTCAGCTCAATTAGTATACCCCAATACCGCCGGAATTTCAATACCCTTTTCGATTTTCATACCGGCGACAAAACCTCCATTTTTCCTCCCGCATAATCTCCCCCGGCCAGGGAAAACTGCCAATGTAAGTTTTCACCGGGGGGGATGCCTGTGCACGGCAAGGTTGAGATCTGCGGGGTGAACACCTCGAAGCTGAAGGTCCTGCGCAACGAGGAGACCATGGAGCTGCTGCGCCGGACCAAGGAGGGGGACAAGCAGGCCAGGGAGGAGCTCATCAGCGGCAACCTCCGGCTGGTGCTGTCGGTGATCCAGAAGTTCACGGGCCGGGGGGAGAACGCGGACGACCTCTTCCAGGTGGGGTGCGTGGGGCTCATCAAGGCCATTGACAACTTCGACATCACACAGCCGGTGCGGTTTTCCACCTACGGCGTGCCCATGATCGTGGGGGAGATCCGCCGCTACCTGCGGGACAACAGCGCCATCCGGGTCAGCCGCAGCATGCGGGACACCGCCTACAAGGTCATGCAGGCGCGAGAGCGGCTGATGAACCAGACCCAGCGGGAGCCCACGGTGGAGCAGCTGGCGGCGGAGCTGGGGATTGCCCGGGAGGACGTGGTCTTCGCCATGGACGCCATCGTGGACCCGGTCAGCCTCTTCGAGCCGGTGTACTCCGACGGGGGGGACACGGTGTGCGTCATGGACCAGGTCCGGGACACCAAGAACACCGACGAGCACTGGCTGGAGCACATCGCCCTCAAGGACGCCATCGACCGGCTGGGGGAGCGGGAGAAGCACATCCTGGCCCTCCGGTTCTACGAGGGAAAGACCCAGATGGAGGTCTCCGCCGAGGTGGGCATCTCCCAGGCCCAGGTCAGCCGCCTGGAGAAAAATGCCCTGAAGGCCATCAAAAAGAATATCTAGGACCCCGCCGGTGATAGGACATTCTTCCCCCCTCATACACTCCCTGTGAGAGGGGTGTGAAGTGCAATGCAGTGCAGGATGGTAGAGCTCCGCTATAAGGAAGTCATCAACATCTGCGACGGCTGCCGGCTGGGGTTTGTGGGGGACGTGGAGGTCCTGCTGCCGGAGGGGCGGGTCACCGCGCTGATCGTGCCGGGCCCCTGCCGGTTCTTCGGCCTGTTCGGAAGGGGGGAGGAGTTTTATGTCCCCTGGGAGTGCATCAAGCAGATCGGGGACGACATCATCCTGATCGACAAGCCGGTGGAGCGCCGCCCGCCCTATCAGGAGAAGCGGAAACGGCGGCGGGGCGGCTTTTTTTGAGAGAGGAGAAACGGAGGACCGGGGACCGCCGTTTTTTCGCGCCGGGGGAACGCTGGGACGGGATCCTACAGGAGCGCCGGGACGGGATCCATAAGTTCCGCTTGTCATCCGCGCCGGAATTTGGTATAATCTCCGAAAAGGAGATGAGAACATGCTCAACACGATCCTCTTCGACCTGGACGGGACCCTGGCGCCCTTTCAGCAGGACGAGTTCGTCCGGGTCTATTTTGGACTGCTGGTGCGGCGGCTGGTCCCCATGGGCTACGACGGTGAGAAGCTGGTCCGCGCCCTGTGGAAGGGCGTGGACGCCATGATCGGCAACAGCGGCGCGGTCACCAACCGGCAGGTCTTCTGGGAGTGCTTTACCCAGGAGATGGGCATGCAGGCCCTGGCCCTGGAGACGATCCTGGACGATTTCTACGCCACGGACTTCGACGGGGCCCGCTCCTGCCTCACGGCCCGGACGGACCGGAGCGGGCTGATCCGCTCCCTGCGGCGGCGGGGCTACGGGGTGGTGCTGGCCACCAACCCCATCTTCCCGGCGGTGGCCATAGAGACCCGCCTGGGCTGGGTGGGGCTGTCGCAGGCGGACTTCGACTATGTGACCGCCTATGAGAACAGCCGCCGCAGCAAGCCCAGCCCCGGCTACTACCGGGACATCCTGTCCCACCTGGGGCGGCGGGGGGAGGAGTGCCTCATGGTGGGCAACAACCCTGTGGACGACATGGCCGCCCTCCAGGCGGGCCTGGCGGTCTATCTGGTGACGGACTGCCTGGAGAACCCCGGCGGCGTGACGGTGGAGGACTACCCCCACGGCTCCTTCCGGGAGCTGGAGGCCTCATTGGAGAGGCTGCCAGCGGTGTAAACAAGCGAAAAAGCGGCCGGCGCGTGAGCGCCG
>CAJTOM010000093.1 GCA_910577915.1 uncultured Oscillospiraceae bacterium
TTGAAGCACAGCGCCGCCTCGTGGGCCACGTACTCCTGGAATACCCCGTCCACCGGCGGCGTGGCGAAGAATACCACGTCGTGGCAGAGGTTATACTTCCCCTGGCGGCAGAACTCGCAGCGGCCGCAGGTCTTGCCCGGTTCCAACGCCACCCGGTCGCCCGCCTTGAGGTGCTTGACATTGCTGCCTACCTCCACCACAGTGCCGCCGGGCTCGTGTCCCAGGACAAAGGGGGGCTCCACCACATAGTCCCCGATGGCCCCTGTCTCGTAGTAGTGCATATCGCTGCCGCAGATGCCCACATACTCCAGCTTCACCAGGACCTCGTCCGCCTTGGGCGTCGGGATGGGCCGCCGGGTATACCCCATTTTCCCGATACCCTCCATGACTGCCACGTTCATTGTTCCGTCCATTGCCGCGTCCTCCTTTTACTTTCATAAAGTATTTATGTAAGTGGTTATATTAAAGCACGCACCGGGGCCGCTGTCAAGGGGGGAAATGATTTTCGGCATTTCAGCCATGTTTTCAGGGGGATTTTTGTACAAAACAGAAGTGACGCTGCCCTATGCCGCGAGCAGCGTCACTTGCATTCTGACAAACTATACCGTCTGCAAAAATTCCTCTACCTGAACCAGCGCCGCGCCTACGGCGGAGGCCTCCAGGCGGTAGCGGCAGAATTTGAGGTAGGAGGCATCAGGCCGGAAGGTATTGCGCTCCTCCAGAAGGGGCCGCAGCGGCCCGCCAAACTCCTCCAGAAACGCGCCCACATAGCCGCCCACGATCACGTCGCAGTCAAAGCTCATGTGCAGGTTGTTGACGGCAATCGCCAGATACTCCAGGTACTCCCGCCAGACCGCCCGCTTTGCCGCATCGCCCTCCCGGAGGCCGTCAAAGAAGGCGGCAAGGTTCCCATCCGCGGCATCAGAGAGCAGCCGCGCAGAGCAGTAGGCATCCAGGCAGCCGTCTTTTCCGCAGTAACACCGCCGTCCGCCTGGAACCAAGGTATTGTGGCCGAACTCTCCGGCCCGGAGATGGTCCCCCATATGCAAGGTGCCGTCCGTCAGGATTGCGCCGCCTACGCTGTTGCTCAGAGACAGGTAGATCAGATTTCCCGCTGTGGGGGTACCATAAATCTCAGCGAATCCAGCGGCGTTTGCATCATTGATGAAGCGGCAGGGATAGGGGATGCAGCGGCTCAGCAGGCTGAGGGGCACGTCCCGCAGGTCTAAAATATGAGAATACCGCAGGATACCGGCCTCGCTGTCCACGATGCCGGGTAAGGAGATCCCCACGCCTAAAATCTTTTCGCCGGTACACCCGCCGTCCATGACAGTATCGATCAGCCGGCCCAATTCCTGCAAATAGGCGTCCTCCAGAGAAAAGGGCTTTGACCGCCGCTGATAGCGCACCACCTGGCCGCTCAGGTCCACCAGCACGACGCTGACATGGTTTCGGGTCAGGTCCAGCCCGATGGCCAATTGGGCGTCCTTCACCGGAGCGTAGGCTTTTGCCTTGCGCCCTCCGGTGGATTCATACTGTCCGACCTCCTGCACGAACCCCAGCTCGGCCAGCTCCTTGACGTTCTGCAAAATGGTCGGCCAGCTCAAGGACAGCTGCTGGGACAGCTCCATCTGGGAAATGCGCTCACAGGATAAAATGCAGCGCAGCGTGTTGGCGCGGTTGCGGCGCTTCACATCCATATTGCTGGCGGGAGATGCTTTCATATGTCACCATCCATTGAAGGTTTTATAAAGATTCTATAAATAGAATAGCGGATTTGGGGACGAATTGCAAGTGTTTTATGTCTCAGCGGCAGGCAGGGGTGTAAAATCGAGGGACGATTTTGAAAATACCATATCCTATGTATACTGTTTAAATAAAAAATCAGATTGGTCTATAATTACAAATATTTTTTGATTTCCAATTGAAATACTCGACTGACATATTCAATTCGAGCCGGCGAAAGCCGCGCTACGGACGGGCACCTTGCCCGGCGGAAATTTATCTCGGCCCTCGACAGTCTGGATAGGCAGAACGGACATAAAAGGCCGGTTGTTTTCGGCGGGAAAATGCGTTATACTTATAATCAACCAATCGGGATTTTTACACGTTCAAATTGACATAAAAAAGGAACAGCAGGCAGGTGATACAATGACAGAACGGCAACAATTAATCGCTCAGAAATTACAAATCTTGTCTGTAAAACAGGCATTAAAGAAACTTTCCGGAATAGAGATTATGGGGATTGTGGATGACAACGACAATCGTATGTTAGGTGAAATATGGTCAACTTATGAACCGGCCATGTGTTCCAATACGACTGTGCCATATAGTAGGATCGCATATAAATCATCTGAGGAACAGGTAATTTCCTGGATTGCTGCAAGTATGGAATTGAAAGAAGATATATGCTATTTTTTTGATTGTCATGGCACATGGGTCAAAATAAAATTTTTGAATTTGCATGATGGAATTAAATCGTTATGGGAACACGGTGGCTTGGGGTTTATTCTTGTAAACAATAACCTAACCCAGATTATGGAGGCATCTTTTGATTCACGAGATGAGGATAACTATTTGATAGATATTTGGGATTGTGAAAATAGGAACATATAAGAAAAAAGCAAAAAACAGATTTGTCGTGCAAACGAAAATCTAAAACAGGGCGGCGGGGCAGAGGTGTTGACCATCCCGCCGCCCTGTCCGTTACCGCTCCATATCCTGCGCCCTGCGGGGGACGCGCCCCGTCTGCAAATCGTATTGCTTTTTCGCCTGAAATATATTATGATAGTGCCACAGGGGCGCGCGCCGCCCCGCCCGCGCAGGGGAGAAGAAGCGAGGAGGTTTACCATGATTATCACCCAGAAAAAGCCGGTGGAGGAGCTGCTGGCCATGCTGGAGGGGGTCACAAAAGTGGCCATCGTCGGCTGCGCCCAGTGCGCCGCCGCCTGCCAGACCGGCGGAGAGAAGGAGGTCCAGGAGATGAAGGCCCTCCTGGAGGAGCACGGCATGGAGGTGGTGGGCGCCGTCCTGCCGGACGAGTGCTGCCACAAGCTGCTGGTGAAGCGGGACCTGAAGGCCCTGCGGGACGCCGGGGCCCAGGCCGTCGTGGGCATGAGCTGCGGCGACGGCGTTCAGACCGTGGCGGACAACATCCAGCTGCCGGTCTACCCCGCCAACAACACCATGTTCCTGGGACAGGTGGAGCGGGTCGGCATGTTCAACGAGTACTGCAAAATGTGCGGCGACTGCGTGCTGGGGTCCACCGGCGGCGTCTGCCCCATCACCAAGTGCGCCAAAAGCCTGGTCAACGGGCCCTGCGGCGGCCAGAAAAATGGCAAGTGCGAGGTCAATCCGGACAACGACTGCGCCTGGATTCTCATCTACAACCGCCTGGTGGCCATCGGCCAGGAGCACAAGCTGGGCGAAACCCGCCGGGACAAGGGCTACGCCGACGTGTCCTACCCCCGGCACATCAATTTGAGGGAGAAAAAAGCATGAGTGTGTTGCAGAGCGCCCTGGAGGCCGGCCGCTTCGCCGTCACGGCGGAGATGGCGCCCCCCAAGGGGTTTGACTTTACCGAGCAGCTGGAGGCCGCCGCCCTGATCAAGGACCGGGTCCACGGCATCAACGTCACAGACATGCAGTCTGCCTGTCTGAAGGCCTCCTCCCTGGGCCTGTGCGTCCACCTGAAGCGGGCGGGGGCGGAGCCCATTTTGCAGATGACCGGCCGGGACCGGAACCGGATGGCCCTTATGGGCGACGTCCTCTCGGCCGCCTCCTTCGGCATCGACACCATGCTGGCCCTCACCGGGGACCACCCGGTGGTGGGGGACTGCCGCCAGTCCAAGCCGGTGTACGACCTGGATTCGGTGGGCATCCTGCGGATGCTCTCGGAGATGGAGGAGAGCGGCGCGGACTGCGGGGGGAACCCCCTGGCCGGCGGCGCGCCCCGCTTCTTTAAGGGGGCGGCGGTGACGCCGGTGTACGAGCCCAGGATTTTGCAGATCAACAAGCTGCGCCAGAAGGTGGAGGCCGGGGCCCGGTACATCCAGACCCAGGGGGTGTTCGATCTGGACGACCTCCGCCGGTTTATGGACGCGGTGAGGGCGGCGGGCATCGACGTGCCCATTATGGCCGGGATCATCCCCCTGAAGGCCGCCGGGATGGCCCGGTTTATGAACGAGAACGTCCCCGGCATCGCGGTGCCCCAGGGGATGATCGACCGCCTGGCCGCCGCCGCCGAGGAGGGCAGGGCCAAGGGCGTCAAGGGCCTGCCCGCCAGGCTGGGCATGGAGATGGCGGCGGAGATGATCGCCGCCATCAGGGACGGCGGCATCTGCCCCGGCGTCCACATCATGGCCATCGGCGCGGAGAAAAACGTCCCCGCCATCCTGGATATGGCGGGCATTGAAAACGTACATAGACATAAGGAGAGGGGACAGCCGGCGGCTGTCCCCTCTCCTTATGTACATGGCGCGCCTCAGGCGTCCTTGCTCTCCGCCGTGTCGGACTTTTTCTCCTTCCAGGTGGGCACGCCCTTCTCCTGGCGGAGCATATTGCTGCGCCCGTTGAAGCGGCCGCCGTCCTCCACCACCAGGGAGATGGTGGTCACGTCGCCGTCCAGACTGCCCGTCTTCTCCAGGAACATGTGGTCCCGGGCCACCACGTCGCCGCTGATGCAGCCCGCCACGCGGATGGTGTCCGCCGTAACGGGGCCCTTGACCAGGCCGGTCTCCTTCACAACCACCGCGCCTGTCAGATCGATCTCCCCCTCCACGGTGCCCTCGATCTGGATGATGCCCTCGCCGTGCAGGGTGCCGGTGACGGTGACGCCCTTGGCGATGGTGGTGGTGCTCAGGGGGGTGGGGAGCTCGGGGACCTCTTCGTACTGCTCCGGCAGAACGGCCTCCACCGTCTCCACGTCGCTGTCCATCTTCGATTGTCTGCCAAACAAGCCCATTGTGATCGTCTCCTTTTCAAGATTGTTCATACAGCACCGGGCTGATGGCCAGATAGGCCTCCCGGCGGGACTGCCAGTTTCCGCCCCCCACCAGCTGGGAGACGGCGTCTGTGTTGTGCGTCCCCGGCTCGCTGTCCAGGGCGGCGCTGATGCCAGTGATGTGCCAGTAGTAGCCGGCGCTCTCCCAGGCGAAGGAAGCGGCGATATACTCCGCGCCGGTGGCCACCGGACTGTGGGCGTCGTAGACGATCCGGGAGTAGGCGGACACGTCCAGCCCCAGGTTGGCCGCCAGGCCCAGGGCCCTGTAGTAGCCCTCCCGGATGGTCTCACGGCCGTGGAAGGTGGGGTTGACGTACTCGATCTCCGCCAGCTCCGGCACGTGGCGCTTCATCATCCAGGTGGCAAAGGCCATCTGGCCGTAGGCGAAGGTGAGGTGGAAATAGCCGGCCCCGCGGGTGCCGGCGGTGTAGCCGTGATCCTGGAAGTAGGGGTCGTCTCCGATTTCCAGAAGCCACCGCCCCCCCACGGTCTCCACCATGGCCTGGGCCAGAAACTGGCTGATCTCCTCCGCGGAGAGAATCCCGTAGGCGCGCAGCACCCGGTTGAGCTCCTCCACAGAGGCCTCTGTCAGGGCCCAGCTCATCTCCCCCATGACGCTGTCGGTGTAGGCCATGGCCTCCAGCTGCGCCGCCGTGACCAGAGGAGCGGGCTCCGCCGCCTCTATGGCAGGGGCAGGCTCCGCCGCCTCCGGCTGCGCCGGGGCCCAGCCCCACAGCAGGATGGCGCAGGCTAGGGACGCAAAGAGCGGGCAGAGCGGGAGCAGGGCCCGGACGCTCCGCGGCTGTTTGATTGAGACCGTCTGCTCCATGATCGCCATCACCCCTCCGCCGGTGCGCGGCGCTGTGCGCCGCTTTTTCGGAAATCCATGGAATACGGCTCTATCTTACCACAGATCGCGGCGCTTTTCAAGGGCTTATCCGCGAGGAAAGTGGGGGAAACGGGGCGGAGAAGCGCAGGGGGTGTCCGGCAGAGTTACTGTCCGGATTTTCGGACTATTTGTGCTGTATACTATAGGAAGAAGCAAAGAGCAGCACACGAAGCAGAAAGGAGCGGCAGTGATGAAGGGATACTACAACGGCGCCGGGTACATGGGCTATGTGGAGGGACGCTGGGTCCTGTTCGCCAGCGAGAGCGACTACCGGGAGTACATGGAGGAGTGAGATGACAGGTGGAGCGGAACATAGGAGGGCCGGCGTCCCCTTGGCTGGCGGACGCCGGTCCCGTTTTCTATGTCTCTTTTCCCAGCCGTTGCAGCATGGTCTTTTTCACCGCCCGGAGGATGTTCTCATATCCGGTGCAGCGGCAGAGGTGGCCGGAGAGGAGCTTGCGCAGCTCGTCGTCGGTGTACTCCCTGCCGCTCTCCAGAATCTCCACGGCGGTCATGATGAAGCCGGGCGTGCAGAACCCGCACTGGATGGCGGCCTCGTCAATGAAAGCCTGCTGGATGTCGCTGAGCGCGCCGCCGGGACCCAGGAGGCCCTCCAGGGTGCGGATCTCCTTCCCGTCAGCCCAGGCTGCCAGGTAGAGGCAGGAGTTGAAGCACGCACCGTCGATGAGGACGTTGCAGGCCCCGCACTCCCCCACCTCACAGCCCTTTTTCACGCTGGTGAGGCGGAAGTCGCCGCGCAGCAGGTCCGTCAGGGACGCGCGCACGTCCACCATCTGCTCCACCTCCCGGCCGTTGATGGTGCAGTGAATCAATTTGTACTGTCTGCTCATGCCATCACACCTCCCGCCAGCTTCCACGATTCGATGAGGCCCCGCCGGGCCATCTCCACGGCGATATGCTCCCGGAAGGCCTTGCTGGCCCGCCAGCTGTCTCTGGGGTGGATGTCCTCCAGCACCGCCCGGGCGAAGGTGTCCGCCGTCTCCTGGGTGAGGGGCCGGCCCTGGGCGGCGGCCTCGGCGGCGGGGGCGCGCATGGGGATGGGCCCCGCCACGCCGTAGGCGATCCGGGCCCGGAGGATGGAGCGCTTGTCCCCGCTGAGCACCACGTTCACCGAACAGCCGGTGGTGGCGATGTCCATGGCGCTGCGCATGGCGTACTTGATGTAGTGGCCGAAGCAGTTTTCGTAGCTGATCTTGGGGATGAGGATGGCGGTCTGTATCTCGTCGGGCCGGAGGTCCACCTTCCCGGCGGAGAGGTAAAAGTCCCCGATGGGCAGCCGCCGCACGCCCTTCTCGCCGGTCAGCTCCACAACGGCGTCCCAGGCGAAGAGGGTGGAGGCGGAGTCGGCGCTGGTGACGCCGTTGCAGGTGTTGCCGCCGATGGTGCCGGCGTTGCGGATCTGGGGGCCGCCCACCATGTCCACCGCCTCGCCCAGGACGTTGATATATTTCTGGATAATGGGGTCCTTGGTAATGCGGCTGAAGCTGGTCAGCGACCCGATGCGGATGGTTCCGTCGGCCTCCAGGGCCACGCCCCGGAGCGCGTCGATGCCGTAGATGGAGATCAGCTCCTTCCCGGCCCGTTTGCCCTCCCGGACCTGGACGAGGACGTCGGTCCCCCCGGCGAGAATCTGGGCCTCCGGATGCTCCAGACGGAGGCGGACAGCGTCGGCGACGCTGGCGGCCTCATAGAGTGCTTTAATATCATACATGGGAATGATCCTCCTTCTTCGCCGCCCGACCGGCGGCGAGGGGTAGTCCCTGCCGGGACGGGGGATGCG
>CAJTOM010000094.1 GCA_910577915.1 uncultured Oscillospiraceae bacterium
GTCGGTGTTGGCGGAGCAGTGCATGGAGGCGATGCCCTTCAGGGGCAGGTAGTAGTTCATCATGGAGAACATGCCCTTCTTCATCTCGCCGCCGTACCAGGTGTTGAGGATGACCTGCTCGCGGGAGGTGATGTTGAAGATGGCGGCGGTCTCGGAGTTGAGGCCCAGCTCCTTGAAGTTCTCCACCTTGGCCTTGGAGGCGTTGTAGGAGATGAAATCGGGCTTGAAGTTCTTCAGCTCCTCCTCGGTGGGGGCGATGAACATGTTCTTAACGAAGTGGGCCTGCCAGGCCACCTCCATGATGAAGCGGATGGCCATGCGGGTGTCGGCGTTGGTGCCGCAGAAGACGTCCATCACGTAGAGCTTCTTATTGGACAGCTCCTTGATGGCCAGGGCCTTGCAGGCCTCCCAGGCCTCCTGGGAGGCGGGCTTGTTGTCGTTTTTGAACTCCTCGGAGGTCCACCACACGGTGTCCTTGGAGTTCTCGTCCATGACGATGAACTTGTCCTTAGGGGAGCGGCCGGTGTAGATGCCGGTCATGACATTGACAGCGCCCAGCTCGGTGAGCTGGCCCTTCTCGAAGCCCTCCAGAGCGGGGTTCATCTCCGCCTCAAAGAGCTGCTCGTAGGTGGGGTTGTACACGATCTCCTGGATACCGGTGATACCGTATTGCTCCAATCCGTAAGTTTCCATCAATAATGTTCCTCCTTGTGGAAAAGTGGGTATTTAGCTTGGACTGTTCTTATTTTACCCTGTTTTCCCCAGAAAGGCAAGAGAGAAGCGGCAGAAATAGATGAAATGGGCAAAATCTTCAAAGCGGGGCCCGGAGAAGGGGGGAATCATTGGGCAAGTTGGGGAAGAATGGGCGGAGAATGGGGGGGGGGAATGGCCGCCGGCGCAGGGACGAAGGAGGCCGGCCCGCCGGCACTTCCGGAAAACGGAGGCGGCGGGCCGCGGTCCCTGGGGGGAAGGAGGTGCGGGCGGCGGCAGGCCGGATATTGACAAAGGCGCGCAAATGGGGTATGCTACTCTTCCGCAAGCGGCCTTGGTTGGCCGCTGCGCGCCCATTCTTTCCAGGGGAGGAGCTATGAAAACCATTACCATCTATACCGACGGCGCCTGCTCCGGGAACCCCGGTCCCGGCGGCTGGGGGGCGATTTTGCAGTACGGGCCCCACACCAGGGAGATGTCCGGCGGCGAAGCGGACACCACCAACAACCGCATGGAGCTCACCGGCGTCATCCGCGCTTTGCAGGCGCTGAAAGAGCCCTGTATTGTGGAGCTGTACTCCGACAGCAAGTATGTCATCGACGCCCTCTCCAAGGGCTGGGCCAGGAGCTGGCGGGCCAAGGGCTGGGTCAAAAGCGACAAGAAGCCCGCCCTGAACCCGGACCTCTGGGAGCTTTTGCTGGATCTGTGCCAGGTTCATCAGGTCCGCACCCACTGGGTGAAGGGCCACGCGGAGAACCCCTACAACAACCGCTGCGACCAGCTGGCCGTCAGCGAGTGGCAGAAGCTGAAGAGGTAGACAGGCGGAGGGCGGCGGCCCTCCGCCTGCCGCTTGGAGCGGGGAAAATCCGCCCCTGGAAGACGGTCATGCCGCCCCGGCGGGCGGCCCTGCCCCGCCCGGTGTGAAAAACGGTTAGGGGTGCGGAGGGGCGCCCAAACTTTTCCGGTAAAAGCTTGTTGACATAACGATGTGGAAAACTCTGTGGATAATGTGTAAAACCCCGTGGACATCGGCGGTTGGGGGCGGGTTCACACCCGTTATGGCGGCGGCAGGGCGGGTCACTTTTTTCGGAGTTTTATTCTTTTTTGTCAAAGGGGCCGGACAGTCCGGGAAAAAACGCCGAAACGTCACCCCCAGCGCCCGGGGAAGGGCGGTCTGGGCGCACCGGATTCCCCGCCGGGCTTTTTCTGCCCAAAGCCTTGCCTTTTTCCCCTATCCGCGCTATAATGCACTCAGATATTTATGAGAAAACAAGGAGAACGCCCTTGGACAGAACACAAGTCGTCATTCCCGCCGGCGAGCTGGAGCGCCAGCGGACCTATACCCGGCGCATGGCCGCCCTGCTGGCCGGGGACCGCCGGCCCCTGGCTATGGTGGACACCTACGGCTGCCAGCAGAATGTGGCGGACAGCCAGCGCATGATGGGCATGCTGCGGGAGATGGGCTGCGGCTTTACCCAGGACCCCCGGCTGGCGGACATCATCCTCGTCAACACCTGCGCCATCCGGGAGAACGCGGAGAAGAAGGTCTTCGGCGTGGTGGGCCAGCTGGTCCACGTCAAGGAGGAGCGGCCGGAGTGCGTCATCTGCCTGTGCGGCTGCATGGCCCAGCGGCCGGAGGTGGCGGAGAAGATCCGGGCCTCCTACCGCCATGTGGACCTGGTCTTCGGGCCCCAGGCCCTGTGGCGGCTCCCGGAGCTGCTCTACGGCGTGTATACCGAAAAAAAACGGGTCTTCTCCGTCGCCGACGAGCACGGCTCCATTGCCGAGGGGCTGCCGGTGGTCCGGGAGAGCGGGGTGAAGGCCTGGGTCTCCATCATGTACGGGTGCAACAACTTCTGCTCCTACTGCATCGTCCCCTACGTCCGGGGCCGGGAGCGGAGCCGGGAGCCCGGCTGCATCCTCGACGAGGTCCGGGAGCTGGTGGAGGCGGGCTGCCGGGAGATCACCCTGCTGGGCCAGAACGTGAACTCCTACGGCAAGGACCTGGAGACCCCCATGGACTTCGCGGACCTGCTGGGCGAGATCGACAGGATCCCCGGCGACTACCTCATCCGCTTTATGACCAGCCACCCCAAGGACGCCGGGGAGAAGCTCTTCGCCGCCATGGCCTCCTGCGCCCACGTGGCCCGGCAGCTCCACCTGCCCGTCCAGTCCGGCAGCAGCCGGGTCCTGGGGGCCATGAACCGGGGCTACACCCGGGAGCAGTACCTGGAGAAGGTCCGCGCCGCCCGGCGCGCCATGCCGGATCTGGTGCTCACCAGCGACATCATCATCGGCTTCCCCGGGGAGACCGAGGAGGAGGCCATGGAGACCGTGTCCCTCATCCGGGAGGTGGAGTACGACGCCCTGTTCACCTTCATCTACTCCCCCCGGCCGGGCACGCCGGCGGCCCGGCTCCCCGACCCCGCCTCCCGGGAGGAGAAGCAGGTCTGGTTCGACCGGCTGCTGGACGAGCAGAACCGCATCTCCGGCCGGCGCCACCGGTCCTACGTGGGCAAAACCCTCCGGGTCCTGGTGGACGGGGAGAGCGGCGACAGCCAGTGGCCCCTCTCCAGCCGCACCCACGGCGGCCGGCTGGTCCACCTCAGAGGGGACGCCTCCCTCATCGGGCGGTATGTACAGGCCCGGATCACCGGCAGCAACACCTGGGCCCTGTTCGGCGAGGCGGAGTAGCCTCAGAGCTCCAGCAACTCCCGGTGGAGGGACAGGGCCTCCCGGAGAAGCCGGTACTGTTCCAGGCCGTCGAGGCGGCAGGCCTCCTCCTGGTAGGCGGCGAACAGACGGCGCTGGGGGTCCGTCAGACGGTCCGTCAGCCTGGCCTCCGCCGCCCGGCAGGCGGCGCGGGCCGTTTGGTATTCCTCGCTTTCGCGGTACTGGGGGAGCTTGTTCTCCTGTATGTACTGGTAGAGAAGCTGATGTAGTTCCATGATATTTCCTCACATATGTTACCAAGCACAAACGTGCTCTATAGTGGCCATATTATAGCATGCACAATTGTGCTTGTCAACAAGGAAAGAGGACTTATGACCTTCCCGAAACATCTGTTGGAATTAAGACTGTCACAGGGGCTTTCACAGCAGGCCGTCGCAGATATGGCAGAAATTGCCCTGCGGACATACCAGTATTATGAACGCGGGCAGCGGGAGCCGCCGCTGTCCACGCTCATTGCCCTGGCGGACTTCTACGACCTCAGCTTGGACGAGCTGGTGTGCAGGGAGCGAAAACCGAAGAAATGACTGCGGCGGGCCGTCCAAAGAGACGGCCCGCCTTATTTGAGGCGGCCTTCTGCGCCGCCCGCCGCGGGAATTGACAAGATGCGGTAAAAAAGCGTATAATACACATATTCATTATATACGCGCCCCCGCAGAAGACATGAAGGAGGAAACGGTGATGCCCCCTGAGACAACCCCGATGATGCAGCAGTACCTGAAAATCAAGGAGGAGAACAAGGATGCCATCCTCTTCTTCCGGCTGGGGGACTTCTACGAGATGTTCAACGAGGACGCCGTCCTGGCCAGCCAGGAGCTGGACCTCACCCTGACCAGCCGGGACCGCTCCCGGCCCGAGGAGGAGCGCACCCCTATGTGCGGCGTGCCCTACCACTCCTGCGAGGGGTACATCGCCCGGCTCATCGCCAAGGGCTACAAGGTGGCCATCTGCGAGCAGACTGAGGACCCCGCCGCCGCCAAGGGGCTGGTGAAGCGGGACATCATCCGCGTGGTCACCCCCGGCACCGTGGACAGCTCCATGCTGGAGGGGAGCCAGGCCAACTATATCTGCGGCATCTACCTGGACGAGGAGAGCGCCGGGGTGTGCTTCTGCGATGTGACCACCGGCAGGACCCACGCCACCGCCTTCTCCGGCGCCGAGCGGCTGGAGCACGTGGTCAACGAGCTGGGCCGCTTCTCCCCCGCCGAGGCGGTGCTGAGCCCCGGAGCGGCGGCGGAGGGGGCCCTGGGGGACCTGCTGGGAGAGAAGTTCCGCTGCCGGGCCGAGGCGCGCCCCGCCGCCTGCTTTAAGCTGGAGGCCTGCACCCGGCAGGTGGAGCGCCAGTACGGCCGGGAGGCCGCCGGGCAGGTCCCCCGCCCCGCCGCTCTGCTGGCCCTGGGGGGGCTTTTGGGGTACCTGTACGAGACCCAGAGGACGGATCTGAGCTACATCAAGGATCTGGAGTACTACGAGCAGGGCCGGTTTATGGAGCTGGATCTGAACGCCCGCCGGAATCTGGAGCTCACCGCCACCCTGCGGGGCAAGGAGAAGCGGGGGAGCCTCCTGTGGGTACTGGACCGGACCAGGACCGCCATGGGCGCCCGGCTGCTGCGCTCCTGGCTGGAGCGGCCCCTTCTGAGCGTGGCCGCCATCCGGCGGCGGCTGGGGGCCGTGGAGGAGCTGGTGCGGGACGCCGTGGCCCGGGAGGAGCTGACGGCGGTCCTGTCGGGCATCAACGACATGGAGCGCCTCATCGGCCGGGTGGTCTACGGCAGCGCCGGGGGCCGGGACATGGCCAGCCTCCGGGCCTCCCTGGAGCGCCTGCCCGGCCTGCGCGCCCAGCTGGCCCCCCTGACCGCCCCCCTGCTGCGGGAGCTGGCGGAGGGGCTGGACACCCTGGAGGACGTGTACGAGCTGCTGTGCCGGGCCATTGTGGACGAGCCGCCCTTCTCCGTGCGGGAGGGGGGCTTCATCCGGCCGGGCTACGACGGGGAGGTGGACCGGCTGCGGGGCATCCTCAGCGGGGGGAAGAACGTCATCGCCGAGGTGGAGGCCAGGGAGAAGGAAAAAACCGGCATCAAAAGCCTGAAGGTGGGCTATAACAAGGTGTTCGGGTACTATATCGAGGTCAGCAAGTCCTACTACAGCCAGGTGCCGGAGACCTACATCCGCAAGCAGACCCTGGCCAACTGCGAGCGCTACATCACCCAGGAGCTCAAGGAGCTGGAAAACACCGTCCTCACCGCCAGCGACCGGGCCACGGGCCTGGAGTACGACCTCTTCCAGGAGCTGAGGGGGCAGGTGGGGGCCCAGATGGGCCGGGTCCAGGCCGCGGCGGCGGCGGTGGCGGCGCTGGACACCCTGTGCTCCCTGGCGGCGGCGGCGGTGCGCGGCCGCTACTGCCGGCCCGAGGTGGACGAGAGCGGCGTGATCGAGATTCACGAGGGCCGCCACCCGGTGGTGGAGCGGGTGCTCAAAGACAGCCTCTTCGTCCCCAACGACACCTACATGGGGGAGCGGGAGAACCGGGTGGCCATCATCACCGGGCCCAACATGGCGGGCAAGTCCACCTATATGCGCCAGGTGGCCCTCATCACCCTCATGGCCCAGATCGGCTCCTTCGTGCCCGCCAGGGCCGCCCGCATCGGCGTGGTGGACCGCATCTTCACCCGCATCGGGGCCAGCGACGACCTCAGCGCGGGGCAGTCCACCTTTATGGTGGAGATGACCGAGGTGGCGGACATCCTCAAGCATGCCACCGGCCGGAGCCTGCTGATTCTGGACGAGATCGGCCGGGGCACCAGCACCTTCGACGGCATGAGCATCGCCCAGGCGGTGCTGGAGCACTGCAGCCGCAGGCTGGGGGCCAAGACTCTCTTTGCCACCCACTACCACGAGCTCACGGAGCTGGAGAACACCCTGAGCGGGGTGAAAAACTACAGCATCGCCATCAAGAGCCGGGGGGACGACCTGGTCTTCCTGCGCAAGATCGTCCCCGGCGGGGCGGACCGCAGCTACGGCATCGAGGTGGCCAAGCTGGCGGGCCTTCCGGAGACGGTGGTGAAAAAGGCCCGGACCATCCTGAAGGACCTGGAGCATCAGTCCGGGCGGACGCCGCCCCTGCTGGCCGCCCCCAAGAGCGAGCAGGTGAGCCTGGAGGCGCTGGGGGAGGCGGAGGTCATCGACCGCCTCCGCCGCACACAGCCGGACACCCTGACCCCCATCGAGGCCATGGGGCTGCTCTACGAGCTCAAGCAGAAGCTGTCATAATACGGCGCAAAACGATAAGGAGGGACCGGCCATGGCGAGAAGAAGAACCGGCACGGACATGACGCGGACGGAGATCATCCTGGGGGGCGCGGCGCTGGCGCTGTATCTGGTGGTGCTGCCCCTGACGGCGGAGCCCCTGTTTGACGGGATCGAGCGGCTGTTCGCCCTCTCTCTGGGGGAGGACGTGCGGGATGCGGCTTACTACTACATCCTCTTCGCGCTGACCGCGGCGGCCCTCTGGGGCTACTTCGGCCGGACCACCAGGGCGTTTTTTGACCACGCCTGGCGGACTTTGGGGAACGTGGGGCTGGGACTGGTGGCCTTCTACGGGATCAACGAGCTGAGCTGGCGGATACTGCGCATGGCGGCCGGCGGGCAGGTGAACCTGAACGACCAGGCCATTCTGGCCAGGATGGGCGACGCACCCCGCACGACGATTCTCATTGTGGTGTTTCTGGCCCCCGTGGTGGAGGAGGCCCTGTTCCGGGGGTACGTGTTCGGGAACCTGCGGGAGTACAGCCGGGCGGCGGCCTATCTGGCCTCCAGCCTCCTGTTTGCGGGCATGCATGTCTGGCAGTTTGTGGTTTTACAGCACAATTTGGCCTATCTGCCGGTGATGCTCCAGTACGTGGCGCCGGGGCTGGTGATGGCATGGGTCTATGAGCGGTCTGAGAATCTGTGGGGCAGCGTGCTGCTCCATGGGATGGTGAATGCGCTGGCGGTGTGGAGTGCGCTGTAGTTCGGGAGATTTGATCGCCGGAGGGGGCTGCGGTGCAGCCCTACAGCTTATGGGGCCTACGCGGCCCCACGCCCCGCGGTTACTTTTTGTGCGAACAAAAAGTAACCAAAAAATCGCTGGAACCGGGGGT
>CAJTOM010000095.1 GCA_910577915.1 uncultured Oscillospiraceae bacterium
CACCCCTCGCCGCCGGAGGCGGCGAAGAAAGGACCGCCATCTATGACCACAAAAATCTTTTTAGTCCGCCATGCCGAGGCCGAAGGCAATCTTTTCCGGGTGGCCCACGGTCAGTACGACAGCACCGTTACCCCCCAGGGCTACCGCCAGCTGGCCTGCCTGCGGGAGCGGTTCCGGGAGGAGCGCATTGACGCCGTCTATGGCAGCGACCTCACCAGGACCCGCACCACCGCCTCCGCCCTGTACGTCCCCAGAAATCTGCCCTTCCGCCCCCTGCCCCTGCTGCGGGAGATCCGGCTGGGCGCATGGGAGCAGATGAGCTGGGGGGACATCCAGCGCATGGACCCCCAGATGTACATCGACTTCAACAAGCGCCCGGACCTCTGGCGCGTCCGGGGGGCCGAGACCTTCTCCCAGGTCCGGGAGCGGATGCTCTCCGCTGTCCGGCAGATGGCCGCCGAGTGCCCCGGCCAGACCGTCGCCGCCGCCAGCCACGGGGCCGCCCTGCGCACCCTGCTGGGGGCCCTGGAGGGTATGAGCCTGGAGCAGACCGGCGCCACCGGCCACGGGGACAACACCGCCGTGAGTCTGCTGGAGGTGGACGGGGACCGGGTCCGGGTGGTCTTCCGGGACGATGCCGGCCACGTCCCCGCCCAGCTGTCCACCTTCCGCCGCCAGAGCTGGCACAAGGGCGACGCCGCCACTGAGCCCGGCCTGTGGTTCCGCACCCTCCGGGAGGACGATGCCGGCCGCACCGTGGAGGCCCTCGCCGGCGAGACCCCGGCGGGCCAGGTGTCCATGTCCCTGGAGCGGTCGGCCCTGCGGGTGACGGACTACCGGATTCTCCCCGCCCAGCGGGGCCGGCACTACGGCGTGCAGCTGCTGGGCCAGGCGGTGCAGTTCGCTCGGAGGCAGAACCGGGAGACTCTGGTCCTCGCCTGCCCTCCGGAGCTGGCGGCCTACTTCGCCAAGTACGGCTTCGCCCCCGCCGCCGCTGGCGGCCTGGTGCTGGACATCCGCCGGGTGGTGCGGGAGATTCCCGCCCTGGAGTAACCCGCCATACGCGGAGAGCCTGCCCAGCCTGTTTGGCTGAAAATGCCGGGAGGAGCCCCACATTTCCGTGGGGCTCCTCCCGTATGCTGTCTCGCGGGGACGGTCTCAGCCCGGCTTTTTCGTCAGGCCCAGCCGCTGGGCGGCCTCCTCCCGCATCTTGTACTTGAGAATCTTCCCCGCCGCGTTCATGGGGAAGGCGTCCACGAAGTCCACGTACCGGGGGACCTTGTGCTTGGCCATGTGGGAGAGGACAAAGTCCTTCAGCTCCTGCTCCGTCATGGTCTCTCCCTCCCGCAGGATGACGCAGGCCATGATCTCCTCGCCGTACTGCTCGTCCGGCACGCCGATGACCTGCACATCCCGGACCTTGGGGCTGGTGTAGATGAACTCCTCGATCTCCCTGGGGTAGATGTTCTCGCCCCCCCGGATGATCATGTCCTTGAGCCGGCCGGTGACCTTGAAGTTGCCGTTTTCGTCCTCACAGCACAGATCGCCCGAGTGGAGCCAGCCCTCGGCGTCGATGGCCTCGGCGGTGGCGGAGGGCATCTTGTAGTAGCCCTTCATAATATTGTACCCCCTGGCCACGAACTCGCCGCTGACCCCCCTGGGGCACTCCTCCCCGGTGTCCGGGTCGATGATCTTGCACTCCACGTTGGCGAACCGGCTGCCCACGGTCTCCGTGCGCACGTCCAGGGGGTCGTCGAAGCTGCTCATGGTGCAGCCGGGGGAGGCCTCCGTCTGGCCGAAGACGGAGATGATCTGCTTCATGTTCATCACGTCGGCGGCCTTGCGCATCAGCTCCGGTGGGCAGTTGGCCCCGGCCATGATGCCGGTGCGGATGTGGGAGAAGTCGGTCTTGGAGAAATCCGGGTGGTTCATCATGGCGATGAACATGGTGGGCACGCCGTTGAAGGTGGTGATCCGCTCCTGGTTGACGCAGGCCAGGGCCGGCTTGGGGGAGAAGTAGGGCAGAGGGCACATGGTGGCGCCGTGGGTCATGGAGGCGGTCATGGACAGCACCATGCCGAAGCAGTGGAACATGGGCACCTGGATCATCATCCGGTCGGCGGTGGAGAGGTCCATGTGGTCGCCGATGTACTTGCCGTTGTTGACCACATTGTAGTGGGTGAGCATGACTCCCTTGGGGAAGCCGGTGGTGCCGGAGGTGTACTGCATGTTGGCCACGTCGTGCGCGTCCACCGCCGCCGCCCGGCGGCGGACCTCCTGGAGAGAGACCTTCCCGGCCAGGGCCGCCGCCTCCTCCCAGGTCAGGCACCCGGCCTGCCGGTAGCCCACGGTGATGACGTTGCGCAGGAAGGGGAGCCGCTTGCAGTGGAGGGGCCTGCCCGGCTGGGCCGTCTCCAGCTCGGGGCAGAGCTCGGCGATGATCTCGGCGTAGCGGCTGTCCCGGTAGCTGTCGATCATCACCAGGGTGTGGGTGTCGGACTGGCGCAGCAGGTACTCCGCCTCGTGGATCTTGTAGGCGGTGTTGACGGTGACCAGCACCGCGCCGATCTTGGTGGCGGCCCAGAAGGTGATGAACCAGGCCGGCACGTTGGTGGCCCAGACGGCCACCTTGTCGCCGCTCTTGACCCCCAGGGCGATGAGGGAGCGGGCAAACTGGTCCACGTCGTCCCGGAACTGGGCGTAAGTGCGGGTGTAGTCCAGGGTGGTGTACTTGAAGGCGTACTGATCCGGGAACTCCTCCACCATTCTGTCAAGCACCTGGGGGAAGGTGCAGTCGATGACGACGTCCTTTTTCCACACATACTGCCCGGTGCCGGCGGCGTTGAAATAGAGGTTTTTCCGCCGGGTCTGCCGCTGGAAGCCGGCCATACAGACGGCGAAGTGGGTGAGGATCATCTCCGCGTCGTCCAGCCCCGTCACCCAGGAGGGGTCCCAGACCAGGGAGACGAAGCCGTCGTAGTTGACGCTGCGCAGGGCGTTCATCAGCGCCTGGAGGGGCAGCTCCCCCTCGCCCGTGAGCTCCGGCCCGCCCAGGGCCGTGCCGTCGGTGATGCGCACGTGCCGGACGTAGGCCCCCAGGTTGGTGATGGTCTGCTCCGGCGTCTCCCCCTGCATCAGGCAGGTGCTGTGGGCGTTCCAGCAGGCGGCCAGGTGGTCGCAGGCGAAGTAGTCCAGCACCTCCACCAGCTTTTTGGTGTCCGCCAGGGCCCCCGTGCTCTCCAGCAGCAGGGTCACGCCGGCCTTCGCGGCGGCAGCCGCGAAGGGGGCCAGGCGGGCGGTGACGGCCTGCCCGTCCGCACACACGGTGTGGAGCACCACGTGGGGGACCAGCAGATTGGCCGCGGTCTCGATGGCGGCGGGGATCTCGTCCTCCGCCTCCTGGCCCATGAGGTCCGCCGCCGTGCCCACGCAGGGGACCGACAGGTCCCTGGCCGCCAGCTGGCGGCGGGCCGCCGCGGCCAGCTCGGGATTGGTGGGGCTGTTCCGGGTGGTGAGAACGGGGTTTCGCACGCTGTCGATCTCCAGGCCGCTCAGCTTGGCGCCGGCGGCGGCCTGACAGGCCTGGGCCCAGTCCAGGGCGTTCCAGTATTTAATGGAAAATGCAGCTTTCATATCACGTTTCCTCGTAGACAATCTTGTTCAGTGCGCTGATGTAGGCCCGGATGCTGGCCCCGATGACGTCGGTGGAGATGCCGCTGCCGGAGTACAGCTTCCCGCCGGAGCGCAGCTTCACCAGGGCGGAGCCCATGGCCTCCCGGCCCTCGGTGACGGTCTGGATCTGGAAGTCCGCCAGCTCGTAGTGGTGGCCGATGATCTGCTCAATGGCCAGGAAGGCGGCGTCGATGGGGCCGTCCCCGGCGCACACCCCCTGCTGGCGCTCCCCGTCCTTCTCCAGGGTGAGGCTGGCCATGGCGGAGGCGGCGCTGCCGCAGGTGATGACGTAGGTGACGATGCGGTAGACCGAGGGCACCTGCATGGCGGTGGAGGCCACGATGGCGTCCAGCTCCCGGGTGCTGACGAAGTGCTTTTTGGAGGCGATGCGCTGGAAGGCCTCGTAGACCCTGGCGTTGTCCTCCTCCGTGAGGTCGTAGCCCAGGTGGCGCACCACCTTCACCATCTCGCCGATGTCGTCCCCGGCGGTGAGGCACACGGCGGGCGCGCCGTCGTCCACCCCGCTGTCGAAGGGGGAGCCGCTGCTGCGCTGGCTCTGGAGCAGCCACCGGAGCTGGGCGGCGGCCCGGCTGAGCTCCGTGGTCCGCAGGTTCCAGCGCAGGCCCCGGCTCTCCCCCCGGGCGGAGAGGTAGGCGGCGAAGTGCTCCGTGGTGGGCGCGTCCATGGGGGCGATGGCGGTTTTCACCAGTCCGGCCCCGGCGTCCAGGGCGGCGGCGGCGCAGGCGGAGGCCATGTGCAGCCCGTCGGACAGCTCCACCCCCAGCAGGACCTTCTCCAGGCCGGGCACGGCCTCGTACAGGGAGCGGATGAAGCCGGCGCACTCGCCGGGGGTCATAATGCCGGCGGAGTCGCACACGGTGACGGCGGAGGCCCCGGCCTCCAGGGCGGCGGAGAGGAGCTGATGGAGGAACTCCGGCTCCGCCCTGGTGGCGTCCAGGGCGGAGAACTCCACCTGCTCGGTGAAATACCGGGCCCTGCCCACCAGGGCGCGGGCCAGCTCCAGCATGGCAGGCCCCTTTTTGTGGCACATGTACTCCATCTGGACCGGGGAGGCGGGCAGCAGGATGTGCAGGCCGGGCTTCCGGGCCCCCCTGACGCTCTCCCAGGTCAGCTCCACGCTCTCCTCCGTCAGCCCCGCCGCCGCCGACAGGCGGGCGGAGGACACCACGGAGGCGATGGTCTTGTTGCTGAGCGCGCCGGCCCTGGCGTCCAGGATGGGGGGCAGCTCCACGGCGTCCACCTGGAGCCGGTCCAGGGTGCGGGCGATCTCCACCCGCTCCTTGAAGCTCAGGGCCCGGTCCCCGCCGGCCTGGCGGAGGGTGATGTCGGCGATCTGAACAGTTCTCATGGCAGTTATTCTCCTTTTTGTGGCTGGTTGTGTCTGCTCCGGGACAGAAAAAGCCCCGGGAGCAGAGACTGCTCCCGGGACGATAAAACAATTACCGCGGTACCACCCGGCTTCGCGCAGGAACCTGCGCGCGCTCAAAGGGCTCAGACAAGCCCCTGCCCGGATAACGGAGGCAAACCCGTGACGCCCTACTGGAAAGCAGCTCGTTGGGGCGTCCCGCTCCGGCGCCAGCCGACCCGCCGCCGCTCCCCGGCTCGCACCGACCGCCGGTTCTCTGAGAGCGTCCACAGCGGGACATAACGCCATCCACGCATTTGAGGTATGTTCGCTTGGGTGGGATTATAGCACAGAGAAAAACCCGCTGTCAAGAGGAAAATTCCGGCTGTTTCGCTGTTTTGGCCGGCATTTTGCCGGCCCGCCCCGAAAAAATCCCCTTCCCCCTTGCATTTCTCCTCCAACCGTCCTACAATAGAAGCGACCAACAACGACGAGGAGGCCCCTATGGAATCGCGGCGGAAAAACGACTTCTCCCAGGGCAGCATCCCCAAAAACATTCTCTCCCTGGCCATCCCCCTGACGGTGGCCCAGCTGACGGTGGTGCTCTACAACGTGGTGGACCGGGCGTTTATCGGCCACATCGACGCCATCGGGCGGGACGCCTTCACCGGCATCGGCCTGGTGATGCCGGTGACCTATATCATCACCGCCTTTGCCAACCTCTGCGGCACCGGCGGCGCGCCCCTGTGCTCCATCGCCCGGGGGGAGGGGGACGAGGGCCGGGCCAGCCGGATCATGGGGGTCAGCTTCACCTTCCTTCTGCTGCTGGGGGCGGCGCTGACGGCGGTGTTTTACCTCTTTCACGAGCCCTTTCTCTACCTGGTGGGGGGCAGCCCCGACACGGTGGAGCACGCCAGGAGCTACCTGCTCATCTACCTGGCGGGCACCATCCCGGTGATGATCGGTCTGGGGATGAACCCCTTCATCAACGCCCAGGGCTTCGGCAGGACGGGCATGATGACCACGCTGCTGGGGGCGGTGATCAACCTGATTCTGGACCCCCTCTTTATTTTTGTTCTGGGCATGGGCGTCCGGGGGGCGGCGCTGGCTACGGTGATTGCCCAGGTCTGCTCCGCCGCCTGGGTGCTGGCCTTTCTCACGGGGCGGCGGGCCATTCTGCGCCTGGACCGGGGGAGTCTGGGGCTGGACGGGCCCATTTTGCGCCGGGTGTGCGGCCTGGGCCTCACGGGCTTTACCTTCTCGGTCACCAACAGCCTGGTCCAGGCCATCGGCAACGCCCAGCTCCAGAGCTACGGCGCGCCCTCCGGCACGGGGGATCTGTACGTGGCGGCCATGACCGCCATCACCTCCGTCCGGGAGATTGTCTTCCAGCCCATTCGGGGCCTGACCCAGGGGGCCCAGCCGGTGCTGGGCTACAACTACGGCGCGGGGCGGTACGGCCGCGTGCGGGAGAGCATCCGTTTTCTGACGGTGTCCTGTCTGGCGTATAACGTGGTAGTGTGGCTGCTGCTGCTGGCCTTCCCCGGCGTGTTCATACTGCTGTTCAACGACGACCCGGCCCTTTTGGAGGTAGGCGTCAAAACCATGCGGATCTACTACGCGGCCTACGTGATGATGAGCTTCCAGATGATCGGGCAGAATACTTTTGTAGCCCTGGGCCGGGCGAAGCAGGCGGTGTTTTTTTCTCTGTGGCGGAAGGTGGTCCTGGTCATGCCGCTGATGCTGGTCTTTCCCCGCTTCTGGGGGCCCGCCGGCGTATTTGCGGCGGAGCCGGTGAGTGATGTTGTCGGCGGGGGGATTTGTTATCTCACCATGATGGCGACGGTGGGGAGAGAAATGAGGGAGAGGGAGCTGGCAGAGTAAGCGTCGCGCCCTCCGGGCGCGAGGGGGGCTGGGCTGCAGCCCTACAGCTTATGGGGGCTACGCGCCCCCACGCCCTGCGGTTACTTTTTGTGCGAACAAAAAGTAACCAAAAAATCGCTGGAACCGGGGGTTCCAGACCTCCCTCTCGGGGCCTCCCTTCGGTCGCGCCGCCTCGGCGGGGGATTTGCGGGGGATTGGGTGGAATCTTTGATAGATTGGGTGCCACGTGAATGAGCAAATCCTTCGGGGTTCTGATCTAGGGGCTTGGTACTTGAAGAACTCCGCCTGCCGGCCTTTTAAAGGGGGAGAGCCAGCAATAGAGGAACGCACTATTGGAAGATTCGCGTAAATCCTCAAAAAGGAGCCTGTACCTCTTCCTGCGGCGCATGTTAGAGAGGCACCGCAGTTTGTTCCTCCAGGTATTGGCACTCCCCTGAGAACACTCCCAAACAGACGCAGAAGTCCAAGTAAGCGGCCCGCACCAATTTAGCCCAACCAGACCTAGCCTCGGGCGCAAAACAA
>CAJTOM010000096.1 GCA_910577915.1 uncultured Oscillospiraceae bacterium
GAACTATGCGGATTATCTTTTTGAGAACGCAGGCCCCGCCATCCTGGCATGGATCATCGAAGGGGCGGCGGCCCTGGCGGGCGTGCTGGTCATGACCGCCTCGGCGGTACGCCTGTTCTCCTCCCTGTCGGGGGACGATCTGGCCCTGTCCGCCGTCTACAAGGGGGCGGGCGTGGTCTCCATCCACGTGGAGAACCGCTCGGAGGTGGACCTGTGCTTCCAGCCGGTCCTGAAGCTGATGCGCTGGAGCACCGGCCAGGAGGTCGCGCCCCTCTCGGAGCGGATCGTCTTCCGCAATCGGGAGGTACCGGCCGGGACCAGCGCCGCCATGACCGTGGATCTCTCCCAGGCCTACGACCTGGCCCAGCTGGAGACCCCCCTCCCGGAGGAGGACCACTACTACCTTCTTCTGACCAACAACGACTTCACCTTCGGACAGGACTGGATGTGCCCCGTCGCCTTTGCGGATCCCGTCCCCGCCGCCCGTGAAGACCCCGCTCCCGCCGCCCCCGCCGGTGCGGCCCCGGCCCTTCCGGCCGGCATCCCCCAGGCGCTGCGGCCCTACTTCGAGACCTGTCCCCCGGATATAGACCAGCGCCGGCAGCAGAACGAGGCGTACCTGGCCCTGTGCGGCCAGCTGCTGGAGCAGGCGCCGGGCGGCGTGATCTCCCCCGTCTCCCCCCTGGACCTGACGGTCGGGGACCCCGCCGGCCCCGTCGTCTTCGACCCCGCCCTGCCCCAGGACAGTCAGCTCCAGCTGACCGGCCTTCACCGCCGCGCTCTGGACGGCTATGGCAAGATCATCGGCTCCTCCGACGCCGACCGGGCCCTGGTAATCAGCGCCTATCTCCCCCAGCGGGAGGGCGAAGCTGACGGCGGCGCGGACCTGCCGCTGCGCTACCTGTTCATCTACGAGGCCGCCGGCGCGGAGACCCCCCAGGCCTGCGCCTTTGTCCGGGGCCAGCTCATCCCCTTCGAGGAGATGGAGGCCTATCAAATTTACGAAGATGCGCAGTATATCTGTTACGACATGACCGATTTGTTCTATACAGACCTGCGCCAGTACACGGAGAGCATGATCGCCCAGCTGGGCGGCATCTTCTTTGACGAGCAGATCTGGGACCGGGTGCAGAATATCAACGCCTACTACCGAGAGCACCTCCCCTCCCTGCTCCGCCGCACGGAAAGCTGAACCGGGAACCTCTCAAGCGGCGCGTCCCCTTTCATTGCTGCATAAAGCGCCCGCAGCAAATAACGAGCGCTTTTCCGGGGAATTTTCGCGTACCGGCTGAACCGGAAGGGATTGGCAGAAAATCAGCGCTTTTTCCGAAAGAGGCAAATTCCTGTTGCGCCCTGGGCGCGGATGCGGTATAGTAAGAACCGGTATTCGTCGTTGAAAATGCCGGCCGGACAAGGGGCCCTCCCACTGGTCAGGGCCCCTTGCCGCAGGAATACCCGGCGCATTACAGGCGCATTTCACGCGGAACGGCGGGCAAAACCCGCCGGACGGCGTGCGGGACTGTGCATACAGGTTCTCATAAAAACGGACAAAGCGAGGTATCCCTATGGAATTTATCAAAGGAGCGGACCTGTCCTCCCTGCTGGAGGTGGAGCGCTGCGGCGGCCTGTTCCGGGACGGCGCAGCGCCGGAGGACGCGCTGGCCATATTCCGGCGCTATGGCGTCAACTGGGTCCGGCTGCGGCTGTGGAACGACCCCTACGACGGGGCGGGAAACGACTACGGGGCGGGTGTGTGCGACCTGCCGGCGGTGCTGACTCTGGCCAGGCGCGCCAAAAATGCCGGCATGTCCTGGCTGCTGGATCTGCACTACTCCGACTTCTGGGCGGACCCCGGCAAGCAGACGACGCCCAAGGCGTGGCAAAACCTGGATGAAGCGGGGCTGGAGGCGGCGGTCTACCGGTATACAAGGGACGTGCTGTGCGCCTGCCGGGCCGCCGGCGTGGAGCCTGAGATGGTGCAGGTGGGCAACGAGCTGACCAACGGCCTGCTGTGGCCCACAGGCAGAGCGCCCAACTGGGAGACCATCTGCCGCTATGTGACCGCAGGGGTCCAGGCCGTCCGGGAGGAGGCCCCGGCGGCCAGGGTGATGGTCCACCTGGACAACGGCGGCAGCCACGAGCTGTACCGGGAGTGGTTTGACCACTACTTCCGGCTGGGCGGGGACTGCGACGTCATCGGACTGAGCTACTACCCCTTCTGGCACGGCACCCTGGGGGACCTGTCCGCCAACATGAACGACATCGCCCCCCGGTACGGAAAGGATCTGGTGGTGGCGGAGACCAGCATGGGCTTCACCATGGACAGCTTTGCCGCCTGGGAGGGCCGGAGCGAGGACCAGCGCAAGGGCCCCGCCACCCGGCCCGAGCTGGTGGAAAAAGTCCCCTACCCCATGAGCCCCGACGGCCAGGCGGCCTTTATCCGGGACCTGATGGCCGCCATCGCCGCCGTGCCGGGCGGGCGGGGCACGGGCTTTTTCTGGTGGGAGCCCGCCTGGATTCCCGTGCCGGGGTCCGGCTGGGCCAAGCAGCCCGGCTGGGAGTACGTCCGGGAGCGGGGCCCCGAGGGCCACGAATGGGCCAACCAGACCCTCTTCGACTTCGACGGCAATGCCCTGCCCGCCCTGGGGGTGATCCGGGACTTCGTTCCCCTCCCCCGATCCCTGGCGGTGAACGGCACGGACTATCGGATATTGCGCCTGCTGGGAAAGGGCAAGGGGGGATACTCCTATCTGGCGGAGGGCCCCCTGGGGCCGGTGGTGGTCAAGCAGCTTCACCACGAGCGCTGCGACTACTACCAGTTCGGCGACAAGCTGGCCGCCGAACTCCGGGACTACGAGCGGCTGCGGGCCCTGGACATCCCCCTGCCGGAGCTGCTGGCCGTAGATCGGGCGGCGGAGCGGCTGGTGAAGACCTACATCCCCGGCCCCACGGTCTATGAGCTGGTGCTGGAGGAGGCCCTGCCGCCGGCGTGCGCGGTACAGGCGGAGGCCATGGCGGAGAAGCTGCGGGAGGCGGGGCTGAACATCGACTGGTTCCCCACCAACTTCATCCCCTGGGAGGGGACGCTGTGGTACGTGGACTACGAGTGCAACGACTACATGGAGCAGTGGGATTTCCCCCACTGGGGCAGGACCTACTGGTCCCGGACCCCGGAGCTGCTGGCCCACGCGGCCGGGCGGGAAAGGGAGGCGACCTGATGGCCAGAAGACTGCCCCTCTACCGCCCCGGCGTGCCCATGGCGCGCCTGTCCGGGACGGCGCTGTACTGGATCGGCTTTTTCCTGGTCTGCCTGGGCAGCCTGAGCGCGGCAATTTTACAGCGGGGGATCCTGGGCCTGGGCGCCGGTACGACCCTGGACCAGCTGGCCCAGGCCATGAAGCCCGGCGGGGACGCCATGGGCTGGGTCACCGGGGCGGTGCTGTGCGCCCTGGCCTCCGCCCCGGCCGTCCCCATCTACGCCAAGCTGCTGTATGAGGGCTTCTCCCGCGCCGCCGGCCACCGGCGCCTGCTGGTGCGTCTGGCGCTGTGCGCGCTGGTCTCGGAGATCCCCTATGACCTCGCCATGAGCGGGCGGTTCCTGGACCTGCAGGTGCAGAATCCGGTGTGGGGGCTGCTGCTGTGCGCCGTTACCCTGGAGATTTTGCAGATGTGGCGCTTCCCCTCCCCGGCGGGAAACGCCGTCTTCCGGGGGCTGGTGTCCGTGGCGGCCCTGCTGTGGGCCCTGCTGCTGCGCATCTACATGGGCGGCCTGCTGCTGGCGCTGGTGCTGCTGTTCCACTTCGCCCGCTCCCGGAAGTGGGTGTGGATGCTGGGGGGGAGCCTTATCACCTTGCTCCACTTCCCCGCCCCCCTGGGGATGGTGTTCGTCCACTGGTACGACGGGGAGCGCGAGGAGGAGCCGGGCTGGCTCTTCTATGCGCTCTATCCCCTTCAGCTGCTGGTCTTCGGCGCGGCGGGAATGCTGCTGGCATAAATGTTTCCACACGCAGAGAGACCCCGGCGCGGCATTGCCGCGCCGGGGTCTCTTCTTTTTCTATTCGACCTTGATGCCCCGCTCCTTCAGGCGGCGGTTCACCAGCTCGCGGAACAGCGTGTAGGCCACCGAGGTCAGAGGGATGAACAGTACCATGCCCGCGATGCCCATGAGGCTGCCGCCTATACTCACCGCCGCCAGCACCCAGATGGAGGGCAGACCCACGGAATTGCCCACCACGTGGGGGTAGATGAGGTTCCCCTCCACCTGCTGCAGCACCAGGAACAGCACCACGAACACCGCCGCCTGCATGGGGGAGGTCATCAGCAGCAGGAACGCCCCCACGGCGCACCCGATGAACGCGCCCACAATGGGGATCAGCGCCGTCACCGCGATCAGACACCCGGTCAGCAGGGCGTAGGGCATCCCCAGCAGGGACATGGACGCGAAGAACATGGCCCCCAGAATCACCGCCTCCACACACTGGCCGGTGATGAAGCTGGAGAAAATCTGCTGGCTCAGCGCGCACACCCGCACCGTCCCCTCCGCCCACCGGCGGGGCAGCAGCGCGTAGAGGGCCCGGCGGCACTGGAGGCCCAGCCGCTCCTTCTGCAGCAGCAGGTAGATGGCGAAAATGAAGGAGATGAAGCCGGCGCTGACGGCGCTGAACACCCCCATGGTCACCGAGATGGTGGAGCTCACCACGCTGCCCACGCCGCTGGTGAGAAAGCTCCACAGGTTCTCCAGCAGGGCCCGCCAGTCCACCGTCAGCCCGCCCAGCCAGGCGGCGATCTCCGGGTAGGCGGCAAACTGCTCCTCTCCCCAGGCGATCAGGCGGACGGCGGCGTCGGAGGCGACGGCCCCCAGGCTCCGTATGCTCTCGGCCAGCTGGGGCACAATCACCCACACCAGCAGCACCAGAATCACCGCCAGCAGCACAAAGGTCAGCAGCAGACTGACCGCCCGCGCCAGTGCCGGGGGGACCTGCTTCCCCTTCGCGCCCTTGGGCCGCCGGAAGAGCTTCCCCTCCAAAAACCGCATGGGCACGTTCAGCACAAAGGCCAGCGCTCCGCCGGCGGCCAGGGGCGCGGCGATGCCCCACAGAAAGCGCAGGGCGGCCAGCACCACATCCAGATGCTGCGCCCCCACCAGCAGCAGCACCGCAAAGGCGATCAGCGCCGCCAGCTTCTTCATGGTTTCACGGGAGAGTTCCATGTCTCTATTCCTCCGTCCCTTTCTTGTGGGTCTATCCTATCGCGTCCGGCAGAGTTCGTCAAGGGAGAATTTGTAAACTCTTTTATGGGGCCGGGGTACTGCAAAAAAGTACTGTACTTTTCTTTTCCCGCCCGCCATGCTATGCTGGGGCAAATCCAAAAAAGAGATGATCCCACGCATTTCACAGGAACCATCCGGCGGCCACCCTGCCAGGCGGACTCCCTGCTGCCGGAGGCCGCCGCCGGGTCTTTCTCACCGGGGCCAACCCCTTCGTTTTGCGGCCGGGCCGCCTGCTGGAGATCGCCGGCCTGATCCGCCGGTACCTGCCGGAGGCGGAGACCATCGGCTGCTTCGTCAGGGTGACGGACACGGCGGACAAAACCGCCCGGGAGCTCTCCGCCCTGGGGGAAGCCGGGTACGACGGCATCACCATCGGCGTGGAGACCGGGGACGGCCAGTCCCCGGCCTTCATGGACAAGGGCTGCCGGCCGGAGGACATCCTCACCCAGTGCCGGCGGCTGGACCGGGCGGGCATCCGCTACAGCTTCTTCTACCTCGCCGGCGTCTCCGGGGCGGGCCGGGGGGAGGAGGGGGCTTTGGCCACGGCGGCCCTCTGCAACCAGCTTCACCCACAGCGCATCGGGACCAGCATGCTGACCGTCTGCCCCCACTCGGCCCTCTGGCGGGAGATCCAGCAGGGCCGCTGGCAGGAGGCCGGGGAGCTGGAGAAGTACCGGGAGCTGCGGGTCCTGGTGGAGCGCCTGGACATCCCGGTAGTCTTCGCCGCCCTGGGGGCCTCCAACGCCGTACAGCTCCAAGGGCGGCTGCCGGAGCAGCGGGAGCAGCTGCTCGCCGCCCTGGACCGGGTCGCGGACGCTCTCGGCGAGGACCGGCTCCGGCAGTACCGGACCGGCCTCCGCCACCTGTAGAGGGGAGGGAGCGCGCCGTGCATTTCACCGGCCGCACCTGGCGGCCCCCCTACGAGGCCCACTCCGTCATCCTCCAGGCCGCCGCCGGGTGCACCTACCGCCGCTGCCGCTTCTGCGGCCTCTACCGGGACGAGCCCTTCCGGCTGTCCCCCCTGGAGGAGCTGGAGGAGGACCTGGCGGAGATCAAGGCCTGGACCCCCCGCGCCCGGCGGGTCTTCCTCACCGGGGGCAACCCCTTCGCCATGAGCTATGAGCAGCTCAAGCGCCGGGCGCTGACCATCCGGGACTACCTCATCAAGTGCCAGACCATCGCCATGTTCGCCAGCATCCGGGACATCAGAAGCAAGGAGCTCTGGCAGCTGAAAAAGCTCCGGGCCATGGGGATCAACGGCCTGACCATCGGCACGGAGAGCGGCGACGACCAGACCCTGGCCCTGGCGGGCAAGGGCTACACCGCCGCCGACATCCTCACCCAGTGCCAAAAGCTGGACGAGGCGGGCATCGAGTACTACTTCGTCTACATGACCGGCCTGGCGGGCGCGGGGGGCGGAGCGCGGAACGCCGCCGCCAGCGCCGCCCTCTTCAACCGCCTCAACCCCCGCCTCCTCTCCGTGGACTCCCTCACCCTGCTCCCCGGAACAGAGCTGTACGACATGGCCCGCTCCGGCGCGTTCCGCCCGGCGGGGGAGCGGGAGCGGATCCAGGAGCTGCAGCTCCTCATCCGGGACCTCCGTCTCCGGGTCCATCTGCTCGCCGACACCTCCACCAATTTTTACCCCGTGTCGGGCATCCTTCCCCGGGAGCGGGGGCGGCTGCTGGGGGAGCTGGACGGGGTGCTGGCCCGCACGGGGGAGGCGGAGATGGCCGCCTACAGGGCCTCCCTGCGGCAGCTGGGTTAAAAGGTCCGTTAAGGCTGGGGGGAAAGCCGTTAAGCAGGCATCAAGAGAGAGGGGGAACCCCTTGCGGTTTTCCGCTTGTACGGTAGAATATACTCAGCATATTTTGGAGGTAAACCGCATGGAAGTTTCCAATCTCTTCGTCTGTCTCATGGGTATGGGCGTGACCTTCTTCGGGCTGACGTGCCTGATCGGCCTGACGGTCCTGCTGGGCAAGCTGGCCCGCTCCGCCCCCCAGGCCCCCCAGGCGGCCTCGCCCGCCGCCCCTCAGGCC
>CAJTOM010000097.1 GCA_910577915.1 uncultured Oscillospiraceae bacterium
GATAGGCGAACCACAGTGCCGCCGCCCCCGCCCCCAAGAAGCGGGGCCGCAAACCCGCCGCCGGGAAGCCCGCCGCCGCGCCCGCCGCTGAAAAAGCGCCGGCCGCAGAGGCGCCGGAGGCGGCCGCCAAGACCCGCAAGCCCCGCGCCCCCCAAAACGCCGCTCCCGCCACGGAGAAGAAGAGCGCCCCCCGCGGGCGGAAGAAGACCTCCTCCGCGGCGCAATAACAAACGAGAGAGGATGAGAAACCCATGAAGAAAGAGTGTATCGCAATGCTTCTGGCAGGAGGGCAGGGCAGCCGTCTGTACGTACTGACCAGCGACGTGGCCAAGCCGGCCGTCCCCTTCGGCGGGAAGTACCGCATCATCGACTTTCCCCTGTCCAACTGCACCAACTCAGGCATTGACACGGTAGGCGTACTCACCCAGTATAAACCCCTGGAGCTCAACAGCTATATCGGCTCCGGCCAGCCCTGGGACCTGGACCGGCTGGACGGCGGCGTGCACATCCTGCCCCCCTACATGCAGGAGGGTGAGCGGGGCAGCTGGTACAAGGGCACCGCCAACGCCATCTACCAGAACATCGGCTTTGTGGATATGTACGACCCGGACTACGTGGTCATCCTCTCCGGCGACCATATCTACAAGATGAACTACGACAAGATGCTGGAGGCCCACAAGGCCGCCGGCGCCGCCTGCACCATCTCCGTGCTGGAGGTCCCCTGGGACGAGGCCTCCCGCTTCGGCATTATGGCCGTGGACGGGGAGGACAACATCGTGGAGTTCCAGGAGAAGCCCAAGCAGCCCAAGAGCAACCTGGCCTCCATGGGCATCTACGTCTTCACCTGGAAGAAGCTGCGCCGGGCCCTGGTGGAGGATGAGGCGGACCCCAGCTCCAGCAACGACTTCGGCAAGAACATCATCCCCAAGCTCCTCTCCGCCGGCGAGAAGATGATCGCCTACCGCTTCGACGGCTACTGGAAGGACGTGGGCACCCTGGAGAGCCTGTGGGACGCCAACATGGATATGCTCTCCCGGGGCGACCTGGACCTGCTGGAGGACAGCTGGCCCATCTACGCCCGCCTGCCCGCCGAGCCCCCGGCCTTTATCGGCAAGTCCTCCCTGGTGGAGCACTCCGTGGTCACCCAGGGCTGTGAGATCGCCGGCATCGTGAAAAACTCCGTCCTCTCCCACGGCTCCCGTGTGGAGGAGGGGGCCGAGGTGTCCTACTCCGTGCTCATGCCCGGCGTCACCGTGAAGCGGGGGGCCGTGGTGCGCTACGCCATCCTGGGGGAGAACTGCACCGTGGAGGCCGGTGCCGTGGTGGGCGAGAACCCTGAGAACTGCGATCCCGAGAAGTGGGGCGTCACCGTCCTGGGCCCCGGCACCGCCATCGGCCCCGGCGAGACGGTTCTCCCCAACTCGATGCTCAACCGCGACCACAAGGAGGTGTCCAGATGAAAGGACTGCATGGAATCATCTTCTCCTACGAGAAGCACAACGACCTGCGGGAGCTGACGGCCAACCGCATGCCCGCCTCCGTTCCCTTTGCGGGGCGCTACCGCATTGTCGACTTCATCCTCAGCAGCATGGTCAACGCCGGCATCACCGACGCGGGCGTGGTGCTCCAGGGCAATTACCAGAGCCTTCTGGACCACCTGGGCTCCGGCAAGGACTGGGACATGAGCCGCAAGCACGGCGGCCTGCGCCTGCTGCCCCCCTTCGCCGCGGAGCAGGCGGGCGGCGCCCGTGAGCTCCGGGGCAAGATGGAGGCCCTGGCCGGCGTGCGCTCCTACCTCCAGGAGATCCGGCAGAGCCACGTGGTCCTGGCGGACAGCGATCTCATCATCAACATTCCCATCCAGGACGTCTACCAGGCCCACCTGGCCTCCGGTGCGGACATCACCGCCGTGTGTACCAGCAACGTGGCCTCCGACTGCGACGTCACCTTCTTCCGCCTGGACGGGACCGGCCGGGTGAGCGAGACCCTCTTCCCCCTGCGGGACCGGACGGGCTGCCACCGCTCCCTGGAAATCTACATCCTCTCCAAGCAGCTGCTGCTGGATCTGGTGGACGACTGCCTGAGCCACGACCAGGTGAGCTTCCGGGGCGCGGTGCTCCAGGCCAAGGCCAAGGAGCTCCACATCCAGGGCTACGTCTGGGACGGCTACGCCGCCCAGATCCGCTCCCTGAAGGAGTACCACGACCGCTCCCTGGAGCTGCTGGACCCCGCCATCCGCCGGGAGGTCTTCCCGCCCCAGCGCCCGGTCCACACCAAGGAGCGCAACGATGCCTCCACCTACGTGGACCCCGCCGGCGCCTGCTGCAACTGCCTGGTGGCCGACGGGTGCACCATCGAGGGCACGGTGGAGAACTCCATCCTCTTCCGGGGCGTCAGCGTGGCCCGGGGGGCCGAGGTGAAAAACTGCATCCTCATGCAGGACACCACCGTCAGCCGCGACGCGGTGATCCACCACGTCATCACCGACAAAAACGTGATGATCATGGACTCCCGCACCCTGATGGGGCACGACAAGTACCCCATGGTCATCGCCAAGGACACCAAGGTCTGACCCCTCCCCCTGCGGGGAGAATCTGTTCTATGTTCTATCTCTGAAGGAGGTTTTCTTATGAAAATCCTGTTTGCCGCATCTGAGGCTGTCCCCTTCTGCAAGACCGGCGGTCTGGCCGACGTGGCCGGCAGCCTGCCCCAGGCCCTGGCGCAGGCCGGCAACGACGTGCAGGTGATCCTGCCCCTCTACCAGCGGGTGGCCGACAAGTGGAGGGACCAGATGTCCTTCGTGTGCAATATCGAGGTCCCCCTGGGCTGGCGCCGGGTGTACTGCGGCCTGTTCCGCCTGGAGCGGGAGGGCGTGATCTGGTACTTTGTGGACAACGAGTACTACTTCAAGCGGGACGCCCTCTACGGTCACTACGACGACGGCGAGCGCTTCGGCTTTTTCTCCCGTGCGGTCATCTCCCTGCTGCCCGCCCTGGAGTTCATGCCCGAGGTCATCCACTGCAACGACTGGCAGACCGCCCTGGTGCCCATCTACCTCAAGGACGAGTGCGTCCGCTGGCCGGAGATCCGGGGCATCAAGACCGTCTTCACCGTCCACAATATCGAGTACCAGGGCCGCTACGGCAAGGAGACCCTGGAGGACCTCTTTGGCCTGGCCCCCGGCTGGTTCACCGACGGGACCATCGCCATGGACGGGGATGTGAACCTGCTCAAGGGCGCGCTGATGACCTGCGACGCCATCACCGCCGTCAGCCCCACCTACGCCCAGGAGCTGCGCTACGCCTACTTCGCCCACGGCATGGAGAGCGTCATGCAGCGCAACGCCGGCAAGCTCTACGGCGTGCTCAACGGCATCGACATGGAGCGCTACGACCCGGCCAAGGACGAGGGCATCATCGCCAAATACACCCCCGCCCGCATGACCGGCAAGGCCAAGAACAAGCTGGCCCTGCAGCGGCAGATGCGCCTGAGCGAGGAGGCCGGCGTGCCCGTCATCGGCATTGTCAGCCGCCTGGTCAGCCACAAGGGCCTGGATCTGGTGTGCAAGGTCTTCGACCAGATCATGGACCTCAACTGCCAGTTCGTGGTGCTGGGCAGCGGCGACTGGAACTACGAGCAGTTCTTCGAGCAGAAGCTGGGCCAGTACAAGGGCCGCATGGGCCTGTACCGCGGCTACAACGAGGAGCTGGCCATGGCCATCTACTCCGGCGCGGACCTGCTGCTGATGCCCTCCAAGAGCGAGCCCTGCGGCCTAGCCCAGATGATCGCCATGCGCTACGGCACGGTGCCCATCGTCCGGGAGACCGGCGGGCTCAAGGACACCGTCCACCCCTACGAGGCGTGGTGCGGCGCGGGCAACGGCTTCACCTTCGCCGACTACAACAGCGGCGACATGCTCTACGTCATCCGCCAGGCGGTGGACCTCTACTACAACAACCCCACCGCCTTCAAGGCCCTGCGCAAGGCCGGCATGACCGAGGACTTCAGCTGGAAGCGCAGCGCCGAGGCCTACAACGACATCTACCGCACCATCTGCTCATAAAACCGCACCGTTTCTGCGTGGGGAAGGGTCCCGGGACAGCTCTCTGGGCCCTTCTCCCCTGTCCGACCATACCAAAATAAGAGAGGATTTACCCCTATGGAGAAATTCACCAAGAACTCCATGAAGCAGGCCATCAGCGACAAGCTGAGCCTCAATTTCGGCTGCACTGTGGAGGAAGCCACCGACGCGAATATGATGAAGGCCTGCGCCATGGTCCTCCGGGACCAGATGAGCATCCAGGCCGTGGAAACCCGCAGGAAGGTCCGCAAGAAACAGCTCAAGCAGGTCCACTACATGTCTCTGGAGTTCCTGATGGGCCGCTCTCTGATGAAGAACGCCTATAACCTGGGCGTGCTCCAGCCCATGCGGGAGGCGATTGAGGAGATGGGCTTCAACCCCGCCCACATCTTCGATATGGAGCCCGACGCGGGCCTGGGCAACGGCGGCCTGGGCCGTCTGGCCGCCTGCTACCTGGACAGCCTGACCACCCTGGAGATCCCCGCCTGCGGCTACTCCATCTGCTACGAGCTGGGTATCTTTAAGCAGAAGATCGTGGACGGCCAGCAGATGGAGCTCCCCGACAACTGGAAGGACCAGGGCGACGCGTGGCTGATCCCCCGTCCGGACGAGGTGGAGGAGGTCCACTTCGGCGGCACCCTCCGGGAGTTCTGGGACGGCGACCGGCTCCACGTGGTCAACGAGGACTACACCAAGGTGCTGGCCGTGCCCTGCGACATGTCCGTGGCCGGCTATGACACCGCCCACACCAACACCCTCCGCCTCTGGGACGCCAAGAGCCCCACGCCCATCGACATGAGCGCCTTCAACCAGGGGGACTACCTCCGGGCCGGGGAGGAGAAGGCCATGGCCGAGGCCATCGCCAAGGTGCTCTACCCCGAGGACAACCACTACGAGGGCAAGAGCCTGCGCCTGCGCCAGCAGTACTTCTTCGTCTCCGCCACGGTGCAGTCCATCGTCCGCAAGCACATCCAGACCTACCACACCCTGACCAACTTCCACGAGAAGAACGTCATCCAGATCAACGACACCCACCCCGCCCTGGTGATCCCCGAGCTGATGCGCATCCTCATGGACGACGCCGGCCTGGACTGGGAGACCTCCTGGAACATCACCGTCAACTCCGTGGCCTACACCAACCACACCGTGCTGGCCGAGGCCCTGGAGCGCTGGCCCCAGACCCTGATGCAGACCCTGCTGCCCCGCATCTGGCAGATCCTGTGCGAGATCGCCCGCCGCTGGCAGGCCAAGGCCACCGACTTCTACTGCGGCGACGAGAGCAAGGTCAAGAGCATGGCCGTCATCTGGGACGGGGAGGTCCGCATGGCCAACCTGTGCATCGCCGGCGGCATGGCCGTCAACGGCGTCTCCGCCCTCCACAGCGACATTCTGCGCCGGGATGTGTTCCGGGAGGCCTGCAAGATGGAGCCCCACAAGTTCAAGAACGTCACCAACGGCATCGACCACCGCCGCTGGCTGGCGGAGATCAACCCCGGCCTGGACAAGCTCATCTGCGACCTCACCGGCGGCAGCGACTACCTCCACCACCCCGGCGCGGCCCTGCCCAAGCTGGACAAGTTCGCCAGCGACAAGGAGGTCCTGCTGCGCCTGGAGCAGATCAAGCAGGCCAACAAGGCCGCCTTCGCCAAGTACGCCAAGCGGGCCCAGGGCTTCGTGCTCAACACCGACGCCATTTTCGACGTCCAGGTCAAGCGCCTCCACGAGTACAAGCGCCAGCTGCTCAACGTGATGCACATCATCCACATCTACAACCAGCTCCGCGACAACCCCAACATGGACTTCCGGCCCCACACCTTCCTCTTCGGGGCCAAGGCCGCGCCGGGCTACGCCGTGGCCAAGCGGATCATCCACCTCATCAACTCCCTGGCCGACCAGATCAACAACGACCCCGTCTGCAAGGATAAGCTCCAGGTCTTCTTCCTGGAGAACTACCGCGTGTCCATGGCGGAGGTTCTCATGCCCGCCAGCGAGGTCAGCCAGCAGATCTCCACCGCCGGCAAGGAGGCCAGCGGCACCGGCAACATGAAGTTCATGATGAACGGCGCGCTCACCGTGGGCACCCTGGACGGGGCCAACGTGGAGATGCACGAGGTTCTGGGGGATGAGAACATGTTCCTCTTCGGCCTGAAGACCGAGGAGGTCAAGGAGATGCGGGACACCGGCTACAATCCCTTCAGCCTCTACAGCCGGGACCCCAACCTCCACCGCATTCTGGACCAGATGGGGGCCGGCTTCCGGGACGGCGTGCGCTACGACGATCTGGTGCAGCGCCTGCTGATGGGCGGCTCCTCCCCCGCCGACGAGTATATGCTTCTGGCGGATTTTGCCTCCTACTGCGCCGCCGAGCGCCGCATGGTGGAGACCTACGCCGACCGGAAGAAGTGGAACCAGATGAGCCTGCACAACATCGCCCGCTCCGGCATCTTCGCCGCCGACCGCTCCATCGCGGACTACGCAGAGACCATCTGGCACGTGCCGTACAAGAAGTGACGGACAATCCCCTCCGCGCCCATAAAAAAGAGCCCAAAAGACGATCCTTTTGGCTTATCAAAGGCGGCCCGGCGGGCCGCCTGAGGAGACCCGGCAAATAGGATAAAAAGCGGCGGCGGGAAGCATTTTGCTTCCC
>CAJTOM010000098.1 GCA_910577915.1 uncultured Oscillospiraceae bacterium
CCCCAGGCTGCCCCTGCGCCCCCGCCCTCCGCTCCTGCGGCGAGCGCGCCCCCCGCAGGCGGGGAGCAGCCCCCCTACTACCCCCCCTATCCCCAGGCGCCCCAGGGCGGCTATCCCCCGCCCTACCCCGGCTATCCGCCCTACTACATGTACCCGCCCCAGCAGATGCCCCAGGCGCCGGAGCCCAAGGTCATCAACACCACCCCCGCCCGGATGCACGAGCTGGAGAACGAGACCCATCTCAACCAGGAGCAGCAGGAGAACCTGGATCTCATCATGTCCGTCTCCCTGGAGGTGGCCGTGGAGATCGGTCGCACCCGGCGGAAGATTCAGGACATCATCTCCTTCTCCAAGGGCTCCCTGGTGGTGCTCGACAAGCTGGCCGGCGACCAGGTGGACCTGCTGGTCAACGGGCAGTGCATCGCCCGGGGGGACGTGGTGGTCATCGACGACAACTTCGGCATCCGCATTACGGAGATCCTGCAGAAACCCGACATCAATGAACTGGCTAAATTCTGACAGAAGGCGGCTGGTATTATATAACACTATATTTTATAAGGGAAAAGGTGCATTATAATGGCTAAGATTCTTTTGGTTGACGACGCCGCCTTTATGCGCAAGGTGATCAAGGACACGCTCAGCAAGGCTGGCTACACGGACCTCCACGAGGCCGTGGACGGCGCGGACGCCGTGGAAAAGTACAACTCTCTCAAGCCCGACCTGGTGCTCATGGACATCACCATGCCCAACATGGACGGCCTGGAGGCCCTCAAGGCCATCCGCGCCGCCGACGGCAGTGCCAACGTGGTCATGTGCTCCGCCATGGGCCAGGAGACCATGGTCATTGACGCCATCCGTTCCGGCGCCAAGGACTTCATCGTCAAGCCCTTCAAGGGCGAGCGCGTGCTCAAGACCGTCACCAGCATCGTCGGCGAGCCCTGATGGAGGTGCTCTCCCTGCTGGGGATCCTGCTGGTCCTGCTGCTGGTGCTGGCCGGGTGCTATCTGTTCACCCGCTGGGCCGGCGTGGGACTGGGGGGCCGCCTGGGCCTGACGCCGTCGGGCGGCCGCCTGCGGGTGCTGGAGCGCCTGCCGGTGGGCCGGGACCAGGCGCTGCTGGTGGTGGAGGCGGCAAACCGGCATTTTCTGCTTGGCAGTTCTCCCTCAGGCCTTTCTCTGCTGGCCGAACTGACAGAGGAGGAGGCGGCGCTGTGGACCAGCCCTCCTCCCTCCGGCGGCGGACAGCAGGGGCCGGATTTTCGCCAGTGGCTGGGGAAGCTCCGGGAAAAGAAATAAACCTGAGAGGAGATCTGCAATGCTCACCGACGCGATCATCAATGTAAACGGCGACAGCGTCCAGGCGCTGGACATCATGCTGCTGATGACGGTCATCACCCTGCTGCCGACGCTGGTAGTTATGATGACCTCCTTCACCCGGTATGTGGTGTCCCTCTCCTTTCTGCGCACGGCCATGGGCACCCAGCAGACCCCGCCCAACCTGGTGCTGGTGGGGATGGCCCTGATTCTGACGCTGTTTACCATGACCCCCACCCTGGACGCCATCAAGGCGGACGCCTACGACCCCTATGTGGAGGGGACCATCACCCAGGAGGAGTTTTTCGACCGGGCCCAGGATCCCCTCAAGGACTTCATGCTGAACAACACGGAGATCAACAGTCTGGAGCTCTACTGCAATATGACCGGCGTGGAGGCCCCCGCCACCATCGAGGAGGCCAGGGAGCTGGATCTGCCCCTGCGGGTGGTGACCCCCGCCTTCGTGACCTCGGAGCTGAAGCACGCCTTTCTCATCGGCTTTCTGCTCTATATTCCCTTTATGCTGATTGACGTGATCGTGTCCTCCACCCTGATGAGTATGGGCATGATCATGCTGCCCCCCTCCATGATCTCCACTCCCTTCAAAATTCTCCTGTTCCTTCTGCTGGACGGATGGCAGCTGCTGTTCTCCACGCTGGTGCAGGGGATCAACTGAGAGAGGAGGCGTGAGCGATGCTGGATACCACAATGGTGACCGAGCTTCTGCGGGAGGGCGTGTGGGTGGCTGTGAAGCTGTGCGCGCCGCTGCTGATTCTGAGCATGGCGGTGGGCGTGCTGCTGGCCATCTTCCAGGCCGTGACCCAGATCCACGAGCAGACCCTCTCCTTCATCTTCAAGCTGACGGTGGTGATCCTGGTATTGCTGGTGGGCGGGGGCTGGATGATGCAGACCCTGCTGGACTACGCCCTGAAGCTCTTTGAGCTGATGCGGACCATTTAGGGGGCGCGGCCATGGACTGGAGGGCGCTGACCCTGTTTCTGCTGGTTCTGGCCCGGATGAGCGGCGTTGTCCTCTTCAACCCCATCCTCGGCCGGCAGAGCATCCCGGGCCTGGTGAAGAGCGGCTTCATCCTGCTTTTAAGCATCACGGCCTACACCATGACGGACTACCTGCCGGAGGCGCCGGGCTCGATCCTGGAGACGCTGGTCCTGCTGGGGCTGGAGCTGTTTCTGGGGTACGTGCTGGGGCTGGTGATGAACCTGTTTTTCTACGTCCCTCTGCTGGGCGGCGAGACCATCGACATGCAGATGGGCATGAGCATGGGCCGGACCTACGACCCCAGCAGCCAGACCTCCACCACGGTGACGGCCTCCCTGCTGAACCTGCTGCTGATGCTGCTGTTCTTCGCGGCCAACGGGCACCAGACCCTGCTGCGGATCATCCTGGTCTCCGGGCGGATCGTCCCCTTCGGGGCGGCGGCCTTCGGCCAGGAGCTCTACGGCGCGATGGTGGAGCTGTTCATCAACTGCACTATCCTGGGCATCAAGCTGTGCATGCCCATTCTGGCGGCGGAGCTGCTGGGACAGATGGGCATGGGCATCCTTATGAAGGTAATCCCCCAGATCAACGTCTTTGCCATCAACATCGAGCTGAAGGTGATCATCGGCCTGGGGCTCCTGTTTTTGATGCTGGTTCCCTTCAGCGAGTTCCTGCTGGGGATGGAGGCCGATATGCTCCGCGCCATCCAGCGTATGCTGCTGATGATGGGGGGATAGGCCCGGCGGACGGGTGAAAGGGGGGATGAGCGGTGCCCGGCGACTCCAAAACCGAAAAAGCGACACCAAAAAAGCGGCGTGACGAACGAAAAAAAGGCAACGTCATGATGAGCAAGGACGTGGTGTCGGTGGCCACTCTGCTGGGCAGCCTGGCCATGCTCAAGCTGATGAGCGGTATGGTGGTGGAGCAGGCGGGAAACCTCTTTCAGAACGCCTTCTACTACGTCACTGCCAGCTACAGCGCCCCCCTCCCGGACTTTCTGCGGGAGATGTTCAGCCGCTATATCCTCATGTTCATCATGGTGGCCGGCCCCTTTCTGGGGGTCACCGCCGTACTGGCCGTATCGGCCACCTTCGCCCAGACCAAGCTGCTGGTCACCGGCGAGTCCCTCAAGCCCAAGTTCAACCGCATCAGCCCCCTGCAGGGCTTCAAGCGGCTCTTCTCCCTGCGCAGCGTCATCGAGGCCCTCAAGGGCATTTTGAAAATATCCATTCTGCTCTACCTGATCTTTAACTACTTCAGCAAGGTGGCGGTGGGCTTCTCCCGTTTCCTGGATATGGACGTGGGGCAGGCCTGCGGCATCCTCTTCCAGGACATCTTGACCCTGGTGCTCCAGGTGGCCGTGGCCTTCACCGCCCTGGCCGCCGCGGACTACCTCTACCAGTGGTGGGACTACGAGCGGCAGCTGAAGATGTCCAAACAGGAGATCAAGGAGGAGTATAAACAGACCGAAGGCGACCCCCAGGTCAAAGGAAAGATCAAAGAGATCCAGCGCCGCCGGGCCCAGCAGCGCATGATGCAGCAGGTGCCCGACGCGGACGTGGTCATCCGAAACCCCACCCATGTGGCCGTGGCCCTGCGCTACAAGCCCGACAGAGACGAGGCCCCGGTGGTGGTGGCCAAGGGCCTGGACGAACTGGCCCTGCGCATCGTCAAGACGGCGGAGGACCACAAGATCACCGTGGTGGAGAACGTGCCACTGGCCCGTTCCCTCTACGCCGGCGCGGACCTGGACCGGGAGATTCCCCCGGAGTTTTACGGCCCCGTGGCCGAGGTGCTGGTCTACGTACTCAAGCTGGACCAGGCCGACCCGCCGCCGGCCCCCTGACACAGACAACAACTGCCCGGCCGGGCGTTTTGACATCACTGCCCCTCAACCTCCATGACAGGAAAGGACGGTGCCCATGCGGCGAATCCTCCAAAACAGCATAGCGCTCATGGTCGTCATCATCGTTCTCTTTCTGGTGATCCCCATACCGCCGTTTTTGCTGGATATACTGCTGATCATCAACATCTCTCTGTCGATTCTGATTCTGATGATCACCATGACCATCTCCGACGCCCAGGAATTTTCCATCTTCCCATCCCTGCTGCTGATCACGACCCTGTTCCGATTGGGCCTGAACGTGTCCACCACCCGGCAGATCCTGGGGGAGGCCGGCGGCAACAGCACGGTCATTAAGGCCTTCGGCCAGCTCATCACCCAGGGGAACCTGGTGCTGGGCGTGATCATCTTCCTGATCATCGTCCTGGTCCAGTTCATCGTCATCACCAAGGGCGCCGAGCGCGTGAGCGAGGTGGCCGCCCGCTTCACCCTGGACGCCATGCCCGGTAAGCAGATGGCCATCGACGCGGACCTGTCCTCGGGCCTCATCAACGAGCAGCAGGCCAAGGAGCGCCGGGCCAAGATTCAAAAGGACGCCGATTTCTACGGCGCCATGGACGGCGCCACCAAGATCGTCAAGGGCGACTCCATCATGGGCCTCATCATCACCGCCGTCAACTTCATCGGCGGCCTGATCATCGGCGTGACCATGGGGGGTATGGACTTCAGCGTGGCGCTGAGCACCTACTCCATCGCCACCATCGGCGACGGCCTGGTCTCCCAGCTGCCCGCCCTGATGATCTCCACCGCCACGGGCATGATCGTCACCCGGTCCGTGTCCGACGGCAGCCTCAACAACGACGTCATCACCCAGTTTGCCGCCCAGCCCCGGGCCATTACCAGCGGCGGCGTGGTGATTCTCCTGCTGGGCCTCATCCCCGGCACGCCCCACGTCCCCCTGCTGCTGGTGGGCGCGGGTCTGAGCGGCGGCGGCTGGTTCATGAGCCGCCGGCTGAGCCGGAAGGAGGCGGAGGAGCTGGCGGCGGCAGCCGCCGCCCAGGCGGCTCCGGAGGAGACCGCCCCGCCCAGCGCTGCGGACTACTACAAGGACATCAACAACGTCTACACCCTCCTGACAGTGGACCCCATTGAGATGGAGTTCGGCTACAGCCTCATCCCCATGGTGGATGAGAACAGCGGCGGCAAGCTCATCGGGCGCATCGCCATCTTCCGCCGGCAGTACGCCCAGGACATGGGCTTCGTCATCCCCGCCATCCGCTTCCACGACTCCTCCGCCCTGGGTACCAACCAGTACTGCGTCAAGATCAAGGGCGAGGAGGTGGCCAGGGGCGAGATCCTGGTGGACTACTATCTGGCGCTGGAGCCCAGCAACCCCACCGGGGAGATCGACGGCATCGAGACCGTGGAGCCGGCCTACGGCATCCCCTCCCGGTGGATTCTCCCGGAGAACAAGGAGATGGCGGAGATCTACGGCTACACCGTCATCGACCCCCTGTCGGTCATGCAGACCCACCTGAGCGAGGTGGTCCGCTCCCACGCCTACGAGCTGCTGGGCCGGTCGGAGGTCATACAGCTGGTGGAGAACCTCAAGCGTACCTCTCCGGAGGTGGTAGAGGAGGTCATCCCCAACCTGCTCTCCTACTCCCATCTGGAGCGGATTCTCCGCAACCTCCTGCGGGAGGGGGTCCCCGTCCGGGACCTGGGCACCATTCTGGAGACCGCCGCCGACGCGCTGGCTACCACCAAGGACCTGGATATGGTCACCGAGAACATCCGCGCCTCCCTCAGCCGCACCATCACCCGCCGCTTCTGCGAGCACGGGCAGCTGCGGGTGGTCACCCTGGACGCCGAGGTGGAGAAGCGTGTCATCTCCTCTCTGAGCAAGAACGAGCAGGGCATCTACCTGGCCATGGGCCCCGATCTCATGCAGCAGATCATCACCCAGCTGGCCGAGTTCATCAAGAAGTTCAACGACCTGAGCCAGACCCCCATCGTCCTGACCAGCCAGGTCATCCGCATCTACCTCAGCCGGATGCTCAGCCAGTTCTACCCCAACCTGTACGTGCTGGCCTTCAACGAGATCACCAGCGACGTGCAGATCCAGTCCCTGGGCAACGTCACCCTGCCCGCCTCCGCTGCGGCCCGGCCTGAGCGAAAGGCGGCGGCGGTATGAGGCGCAATGAGGCGGCGGCCCTGGGCTACACCCAGCATGAGCTGGACGCCATGAGCAAGGAGGACCTGCTCCTGCTCTACAAGAGCAGCGGCGACGAGGCTCTCCGCTGGCCCCTGGCCCTGCGGTACGTGGGGCTGGTCAAGTCCATCGCCCTCCAGGTGCGGGGCATCTACTCCAGCTTTGCCCAGGTGGACGACATCATCAACGAGGGCATCCTGACGCTGCTGGAGGCGGTAGACAAGTACGACCTGGACAAGGGCGTGAAGTTTGAGACCTATG
>CAJTOM010000099.1 GCA_910577915.1 uncultured Oscillospiraceae bacterium
TCCCGGCTGGTGACGTTGGTCACCAGGTAGAGCATCTGCCCCTCGGCGGCGTTTGAGAACACCGGCGCCTCCGGGTTCATGTCGCACACGGCCACCTTCGCGCCGTCCGCCAGCAGTTCCTCCGTCACCGCGCGGCCAATGCCGGAGGCCCCGCCGGTGACGATGACGACGCGGCCCTCCAGGCCCAGCCAGGATGTATTGATTGACTCATTCATCGGTAATAGCTGCCTTTCTTTCATGTAGATTGGCCGGCCGTCAGGCCGTCAAATCCCATGCGTCTCGCAGAAGCGCATCAGGATTGCTGCCAGCTCTGCGCGGGTGGCGCCGCCTCTGGGGTTCAGAACGCCGCCGCCCTCGCCGTACAGCAGCCTCTGCTCCACGGCCCACCGCATGGCGTTGACGGCCCAGCTGCTGGTCTCATCCGCATCCCGGAAGGCAGCGAGGCTGCCCGCCGTATCGGGGGAGCCGGCATAGCGGTAGAGCATGGCGGCCAGCATTTCCCTGGTCATCTGCGCCTCGGGACGCGTGCCGTCTGAGATCTTCTGAGCGACTGCCCAGGCCTGGGCCGCCGCATACCAGGGGGAGCCCCCCTGGGTATCCTCGCCCGCCAGACGGGCGAGGACGACCATGACCATGGCCCGGCTGACGGGGGCTTCCGGCGAGAAATTGGTGCTGGATGTGCCGGTCATCAGTCCCCGGCTGTAAACATACTGCACGCTGCCGCAGAACCAATCCTCCGCGTGAACGTCGGTGAATACGGCTTCTGCCGGCATTTTGACATCTGTATCGGGCGTTTCCTGGGGAGCGGTTGGCGTTGTGTCTTTAGGGGGATCGTCTGCGGGGTCCTTGCCGGCAGGTTTGTCAGAAGGCCTTCCGGGCGTTGGCGGCAATTCGGGAGGAACTGGCCGCACAGGCGGTGGGACGGAGCCCGTCATTTCAAAGCGGAGATACTGCTCCTCGCCGGCGTACCAGACCCCCGCCGTGTCCGTGGGCGTCTCGGCGGCGGCAACGCCCACCCAATAGTAGCCCGCGGCAGAGGGGGCGCCGGACAGCGCCTGCCCGCGCGCGCCGCTGTTGTCCGCATACCAGCTGACCTGGAGGGCGCTCGGTGCGCGCATGCTGTAGGGGATGTCCGTACCCAGCTCCACGGGCTCGCCGTCCACCGCGATGGGCTGGAGCGCACCGAACTGGAAGCCGGGGGAGACCAGGAACCTGCCGCTGCCCTCTGCGCACAGATGGGAAAATTCCTCCGGCAGCGGATATTCGCAGAGAAGGGTAACGGCTGCGCCGTCCTCCGCCGTGATCCGGTTCCAACTGCCGCCGGAGAGCAGGAGCCCCCCGCCGGCGAGCCGCAGGGTCTGTGTCCCCGTCACGCCGGTTCCGGCGGACAGGCTGACCGCCGGCGGGATCAGTATGGGGTCGGAGACCGTCAGGGTCACGTCCTGCACGGTTCCCTTCTTGTTGGAGCGGTGTCCGGACAGCTCGCCCACGCGGCATCTGCCGGAAAGCGCCACGGATACCTCGGTGCTGCTGCCGTAATCTCCCGCCGTATAGAGCGCGTCCACAACGGCGTCGTCCTGGATGGTCACCAGACTTTTCCGGATTCCGGAGGCCTTGGAGTTGGTTTCGCCCGCGACCAGCACGGCTGCGTAGGCGTTTCCGCCTACGGTGATATGGCCGTCGCCGGAGGTGGTCTTTTCCGCGTTGCTGTCCGCCAGCATATCGTACATTCCGCTCAGCAGGGTAATGGAAACATCATTGGTTACATGCTGGGACCGGGTGCCGCCGCGTATGAACAGCTTTCCCTTCGCGCCGGTTTCCGTAAACCGGTTGCCGCCGACCGCGCCGGCCTTCAGGCCCTGCAGCATGGCCGGATGCGTCACGTTGGTGGGAATGTAGTCCAGGCCGAGTTCCTGCATAATGCGCACGGTCTCCAGATCGTCCCCGGCCCGCAGGCACACCTGGAGCCCCGCGCTGTGCGCCTCCCGTACCAGCTCCGCCGCCTTCGCGTAGTTCGCAGCGGTCTGGAGGCCGGACACGTTGAAGGCGATGCCGGCGTTGCTGTCCCTGTAATCGCCTCCGTTGGTGTTCAGAGCCGCCATAAAGTCCACACCCGCGACCCATATATCGTGGACAAACAGCTTTGTGCTGATCTTCCGCGCGGCGGTCAGGTGGGAGGGCGTGCCGCTGGAGATCACAATCTCCTCCTCCGCGAAGCCGGCGTCCAGCGCCTCGCGGATCACCTGCCCGACGTATGCCTCCAGCGCCTCCCCCTCCAGATCGGATTTGGTTTCAATAAAGGGTTTTGCGCCGTATTTCCGGCAGATGGCCAGATACTCCGAAAACAGGGGGATCTGCAGCTCATCGTCGTCAAACTGGCTGAGATCGACATCGTATTTTGCGGTATCAATGCGGTGTTGGCGGAGTTCCGCCAGCGTCATCTCCTCGACGGCGCCTGAGCCGTTATAGGTGCGGTCGATGGTGTTGTCGTGGATGCACACCAGATAGCCGTCCTTGGTCAGGCGGGCGTCGGTCTCAATGTAGCCGTAGCCCAGCTCGCCTGCGGCGATAAAGGAGGGGTAGGAGTTCTCGGGGGCCATGGGCTGGTAGCCGCGGTGGGCGCTGAGTACGATGGACGCAATCTCCTGATCCGAAAGGCCGGGTTGGGGGGGAGCCGTGCTGTCCAGCTGCCAATAGCCGTTGACCATCTGCACGCTCTCCTCCACCACGAGGCTGACGGGGGCATAGATGGTCAGGTGGACGTCGCTGCCGCCCCTGTCAATCGTGATGTCCCGGAAGATCGCGGGGCCGCCCAGAACGAAGCGGTGCTCGTCGCCGCCAAGATCGCCCTTGCCGGCGGCGCAGAGCAGCAGCGCCGCGCCGCCTCCGCGGTAGTCCACACCGCTGCAGGCGCTGGTAAAAACGACGGTTCCGGCGTGTGCAATCGAACCGGTATAGTTCCATTGGGTGTCGACCGTCGTTTTGCCGCAGATCACGACGGTTCCCAGGGAATCCGCGGCGTCTGCCAGTCCCGCGCGGTCCACCAGGCTTTGGTAGGCCTCCTCCAGGTTCCCGGCGGCGGAGCGGGGGGTGTAGCCGTCGCCGGTCCCGCCGTCCATCACATAGATCGTGTCACTCCTGCCGCCGCAGACCCCGCATACGCCGTCAGACAGGGCGTGCTCCGCCAGGGGCAGGATTTCTTCTTTCGTCAGGCCGCAGTCGGAGCAGGTGTAATACGCCATGCCCTGCCTGCTGCACGTGGAGGGGATTCTCCTGTGTTCCTCCTCTGTCCAGACGTGCGCGCTGGAGGTGATGACATCGCCGCCGCCGGTGTGCGCGTGGCTGTCCCCGGCGGCCAGTGTGACGGTGCTGCCGGTCTCCACCTCCAGAATGAGATCCTCCGGCAGGAAGGCAAGCATCCCCACATCGCTGCCGTCCTGGACGGTAAGCTTTGTCCAGTTTCCCCCGGACGGGTCAAATTCTCCGGTCAGGCCGGACAGGACCAGATGGGTGACGCCCACAGTGCCGGAGACGGCGGTTGAAAACTGCGGCACGGCGCCGTCCTCCAGGACCAGCGTACTCTCCGCCACCTGGCCGAAGGCGCCGTCCGCGCAGCCGGCGCAGTATTTTCCCACCTGCGCGCCCGCCTCCAGGGTGACGGATACCCGTTCTATTGTGTGAGACGCGCTCTTCTGGGCCAGCGGGCCCGCTTGAATCTTCATGGCTTCCGCAGCGCTTCCGATGGTGATGTCGCAGCTTCCGGTAGTCCATCCGTGGGTTTTGGCGAATGGAACAGGACATACGGCGCCGTATGTGCCGCCCAGAAGCTGGATGCGGATAGGCTGGCTCTCGTCCTCCCGGCACCAGCCGCCGCAGACGACCAGGGAGTCGCTGGACGTCACGCCCCTGGTTTCAACGGTTTCCGCTACGGTGAAGTCCGTTCCGACATAGAAATACACGCCGGCCGACGACCTGCTGACGTCCAGGGTCATATGCTCCAGTACCGTAGGGCCGCCCATCTGGACATAGCGGTCGGCGGTGTTGGAGGAGATGGACAGCGCCGCAGTTCCGGAGTAGTCCTCGCCGCCATATCTGCTCGTCAAGATCAGTGTGCCGGCGTGGGAAATGGCCGCCTTCCCCGAGGAGGGAATATTGAAATTCGCGGCCTTGCCCGACGACGGATTCACACAAAATGTGGTTTCCCCGCACAGCAGAATCACCGCTTCGGCGGACGAATCCGCTGCGATACTGCCGGAGGCGGCCAGTTCATACGCCTTTTCCAGCGACTTTACCGCATGTTCCTTATCGGAGCCGCTGTTGGCGTCGTCGCCATTGGTTCCGTCCAGATAGACAACCAGCGTGCCCTCTCCGTCCGGAAGCGGACGGTTCTCTCTCGCCCCGTCTTCGTCGGGAGAGGGGGGCTCCTCCGGCATCTCCCCGCCGCCCGGAAGCGGATGGTCCTCCTGCGGACCCTCTTCGCCGGGGGAGCCGGAATCGTCCGGGATCTCCCCGCCGTCCGGAGTGCCGGGGCCGTCCTGCGCGTCGGGGGCCTCTTCCGCTGCGTCCGGTTCCTGGGGGACAGCCTGTACGTCCTCCGGACTGCTGTCTACCGGCGGTACGGTTTCTTCCGCGGCGGCGGAGTCCTCTGACGGGGGGGCTTCTCCGGCCAGCGCGGTCCCCTGCAGCATGCCCAGCAGTATGCCGAACGTCAGCAAAAAAGCCAGCGAGTGCCGCAGGCGGCGAACGGTTCCTTTTGCCATGTGCGTTGTCCTCCTTACGTTTGGTGTGTGAGCCGATTCCCTCTCGTTCCGCTCGCTTGCGGATATATTTTTGTATAAGATTACAGGAATCTTTCTAACTCGACTCCCATTATAGCAAGTTTTCAACAATAAAGATTCTTGCCCTGTGATGCAAAATTTCCTGGGCTGTGACACATATGGCCTTGCGCCCGGCGCAAAAGCGGGCGGGGAGAGATTGTTCCGGCGCTGCCGGGGCATAAAAATCAGGCGGCGTCTTGAGGACAGCCGCCTGATTTTTATGCAATTTCCCGCCGGCCCGCGCCGCCTCTCACAGAGCGGACATCTCCCCGTTTATCCGCTCCTCGCAGGCGCGCATGGCCAGAATGGTCCGCTCCATCAGCGTATCCAGGTCCCAGCCCAGCCGCTCCGCCCCCTGGCGGATCACATCCCGGCTGCACCCGGCGGCAAACTTCTTGTCCTTGAACTTCTTCTTCAGACTGCTGACCTCCATGTCCTGGACGCTCCTGCTGGGCCGCATCCGGGCGGCGGCGCCGATGAGGCCGGTGAGCTCGTCGGCGGCGAAGAGCACCTTCTCCATCTCGTGGACGGGCTCCACGTCGGAGCACAGGCCGTAGCCGTGACAGACCACGGCGTGGATCAGCGCCTCGCCGGCCCCCGCCGCGGCCAGCAGCTCCGGAGCCTTTTGGCAGTGCTGGTCGGGCCACTGCTCGAAGTCTATGTCGTGGAGGAGCCCCGCCAGGGCCCAGAAGTCCGCCTCCCCCCCGTAGCCCAGCTCACGGGCGTACCAGTCCATGACCCCTTCCACCGTCAGGGCGTGGAGGATGTGAAAGGGCTCCTTGTTGTACCGGCGCAGCAGGGCCAGCGCCTCGTCTCTGGTGTTCAGCATGGTCAGATTCTCCTTATGTATTGTGATGATGTGCGCGGATATGCCAAAATACCCCGCCGGCCCTAGCAGAGGAGCTTTCCCAGCAGGGTGAGCACGTCCTCTGCCCGGCGGTAGGACTGGGCCGCCAGCCGGGACAGCAGCTTTTGCAGGCAGGTGTCCTGCGTCTCGTCTGCGGCCCGACGGTAGTTGAACCCGGCGCAGGCCTCCTGGTGGTAGCAGGAGCGCAGGGCCTGGGCCAGGTTCTGGAACTGGGTGTGCTCCACTGTGATGGCGGCGGTGTAGCGCTTCCCGGTGATGAGGTAGTAGGCCCCGCACAGCTCCCGGACGGCGGCACGCTTCTCCCCGGCGATGCGCCACAGCAGCCGGGCCGCCGCCTGGCTGCGCACGCGGCAGGACAGAGCCAGGCAGCACCGCCGCCCCGCCAGCTCCTCCTCGATGAAGCCCGCCAGCACCTCCACGGAGGCCTGGGCCTCGGTGCCCATGCAGCAGGGGTTCCGCTCCGCGCCGGGGAGGTTGGCGGGTTCCGCGGGGACGGGTACGGCGGGACTCTCCGGTCCGGCGGGGAGGACGGGGACCGGCGGGACGGCGGGGGGTGTTG
>CAJTOM010000100.1 GCA_910577915.1 uncultured Oscillospiraceae bacterium
CCTCCTGGCAGCCGGCATCACAGAATTCAAGGCACCCGAGGCCGAAGAAGCAGCCGAAGAAGATATGGCCCCGCAAGCTGTAGGGCTGCACCGCAGCCTCCCTCGCCGCCGGTCGGGCGGCGACGCTCCTACGCCCTCGTCATATCCCGATGATTCTCCGTCACCTGATACCCCAGAGAAGCAATATACCCCGCCAGGGAGTGGGTCACCGCCACAGACCTGTGGTGGCCGCCGGTGCAGCCGACCGCCACCACCAGCACCGTTTTCCCCTCCTCCCGGTAGAGGGGGAGCACAAACCCCAGCAGCTCCCGGAGCTTCTCCAGGAACTGCTCCGTCTCCCGGAAGGAGAACACATAGTCCCGGACCTCCCGGTCCAGGCCGGTCTTGTGGCGCAAATTATCAATATAGAAGGGGTTGGGCATGAAGCGCACGTCCAACACCAGATCCGCCTCCATGGGCAGCCCGTGCTTGAAGCCGAAGGACACCATGCTCACCAGCATCTCTCCCGCCCGGTGGCTGCCGCCGAACAGGCGCAGCAGCTCGCCCCGCAGGCGGGCCGTGGAGAAGGTGGTGGAGTTGACCACCACGTCCGCCTGGTCCCGGACCGGGGCCATCATGGCGATCTCCCGGTTCACCGCCTCCTCCAGGGATCCGCACTGGTCCTGGAGGGGGTGGCGGCGGCGGGTCTCCTTGTAGCGTTTGATGATGGCCCCCACATCCGCCTCCAGAAACAGCAGCTTGCAGTCGTACTCCCGCTGGCGCAGAGTGGCAAGCACCTCCAGGAACTCGTCGAAGCTGTCGGCGGTGCGCACGTCGTACACCAGGGCCACCCGGCTGTACCGGCCGCTGCCCGCCGCGCAGAACTCGGCAAACTTGAGAATCATGCCCGCCGGCATGTTGTCCACAATATAGAAGCCCACATCCTCCAAAAAGGATGCCGCCTTGCTCTTCCCGCCGCCGGACAGGCCGGAAATGATCAATATCTCCATCTCTCTCTTTCCCTCCTCTGTCTCTCCGGGCCAGGCCGCGCACGCCGCGATACGAAACGGGCTCTCACAACACTACCTTGACCTCCGGCTCCAGCTGTACGCCGGTCCTCTCAAGAACCACCGCTTGAATATGGGCGATCAGCGCCAGCACGTCGGCGCAGGTGGCTCCGCCGGTGTTGACCACGAAGCCCGCGTGCTTGGGCGATACCTGGGCGCCGCCCACCCGCGCCCCCTTCAGGCCGCAGGTCTCGATCAGCGCCCCGGCGTAGTGCCCCTGGGGGCGCTTAAAGGTGCTGCCGGCGCTGGGCAGCTCCAGGGGCTGCTTCTCCCGGCGGCGGCGGCCCAGCTCCTCCATCCGCGCGCCGATCTCCGCCCTGTCCCCCGGCTCCAGGGTCAGCTCCGCCTCCAGCACCACGGCGCGGCCGTCGCCGAAGGCGCTGCGGCGGTAGCCGAAGCCCAGCGCCTCCCCCGTCAGGGTGCGGACCCCCTGGCCGGGCATCCAGGCGGTCACCGCCGCCGTCACCTGTCCCATCTCGCCGCCGTAGGCCCCGGCGTTCATGCAGACCGCACCGCCCAGGCTTCCGGGAATGCCGTGGGCAAACTCAAGCCCCCCCAGGCCCTCCCGCTGGGCAAAGGCGGCCAGCCGGGCCAGACTCAGCCCCGCGCCGGCCCTCACGCTCCGCTCTCCGGCCCGCTCAACACCGGCCAGCTTCCCCGTGTGGACGGCCAGAACATCGATTCCCCCGTCCGCCGCCAGCAGGTTGGACCCGTTGCCCACCACCAGCACCGGCCACCCCTCGCTCTCCGCCAGGCGCAGCAGCGCGGCCGCCTCCTCCGCGGAGGCGGGGCGCGCCATTCTCCTGGCCGGCCCCCCCACCCGGAAGGTCGTATGGCGGGCCATGGGCTCCTCCCGGAGGATCTCCATCTCCGGGAAGCGCCGGGCCGCCTCGGTGTCAAAGGTCTCAAACCACATAGATGCTGTTCTCCTTACCAAAAGAGTGGCGCGCCGCCGCCTGACCGGCGGCGCGCCTCTGGGCGGGCGCTCACAGTCCCAGCAGCGCCGCCCCGATGATCCCCGCGTCATTCCCCAGCTTCGCCTTGACGATCCTGGGCCGCCGCGGGGCCTCCCGTCCAAAGCACTGATCCAGCACCATGCTCTGAAGGGGGAGCAGCAAGTCCTCGTCCCGCTCGTGGCTGACGCCGCCGCCCAGGCAGATCACCTCCGGCTGGAAGATGTTGACGTAGTTGGCCAAGCCGTCGGCCAGATAGGCCAGGTACTGGTCCACCACCGACCGGGCGGCGGGGTCTCCCCGGCGCATGGCCTCGAAGGCGGTGCGGCCGTCCACGTTGGCCAGATTACCGCCGGCCATCTCCCACATGACAGAGCTCCGGTCCGCCTCCATGGCGGCGCAGGTCTGGCGGATAAGGGCGTTGGCGGAGGCGTAGCGCTCCCAGCAGCCCCGGCGGCCGCAGGTGCACTGCTCCCCGCCGTGGACGATCACGATGTGCCCCCCCTCGCCGGCGCAGCCGTTGATGCCGCTGTGAATTTTTCCGTTCAGGATGATGCCGGTACCGATGCCGGTGCCCAGCGTCACCAGGATCAGGCTCTCCACCTTCTTGTCCTCAAAGTGGTAGTACTCCCCCAGGGCCGCGCAGTCCGCGTCGTTGCCCAAGTGGACCGGCACGCCGGGCCAGCGGCGGTGGAACATCTCCGCCGCCGGCATGGAGTGGATGGGGATGTTCACCGTCTTGATGACCACGCCCCGCCGGTCGTCCACCGGCCCGGGGAAGCCCATGCCCACCGAGGCCACCTGCGCCCGGTCCACCCCGTTCTCCTCCACCAGGGCGGCGGCCATGCCGGCCAGGGTCTCCCCCATCTGCTCCATGGAGGCGAAGTGGAGGGGCATCTTCTTCGTGGCGGTGATCCGGTAGTGCTCATCCACCAGTCCGGCCTTCAGGTTGGTGCCGCCTATGTCAATTCCAATGTAATACATGCGCTCTCCTCCTATGCACGCTAGCCCCGCTGGACGTGGCGCTCCAGCTCGTCGGCCAGCTTCTGGGCGGCGTTGAAGCCGTACTTCTTGTGGCGGTTGTTCATGGCCGCCACCTCCACAATGGTGGCCAGATTCCGTCCCGGCTGGACGGGGATGGTGATGATGGGAATGTCCACCCCCAAAATGTTCACCCGCTCCTCGTCCAGGCCGAAGCGGTCGTAGAATTTATCCTCCTGCCAGCGCTCCAGGTGCACCACCAGATCCACCTGCGCCTCCGGCTTCACGGCGCTCATGCCCAGCAGCTGCTGCACATCAATGACGCCGATGCCCCGCAGCTCGATGTAGTGGCGGATGAGCTCCGGAGCCTTGCCGTAGAGCTGATCCGCCACCCGGCGGATGTCCACCGCGTCGTCCGCCACCAGCCGGTGGCCCCGCTTGATGAGCTCAATGGCCGTCTCACTCTTGCCCACGCCGCTGTCGCCTGTGATGAGCACTCCCTCGCCGTAGATGTCCAGCAGTCCGCCGTGGCGGGTGATGGTGGGCGCCAGAGCCTGGGTGAGATACTCGATCACCTTGGAGGTGAACAGCACCGTGGTGTCCGCCGTGTGAAGCAGCGTCCGCTGGTGCTTGCGGGCCATGGACAGACACTCGGGGTAGATGTCCAGGTCCCGGGAGATCACCAGGGCGGGGATGTCGTACTCGAAGAGCCTGGAGAAACTGCGGGAGCGCTGCTCCGGGTCCATGCTCTCCAGCATCTTGGTCTCCGCCATGCCGATGACCTGCAGGCGCCGGTCGTCAAAGTAGTCAAAAAAGCCCACCAGCTGCAGGCCGGGGCGGTTCACATCTTTGATGCCCACCAGGGCCGTGTCAAAGCTGCTCCCCTTGTTCACCACAGCCAGATTTAGGTGCTCCACCAGCTCCGCCAGATGGACGCCGCCCTTCATCTCATCTTTCTGTATCATATACTTGCTTCCTCCGTTTCGCCGCGGCCCCGAGGCCGCAGGCAAGTGCATATATTATAGTATAAATCTCTCCTCTTGGCAAGGGAGGATATGGCAGAAAATTGGCGGCGGCCCCTCCCCTCCCCCTCAGAGCCTGGCCGTCTCAGAAAAAGTTTTAGGGAAATGCAAATAAACACTTGCATTTTGTGTCAAACTCTGCTATTATATCACACGGTGTCTTTCACAACATCCCGATTTTTGAACAGCAAGGAGGTGCAACGGATGGCTAAATGTCAATTCTGTGACAAGGGTGTTACCTTCGGGATCAAGGTCTCCCACTCCCACAGGCGTTCCAACCGCATGTGGAAGCCCAATGTCAAGCGTGTGAAGGCGATCGTCGACGGTACTCCTCGCCATGTATATGTTTGTACCCGGTGCCTGCGTTCCGGCAAAGTCACCAGAGCTGTCTGACATATCGCAAGAAAAGCTCCTCCGCACGGGCGGAGGAGCTTTTTTGTCATCTCAGAGCCTGTAAGCCGGGACGCGGCAGGGCCATCCTGACCGGCGCTCAGTCCTCATGGGGCGGCTTATGCTCCGCGTACCACATATTCCAGCACAGGCGGTAGGCCTGCCAGCTGGCCTCGTCCCCGCACAGTATGGTCAGACTCTCCGCCTCCGGGTGCTCATAGAGCACGTCCATGACGGCCCGCAGCACCGCCTGGGCGGCCCTGCCGTTGTCGAAGCCCATAGAAGCGGCGGTATCGAAGCAGGTTATGCCCAGCGCCCGCTCCCCCTTCTCCAGGGCCCAGAGCAGCCCCCCCACGTACCAATTCGCCAGAAGCTCCGGCGAGTCCAGATAGATCAGCGGTACCGGCACATGGTCCCGCCGCTCAAAGCGCACCTTCTCTGTCACAGTCCGTTCCCTCCTCTCGTCAGGGGCAGACAGCATACGCCCCATACGCAGAAGAGGCGGCCACCGGGCAGGTGGCCGCCTCGTTCACACAGAGACGAATCAGCTGTTGACGTCGATGACAACGCCGGAGCCAACGGTACGGCCGCCCTCGCGGATAGCGAAGCGGAGGCCCTTCTCAATGGCGATGGGGGTGATCAGCTCCACGTTCATATCCACGTTGTCGCCGGGCATGCACATCTCAACGCCCTCGGGCAGGGTGATGACGCCGGTCACATCAGTGGTACGGAAGTAGAACTGGGGACGGTAGTTGTTGAAGAAGGGGGTGTGGCGGCCGCCTTCGTCCTTGCTCAGGACGTAGACCTGACCCACGAACTTGGTGTGGGGCTGGATGGAGCCGGGCTTGCACAGCACCTGGCCGCGCTCGATGTCGGTCTTGGCCACACCGCGCAGCAGGCAGCCGGCGTTGTCGCCAGCCTCGACGTAGTCCAGGGTCTTGTGGAACATCTCCATGCTGGTGACGACGGTGCTGCGCTTCTCGTCGGTCAGACCGACAATCTCAACGGTCTCGCCGGCCTTCAGCTGGCCGCGCTCCACACGGCCGGTGGCGACGGTGCCGCGGCCGGAGATGGTGAAGACGTCCTCAACGGGCATCAGGAAGGGCATGTCGGCCTTGCGGTCGGGGGTGGGGATATAGCTGTCGACAGCGTCCATGAGCTCCTTGATGCAGGCATACTCGGGAGCGTTGGGATCGGTGCTCTCGCTGACCAGGGCGTTCAGGGCGGAGCCCTTGATGATGGGAATGTCGTCGCCGGGGAACTCGTAGAAGCTCAAGGTCTCGCGGACCTCCATCTCCACCAGCTCCAGCAGCTCCTCGTCGTCCACCTGGTCACACTTGTTCAGGAACACCACGATGGCGGGCACGCCCACCTGGCGGGCCAGCAGGATGTGCTCCTTGGTCTGGGCCATGGGGCCGTCGGTGGCGGCGATAACCAGGATGGTGCCGTC
>CAJTOM010000101.1 GCA_910577915.1 uncultured Oscillospiraceae bacterium
GCAGAATCCGGGGCAGCGGGCGGCGTCACCGCTGTCTGTCGGGCAGCTGTTTGGGCCTGGCTACCAGCCATGCCCCGGCGGGCTTCGCTGGCGATCTCGGAAAAGAATCCCATCGTAGATACCTTCCTCTCTTGTCAAGCCCCAAATAGTTGAAAATCAAGGCTTTTCAAAAATTGATAACTCTCAAAACAGAGCGAGATGGTGATGAACATCAAACGTATCAGGTACAGAAAAGCAGTTAAGGGTATGGCAAGCCAAGCGTCCCGCATGTGAAGGCCGTTTTCCCTCTGTCAGCTATGATGGTGAACCTTCCGTGTCTCTAGGGATCAGAGTCCCAACTTCCTTCGTCCCACCTGTTCATACACCGAGTACCAGCGAAGCTCCTAACCGGGGTCAAAGCCCCATGGTATCAATACCCTGCTGGTTACAGCTCTTGTTTGTAGATAAGGATCTCACCGACCTGCCGCAGGTTTCAGATGGCGCTGAGTAGATCAGCGGACGCATAGCCAGCATCGCCGTTGGCGGTCTGTCCGGGCGGAGGGGATGACCTCCACGGTGTTTTGGTTCTTTCCAGAGCCCTGCCCAATCTCCATTCTCTGCTATTGGAAACTCGGCAGGACTCTGGAAAAGACGTTCTGCTGATTCGTTAGGCTGCTGCATCCAGGGGTGCCGGATGTGTGATGTCGCTCAGCATTTTATCCGGATCGAAACGGACGCCTTTCTTGAGGATCGTGAAGATGATCCTCAGCAGCTTACACGCGATCACGGTAATCGACTGCATCTTCTTCAGCGGGTTCTCCGCCCTGGTTGTATAATACGCATGAATTTGCCGAAATGCCTCGTTGTGCGACACCACCGACAGCGCCCCTTGGAACAGCCAATACCTCAACCGCTTGCGTCCTCTGTGACTGATTTTGGTCTGCCCCTGGTGCTTGCCGGAACTGCATGCCACGAGCCCCAGCCCGCTGAGCTTCTGGATCTCCTTGGCTGCGTCGAAACGATCGATATCTCCCATCTCTGCTAAGATGCCGGAGACTGTCGCCGCTCCCAGACCATGGATTTCCAAGATGCTGTCAGCGCGAGGAATCTCCCGGCATTTCAGGGCAATCTGAGCTTCGATTTCCTCCAACTCAGCAGCCAACTCCATGACCTTGCCGACAAAGCTGACAATAGCTATCTTTCTCGCCTCAGCGCCCTGTGTCAGTCCGGCGCTCACGCCGGCCAACCGGACGATTTCCTTGGCCCGCTTGTACCCGCCGCCTCGCAGTTTCTCCGCGTGCCAGATGTCCTTTACGCCATCTTCACCCAGGGCAACCAGCTCACTGGGAAGCGGAGCATTTGCCAGTACGCTCAACGTGAATATGCCGTCTATCTTCCCGAATGCTTCTCTGTATTCCGGGAACACGATCTTCATTTCACGGTGCAGGCGGTTCATGTTCCGCACACGGTCCTCCATGAGTTGGTCTCTCAGCGTACACAGAACGCGCAGTTCTGCGTACACATCTTCCGGCAAATACGGCACGCCATAGTTCCCGTTCTTTACCAGCTCCGCAATCAGCTTCGGGTCTTTGGCATCGTTCTTGGCTTGACTGTTGTCTGCCAGCTCTTTCGTCTGTTTCACCGCATACGGATTCACCTGCACAACACTGATCCCTTTCGCTATCATCCACGCAGCCAGCGAAAACCAGTAATGTCCTGTCGGCTCAAGGCCCAACACGATTTGGTTCTTGCCGTGCTGTGCTGCCAGGCACAGCGCCCAGTCTTTCGCGCTCTGGAAACCCTCAGCACTGTTCTCGAACGAATACGCTCCCTTGCTCAACTCTCGCCCCTTGGCATCGATTGCTCGTGCATAATGCCTTTCGCTGCCGATGTCGCATCCCACGATGAGCATGTCATCCCGGATGAAGGTCAGTTTGTCGTTATGGGTGAACTTGCCCCCAGTCTCCAAATCCCGCCAAGTGTAGGATTGCAGTCCCTTGGATATCTCCTCTGCCTTTTGCTTCAGCCCTGCTTCCTGCTCCGGACTCAATGCTTTCATATTCTCCTTTTTCTGCTTGCCGCTGTCTCTCCCCATCCTTCCTCCGCAATTTCCTCCTTGCTTTTTCCGGCTGTTTGATTTACTATTCATGTCAGATACCTTTCTTCGTTTTGAATTTTACTAACGGTCAGGTCAGTAAGAATTCAAATCTACCTGAGGTATCTTTTTTCGTCAACTCCCTGCTTTGAAGTATACAGGAAGCTCCTATTTCAGTATAGAAAGGCCCGGAGGGGGATAAATCATCCCACTCCGGGCGGTTTGGACGGTCAGCCGTCCTTTTGCTTGTTCTGATTCATTCTGTCCAGCACGGCCCTCTGCGCCGGGGAGAGGACACGGGGCGGCGTTACCCGCAGCCACTTCTTGGGCAGTTCAAAGGTCAGCCCGCCCCAGGCGTTGGCGGCGGTCTGGCGTACCTGCGCCGGGTGGGTCTGGCACAGCTCCAAAAGCTGATGCTTCAAAGCCTCGTTGTGGGTGTAGATACTGGCTGTGCGCTCCGCCTCGTTGAAATTGATAACTGTCTCCTTCTCAATATTGGTCAGACGCATGGCGTCACCTCTCCGGGTCCCGGCTGGGGGGAGCGGCCCCGCCCTGGGACTTCCCGGCTTCCTCCTGGCACTGGCGCAGATTATCCAGGACAGAGGGCGGCTTGGGGGCTTCATTGTTGATGATGCCGTCAATCTGGTTGTAGTTGCCCTCCACGCTCATTTCAGCCGCCGCCAAATGGTTCGGCTTCACCTCCTGGGGGACCTTTACTTCATATGCGGGCTTGAATTGCTCCACCTCCCTGTAAAGCGCCTGACGGCGCGCGTCATTGATAAGCCCTAACTGCTGGGCCATATCCAGGGAACCAATATAGGTCCAATACCATGCCAACTGAGCTTCGGGGCGGGCGTTTTCCTTGGTAATCTCGCGGATCGCCTCACTTTTCAGCCCCGCAATAACCTGTTCCACATCACGCATAGGCTCAACCCCCGCTGTTCTCGGCAATCGCCAGCAGATCGCCGTACACGGCGTTGATGGTGGAGATCACGGCGCAGACGGCATCGTCCACCGCCGTCAGCACTTCCTCACTCTCGGAGCCAGCCAGCTCCAGCAGGGCCTCCACCGTCTCCGGGGACAGTCCCAGCTTGACGGCCAGATCATCCGCATTGGGGACGCCGCCGTCCGCTTCCAGGAACCAGTCGTAGGGCATACCGAAGTAGTGGGCGATCTCCCGGAGCTGGTAGGCGTTGGGGGTGCTGATACCGTTGAGCCAGCGGTTGACCGTGGGCACGGACACGCCCAGGTGACGGGCCAGCTCCCCGCGCTCCACACCGCTGGCAGACAGCAGCCCTCTCAAACGGCGGTCAAAAATATTGTTGTTATGATTCATATTCATTTCCCTTCCTTTCTCGTAGATTTGTTGTCAAATTCCAGCTTGAAGCGGACAAATTTGCCGCCGTCATCGTTCAGGACAACAGTGGCGTCATAGAAAACGCCCTTCTTCTCGGAAAACAGGCCGGTGACAGCCGCGCGCCCGGTTTTCAAGAGAGAAGCGGCGATTTTCTTAGTCAGCTCCTTGCGCTTGCTGGTAAAGAAGCGGTCATTCTTCCACAGAGCAAAGCCGCAGGAGGGGGTATCGTGGTAGCCCTCGCAGTAAAAGCTCTTTTTGCCCTCCACCACGTTTTTACCGCAGCGGGGGCATTTGCCAATTCCCGCCCGCCCGGAATCGGAGAGCGGGGACGGGGCCACAGCCACATTCCGGTAGGACCGGACCAGCCCGGTGAGCATGGCGGTGATCCCGGCCATGAAGTCCTCCGGGGCCAGCTCGCCACGTTCCACAGCCCCCAGCCGGTCCTCCCACTCCGCCGTCAGCTTGGCGGATTTGAGCTGGTCGGGCATGGCCCAGGACAGCGCCAGTCCCTTCTCCGTGGGAAGAAGCTGCTTTTTCTTCCGTTCCACAAAGCCGGATTTCACCAGCTTTTCAATGGTGGCGGCACGGGTGGCGGGTGTGCCCAGCCCGGTCCGTTCCACGGATTCCAAGGCAGCAAAGTCCTCTGCGCTGGCGTGTTCCATGGCGGAGAGCAGAGTGTCCTCGGTGAATCGTGCCGGGGGAGATGTAGTGCCCTGCTTCAACAGAGCGTCCGCACCCTCCAACCGCTGACCATCGGACAGCACCGGGAGAGATGGGGCCGGTTCCTCGGCTTTCTGCTTCAGCGTGGAAAGGAACGCCTTTTCGGTCCCCTTCCAGCCCGCCGCCGCCACTGTGCGGCCCTTGGTCATAAAAGAAGCGCCGCCACAGTCCAACGTGACGGCAGTCTCCGCATAGGTATGGGGTTCGCCCACGGCGCACAGCAGCCGGACGGCAATCATGTAGAGGATGTTCCGCTCCCCGGTGGGCAGGGCGGCAAGGTCAGCACCGGCGATCTCCGCCGTGGGAATGACGGCGTGGTGGTCGGTCACTTTGCTGCTGTCTACCACTTGGGCAGCGTGTACCGGGAGGGGCTGGCCCACCATGAAAGACAGCGCACCGGCCACGGTGGCGCAGAGAGCGGGCAGGCCCTCCGCCATATCCTCGGTCAGATAGCGGCTGTCCGTCCGGGGGTAGGTTGCCAGCCGCTTTTCGTAGAGGGATTGGAGGTAGTCAAGGGCCTGCTGGGCGGTGTAGTCAAAAAGGCGGTTGGCCTCCCGTTGGAGGGTGGTCAGGTCATAGAGCTTCGGGGGCCGCTCGGCCTTATCCTTCCTGGTGACGGACTGGACAACGACGGTCTTGCCCAGGCAGGCGGAGCGTAGTTTTTCAGCGTCTGTCTTGGAGCTGAACTTGCCGCTGACCGCCCGGAGGCCCTGGGTGTCCAGCTCCACGGTGTAGAATTTTTCCTTCTTGAAATGCTCAATCGCCGCCTCCCGCTCTGCCATCAGCGTGAGCGTGGGGGTCAGCACCCGGCCCACGTTCAGCGTCTTACCTTTATATAGGGTGGTAAACAATCGGGTCCCGTTGATGCCAATGAGCCAGTCCGCCTTGGCGCGGCAGAGAGCAGCGGCGTAGAGGTTATCGTACTTCCGGCCGTCTGCCAGATTGTCAAAGCCCTTGCGGATGGCGGATTCCTCCATAGAAGAAATCCACAGCCGTTTGACAGGTTTTGTGCATTGGCAGAGGTTATAGGTCAGTCGGAAAATCAGCTCACCCTCCCGCCCCGCGTCCGTGGCGCAGACCACAGTGTCCACATCATCCCGGCACATAAGCTGGCGCAGGATGTTGAACTGCTTCCTGGTATCCGGCAGCACTTGGAATTGCCACGGCTGGGGGACGATAGGGAGATCGTCATAGGCCCACTTGGAGTAGCGGGGGGCGTAAGCGTCAGCCGGGGCCAGCTCTACCAGATGGCCCACACACCAGCTCACCAGCCAGCCGTTACCCTCCACATAGCCGTCTTTCCGGCTCCTGGCCCCCAGCACCTTGGCGATGCTCATCGCGACTGAGGGCTTTTCGGCGATTACAAGGTTATGTTGCGTTTTTACCACTTCCTTTCATCAATTTCCGGTAGCAAATTCCCAGGCAGGGCGCGGTCCGGCCATAGGGACAGCCGTGACAGGG
>CAJTOM010000102.1 GCA_910577915.1 uncultured Oscillospiraceae bacterium
TTCCCTTGGGAGAGCTGCCGCTGTTCTCCACCTGAATCTCCTGTTCAAACACTTTTTCCAAATCAAACACATTGCCATAAGGGACGCCCTTCCGGCTGTAGGGCTTCATGGGTATGGGGATCTGGGCCTGCAGCCCCTTCAGCCTCTCCCAATACTGCGGGAGAAACTGATAAATCGCTTTCAGTTCTTTCCGATTCTTATTTTTACAGCACCAGCAGGACACCCTGTCCAGGATGTCATACAGCCGGATACCGTTCTCCTCCCAGAAAAATCCCCGCGCATAGCAGTACGCCAGACAGTCCGCCTCCGTCATCCCCGCTTCGGCCAGGGGCGAACACTTGGGGGCCTCCAGCCGTTCCAGCCGTTCCGGCTCGTCCAGGGCGATGCCCACATAGTGGACTTTCGCATCCAGAGCCACGCCATCCAGGGAGCGGGTCTTGAGCTTGGTTCCCCAGCGGCAGGGGCCGCCGCACCAGCCATATCCCAGGTGGAAGCCGTTCTTTTTGGAGTCAACTGGCCTGTCCAGCATATTGTATAAAAACGGGACACCCGGCTTCACCTCAGTGAACCGGATGCCCCTCTGCTCCAAGACCGGCTTGATCCGGTCCCGGATATGATAAATGCAGTCAAATTCCATTTCCGAATTGTAAAAGATCACTTCGTCCAATGGCATTTTCTTTTCCAGTAACAGCAGTAACATGGCTAACGAGTCCTTGCCGAAGCTCACGCTGGCGTAAAATGCCACTCTGCGTTTCACGCTCCCTTCTGCGGCTCCGCCGCCGATCTTCCGCCCACAGGCGGCATAGGGGACAGGGGGAGTTCCCCCTGCAAGCGCGCAAAATGTACATTTGCGCTATGCTTGCGCCCTCACCGCCCAGGGGGCGGTGAGGGCCTTGGCCCCGCCATCGGCGGGGCGGCTTTCTAAGCGGTAGCGTGATTGAATTGGCGGGCGGAGCCCGTTCTCTCAGCAAAAATCTCGCTTCAACCATAACGCCTCCATTCCAAGCAAGGGTGTTATGTACTGACACCCTCGTCAAATAAAAACCCCCATTTGAGGACAGGCAGGGTGTCAATACATAACCCCCTGCCTGTTGTCCTACCGCTCCGGGGACTTCCTGTGTCTGGGCTTCTGCCGCTGTGCTTCGTCCAGCCCCGGCTCGTTGTATTGGGCCAGCTCCGCCATGAGCGAGGAGGCCAGTCTCTGGACGGCGGCGTTGTCTGAAAAGGTGGCGCCAAATCCGGCAACAGCCAGCGCCATCTGATTTGCGCCGCGTGTCCCTTCTTTTTGGAGGTACTTGATGATCTCCGCAATCTGTCCGCCGTGGGCCTCGGCATCCGTGGGAAGCGGGTAGCACTCATGCAGCAACGCACAGTATTGAGCGGCGATCCTGCCCGGTGTGCTGGAAGCGAAGTGTGGATTTTCCCACTCTGCAAAGGGAATGGCAGACAGCAGTTGACGGTCCCCATCCACTCGCTCCCACACACGCACCCGGTCAAAGCCGATCTCGCGGGAGACCTGGGCCAGAATATCCATGACCGCAGGATCGTCCCGGAGGCGTTCCGACCGGGTGAAGTCGGTGACAAGGTAGTTCTCCCCCTGACGCACATGGAGGATGTCGGCGGCACTCATGCCGTCCGCACTTTCCAGGCCCAGGGTCAGGCGGGCGGGGGGCTGGCCATCCGGGCTGGGTTCTGCGGCCTCGTTGTTATAAGGTTCACTCCGCAGTTCGTCAAACCGGGCTTTTGCCGCTTCAAAAGAAGGGAAATGTTCCAGCGGACTGCGGTTTTCTGCGTTGTCCGCCCAGGTTTTCAGGTCTGCGATGATGTAGAAGCCCCACCCGCTGCCGTCACCCTGCGGTACTTCCCGCACAGGTCCGGCCTGCTCCTGCGTAAGCTGTTCTCCAGACAGAGGCCGGAGACAGTCCATGTGCGTGGCGGTCCAGATGGCGTTGTTGGTGAGCTGCCTCTGCCACGCCCCTACGCTGGGCGCCCATCGGAAGCCGCCATGCCGCATGGCCGAGCAGGTATCCCGGTCAGGCTTCTCGTGGAAGAACACCTGGAGCCGGTTCGCCTGCAGGTCCATTTTCACTTCGCCGCCCTCGAAAGACCAGCCCTCGAATTCCGTTTCCTTTTTGGCAGACAACTCCTCGATCCGCTTCTTCGTCTGGCGGATGTTGGCGTTGTTGTTCGTCAGGAGATAGCTCTCGTAGGGATGGGGATCAGCCCGCCAGCTCCGGGCCATGGCCGCTTTCCGCCGCTCCACTTCATCTGGGGTGAGCTGAGGACAGCCATCCAGGGTCTTGTGCTTCCGGTAGTAGGCGTTGACCGCTTTCATCCGCTCCTGTTCCTGCTCCAGCCCTGCCAGCTTCGACTTCAGCTTCTGCACAGCCTCCGGGTCGTCGGCGCTGATGCCGCCCCTGCCTGTGCCGCGGATCTTGTCCAGCAGGCCCTGGATCTGCCGCCACTCCGCCATGTTGGTGTCTGCGGCCCGATTCTGTTTCTCCTTTTGGCGGACAGGGAAATTGCTTCCGCCAGCGATCAGGATGGACGGCACACGGGCGGTGATAGCGTAGCCTTGATTCATATTCTCCGCCAGCCTGCGGGCGTAGGTGTCCAGCAGACGGTCTATCTTCTCATGGTGGATGGGGTCCACCATCCGCTTCTGCTGCTCCGCGATCTCGGCGGCCTTATCCACCGCCTGCCGGTAGGATGCTGTGGCGCTCCCCGGCACATAGTCGGAGAAGCTGATCATCCCTTTTGCCCTGCGGGCCAGTTCCTCATTGATGGGATAATATTTGATGGTTCATCACCTCCGGGTAATGAAAATGCTGTGAAACGCGTCCCAATGAACACGCTCCACAGCTATCGTTCCGGTACTTTTCTCTTTTTCTGCCGACCTTTTGCCACAGGCGGCGGCAGTAGTTCGGCTGGCGGTGTGTCGGAGCGCAGCAGGCCCAGAAGGCTGTGCCGCGCCCCGATGTTCGTTGCCGTGATCTCCCTGACGCAGTACCGCAGCCAGGGCAGTTCCTCCGCCATCCGCTGGGTCAGGACAGCCACATCCAACGCGGTCAGTTCCTCAGTAGAGACATACACAGAATACTGCCGCCGCTCAAAGCCGTTGCTCTCCATGAACCGCTGGATATCCTTGTAGGCCCGCTTGAAAAATTGCGGGTCCCGGCCCGTTTCCTTGCGGGGATAGTGCTGTCTCAGCGCGTCCTGGCTCAGATCGAAGGTGATTTCTTTCTGGCTCATCCCCATGTTACACAGCACCCCGTGCCTTTCCGGCCTGGGCCAGCACATCCTCCTCGCCGTCCTCATCCTGCCAGACGCAGGCGGCGGCGCAGGCCATGAACCAGTCCGAGCGCAGCAGAGACAGGATAATATCCCACATACACGCGAAGTCATCGCCGTGGCCCTTGTCCTGGAAGGACAGGGCATCGCCGTCAGCAGTGCAGGGAAGATCATGGGCGGCGAACAGGCTTTTTACCGTCCGGTGAACATCCTCCAGCGTGTGGCCTCGCCGCTCCACGGCGGCTTTGTCAAAGGAAAATTTCACTTTCATTTTGCGACACCTCCTGTTGTTTGGTAGCCCACATCATACCGCACCTTTTTGACAATATCCAGATGAATCGGCAGACAGTTATCGGTCACGCCGCCTGGGCCAGTTCCTGGGCGATCCGCTCCCTGGCGAGGCGGGCGTACTCGTCTGTCACCTCAATGCCGGTGGCGGTGTAGCCCTCCAGCACGGCGGCCAGGACAGTGGTGCCGGACCCGGCGAAGGGGTCCAGGATGTGCCCGCCCGGCTCGGTGATTTTCACGATGTCCCGCATGAGCTGCAGGGGCTTCTCCGTCAGGTGGATGCGGTTCTGGGGGTTGCCGTACTTGAACACCCCCGGCAGGCAGGGGACGGGGCGGTTGATGGGCATATCGCCGTTGGAGCCCCAGACGATGTACTCGGCCTGCTGGCGGAAGCGGCCCTTCTGGGGCCGGGAGTTGCCCTTGTCCCAGACAGCGGTGCCGCGCCAGATCCAGCCTGCCCACTGGAGGGCGTCGGAGGCGGCGGGGAGCTGCCGCCAGTCGATGAACATACACACCGGCGCTCCGGGCCTGCACAGCTTCCGGGCGTCCGCCAGCCACTCCGCCGCCCAGCGGGTCCAGGACCGCTGGTCCTTGGCGTCCCCCTCGAAGGGCGGGGGCGCGTGGTCCCCCATGCTGGAATACTTCTTGGCGGTGGACTTGTTCTTCTCCGCCTGGGTGCGGCCCCCGGAGGCGTAGGGCGGGTCGGTGATGACGGCGTCAAAGGTTCCAGGGGAGAAACCTCCCAGCAGCTTCAGGGCATCGCCCTGGATGATCTCCCACTTGGGATTATCGCTCATATGTGTTCCTCGCTTTCTTCTTGTTAGATTTTTGGGGTATAGCAGGCGGAGACAGCTCTGTCTCCACATACTCGCTGATGATATTGAGGGCTTTGCTGTAGTCCCCGCAGGTGGTGACGCGCTGGACCATGTGGCTGACCAGATCCCCCATGCCCGCCTCTTTCAGCAGCGAAGAGGCTTTGCCCATGACCGCAAAGATGTTGCCGTCCATTCCGATCAGGCTCATGGTGGGCTTTTGTCTGGACGGCTGGTGCAGAAAGCCGCCCAGCCGATTGGGGACGTAGTCGGACAGCCATGTGCCGCCGTATCGGTCATGGGTCTGGATGCGCCACATGGCGAACTTCCCAATATTCAGTTCCGCATCTCCGAAGGGAAACAGCAGACAGGTCACCCCATCGTGCCGGAAGGATACGACATTCTCTAATTTGCCGCCGTCCAGCAGAATGCCAGCCTCGGTGAGTTCCCGGTTGATGCCGTCCACCCACTCCTGGGGATCGCCGCCGCAGCCCTGGAGGACGAGGCCCTCCTCACCCTCCATGTGCCGCAGGTCCTCTGTGTTGATCTGTTTCACATCGCTCATGGGATTTTTCCTTTCCGTCAGATTCTCAGCCTGAACAGCGCCGCCCACGTCCTCCGGGGCCTGGGCAAGCTGCTCTTTTTCATGCAGTTCTCTGTCACGGATCTCCCACAGCATATGGCCCATCTCACCGCTGTGGTCGTAGCCGGTGATCTCGGACTCCCAATAGCCGCGCACAACCTCCAGTGGATCGTCAAATCGGAGCAGAAATTCCACGTCCTCCTCATCGCAGGCGTCCAGCAGCTCCTCATGGAGCTGCTGGGCGGCGGTGATCTCCGGGGCCATGGCAATCAGCTCAGAAACTGTTTTTTCTTGAAGAGATTCTATAAAAGCTGTGTAGTTTTCATCCAGCCGCTTCTTCAGGGTGTCTTTCCGTTCACTGCTCATCGCGCACCTTTGCCTTTCCGGGGTACCTGCCTGCGGGGCGGGCTGTGCCCAATGGTCTGCTGGTCAGTCTTGACCTCAATGCCCAGATCCATGGCGTGGCGGATCTCCGCCCACATTCCCTCCGTCCACTCCGGCCCGTAGACATTGACCTGCTGACAGGACTCCACCAGCCGCAGGCCCATTTCCCGTGCCGCCTGATCCTGCTGGGGATTTTCCGGGTCAGCGACA
>CAJTOM010000103.1 GCA_910577915.1 uncultured Oscillospiraceae bacterium
ATCACCCGCTTGAGGATGGGGCCGGGGGTGGCGAACACCTGGGAGACGTAGAGGCTCTCGACGTCCATGCTGTAGTTGTTCTCCGCGTTGGCCACGGCGCTCTTGAGGAGCTTAATCATGGGCTCAGAGGCAGCCTTGGGGGTCTGCATGAGGATGGCCATAGCGGTGTTCACATCCTTGCCGCGGATCAGATCGGCGACGATCTGCACCTTGCGGGGAGCGATGCGGAGATATTTCAAATAGGCTTTTGCTTCCATTTTATTCTGCATCCTCCTTCTTTATTTGCCCTTGGCGTGGCCGCGGAAGGTCCGGGTGGGGGCAAACTCGCCCAGCTTGTGGCCCACCATATCCTCCTGGATGTAGACGGGCACATGCTTGCGGCCGTCGTGGACGGCAATCGTGTGGCCGACAAAGGCGGGGAAGATGGTGGAGCTGCGGCTCCAGGTCTTGAGGACCGCCTTCTTGCCGGAGTTGTTCATTTCCTCGACCCGCTTGAGAAGCTCGGGCGCAACGTAGGGGCCTTTTTTGACGGATCTGCTCATATCTCTGCTGCCTCCTTACTTCACATTCCGACGCTTGACAATGAACTTGTCAGTCGGGTTCTTGGTCTTGCGGGTCTTGTAGCCCAGCGCCGGCTTGCCCCAGGGGGTCACAGGCCCGGGACGGCCCACGGGGCTCTTGCCCTCGCCGCCGCCGTGGGGGTGGTCGCAGGGGTTCATGACCGAGCCGCGGACCGTGGGACGCCAGCCCATGTGGCGCTTGCGCCCGGCCTTGCCGATCTGGATGTTCTCGTGGTCGATGTTGCCCACCTGGCCGATGGTGGCCATGCAGTTGAGCCGCACAATGCGCACCTCGCCGGAGGGCATGCGGATCTGGGCGTCGGAGCCCTCCTTAGCCATCAGCTGGGCGCTGGTGCCGGCGGAGCGGACCAGCTGGCCGCCCTTGCCGGGGTGCATCTCAATGTTGTGGATCACGGTGCCCACAGGGATGTTGGCCAGGGGCAGGGCATTGCCGGGCTTGATGTCCGCCTGGGTAGAGGAGAGCACCTTGTCGCCGGCGCCCAGGCCCACAGGAGCCAGGATATAGCGGCGCTCGCCGTCCTCATACTCCACCAGCGCGATGTTGGCGCTGCGGTTGGGGTCGTACTCCAGGCGCAGGACCGTGGCGGGCATGTCCACCTTGTCGCGCTTGAAGTCGATGATGCGGTACTTGCGCTTGCTGCCGCCGCCCCGGTGGCGGACGGTGATGCGGCCGTAGCTGTTGCGGCCGGCGCTCTTCTTGAGGACCTCGGTAAGGCTGGGCTCCGGCTTGGCCTTCTTATCCACACCGTCGAAGCCGGAGACGGTCATGTGCCGGCGGGACGGAGTCGTCGGCTTGAAACTTTTAATAGACATGGTTCACTCTCCTCCTTACACCATACCCTCGAAGAACTCGATGGTCTTGGAATCCTCGGTCAGCTGGACAATGGCCTTTTTCCAGTCCTTGGTGCGGCCGGGACGGCCCGCGCCCATGCGCTTGGCCTTGCCGGGGACGTTCATGGTGTTGACACTGGCGACCTTCACGCCGAAGATGTCCTCCACGGCCTTCTTGATCTCGATCTTGCCGGCGGCGGGAGCGACCTCGAACGTGTATTTCTTATCAGCGGCGCCGGCCATGGAGCGCTCGGTGATGATGGGGCGAATGATGACATCATAAGAGATCATTATGCGTACACCTCCTCGATGGTGGCAAGGGCGGCCTGGTCGATGACCAGGTACTTGGCGTTGACCAGGTCATAGACGCTGAGCATCCTGCCGGTGGTGGTGACCACGCCGGGGATGTTCCGGGCGCTCTTGACCACGGTCTCGTTGACCTCGGGGGTGATGACGACGGCCTTGCCGTCGCACTTCACCGCGTCCAGGAAGCCCTTGAAGGCCTTGGTCTTGATGGCGTCCATCCGGATGGAGTCCACCACGATGATCTTATCCTGGGCCGCCTTGGCGGACAAAACGCTCTTGAGGGCCAGGCGCTTGACCTTCTTGTTGAGCACATAGCTGTAGGAGCGGGGCTTGGGGGCAAACACGATGCCGCCGTGGGTCCACTGGGGGGCCCGGGTGCTGCCCTGGCGGGCGTGGCCGGTGCCCTTCTGGCGCCAGGGCTTCCTGCCGCCGCCGGAGACCTCGGCGCGGGTGAGTGCGCTCTGGGTGCCCTGCCGGCAGTTGGCCAGATGGTTTTTCACCACTTCATGCACAACGTGCATATTGGGCTCGATGCCGAAGATGGAGGCGTTGAGCTCCACCTCGCCGACCTGATTGCCGGCCATGTTCAAAACTTTCGTCATTTCTCAGCACTCTCCTTTCCCTTAGCGTCTCGCGGAGGCCTTCTGCGGGTTGACACGGGCGGAAGCCTTCTGCGGGTTGGCGCTGATGCCGGCGTCGCCCTTCTTGACGATGATGGTCTTGGCGGTGGAGCGGATGGTGACCAGCCCGCCCTTGGGGCCGGGGACCGCGCCGCGGACCACGATCATGTTCAGCTCGGGGTCGACCTTGACCACGTCCAGATTCATCACGGTCACCTGATCCACGCCCATGTGGCCCGCGCCGATCTTGCCCTTGAAGATCCGGCTGGGATCGGTGCCGGAGCCCATGGAGCCGGCGTGGCGGCCCACAGGGCCGGTGCCGTGGGTGGCCTTCAGGGTGTGGGCCCCGTGGCGCTTGACGACGCCCGCGTAGCCGTGGCCCTTGCTGATGCCGGTGACGTCCACATGGTCGCCGGCGGCGAAGGCGTCGGCCTTCACCACGTCGCCCACGTTCATCTCCGCAGCCTTGCTGAGCTTGAACTCCTTGAGGTGGCGCTTGGGGGACACGCCGGCCTTCTTGACGTGGCCCAGCTCGGGCTTGGTCAGCTTGCGCTCGGGCACATCTCCATAGCCCAGCTGCACGGCCTCGTAGCCGTCCTTCTCGGCGCTCTTCTTCTGCACCACGACACAGGGGCCGGCCTCGATGACGGTGACCGGGATGACCTTGCCGTCGGTGTCGAAGATCTGGCTCATGCCGACCTTCTTGCCGATGATTGCTTTCTCCATTGTGATTCTCCTTTATATAAGGTTATTGGTCGGCGCGGCTCCCGGGCACTGGCTCCCATGGCCGCGGCGACATGACCCCGCCCGCCTCACGCAAGTCGGCGGACTGATGGGTAACAGAGTTGATGGCCGCAGTGGCTCCGGCGGGCGGATTCTGTCCGCCCCGCGCCGGGCAGCGGCTGCAGGGGACGGGCGGCGCTTACAGCTTGATCTCGATCTCCACGCCGGCGGGCAGCTCCAGGCTCATCAGGGCCTCCACGGTCTTGGGGCTGGAGTTGGTGATGTCGATCAGCCGCTTGTGGGTACGGCGCTCAAACTGCTCGCGGCTGTCCTTGTACTTGTGGACGGCCCGCAGGATGGTCACGACCTCCTTCTTGGTGGGCAGGGGGATGGGACCGGAGACGGAAGCGCCGGTGCGCTTGGCGGTCTCGACGATCTTCTCGGCGGACTGATCGATGACCTGGTGATCATAGGCCTTCAGGCGAATGCGGATCATTTCTTTTGCCATTTGCTTGTTCCTCCATAATTTGTACAAAGTAGTTTCTGCTGTCCCTTACTCTGTACGGCGAAAAAGTTCTTCCCGCGTATCCGTGCGTATCATTCCCGCTCATAGAAAATACCGGCGCAAAAAGGCCGGTACTTGTCCATGGCGCGGCGATCTACGCCGCGGAAAGGACCTTCTCAGCCGCCCGATTATCGGACATACTCCGCGGAAGTTACCGGCTCGCGCCGCAATCTCCCGCATCATCGCACTGCCGCATGGAGCTTCCACCCCACACAAGCTCTGTTATTCTATCGCACAGCTGAGGAAATGTCAAGAGAATTTTCTCTTTTTTTCATAAAAATTTTTCTGTATTTTTGTTTGATTTCCCGGTGCCGCCTCACGCCTCCTCCGGCGTCTCCAGCAGCACCTCCACCAGCTCCGCCGTCTCCTTGTCCGGATAGAACCGGACAATCCAGGGACAGGGCGGGTACACGGGCTCCGCCGGCGTCTCCTGCACCGGGGGCGCGTCCGGAGCCTCCCCCTCCCCGGAGGTCTCCGTACTTTCCGGAGCCTCCTCCGGCGTGGTCTGGCCCTCCTCCTCGCCAGCGGCCTCCGCCGGGACCGGCTCCTCCGGGTCCTGGGGGGTCTGGTCCTCGGGGGGCGGCGCCTCCAGCGTCTGCTGGGCCTCCGCCTCCTCCCCGCACAGCTCCCGCCACAGGCTCTCCACCGCCGCCGTCACATCCTCCCTGGGCATGTCGTAGGAGAAGCGGGCGGTGAGCCGCTCGTGCTCCTCCCGCACGGCCAGGCGCAGCAGGTCCACCAGGGACTGGCTGTCGGAGAGGGTCATCATATTCTCCACGTCCTCCGCGTCCTCCCGGTAGGTCATCTGCACCCGGACGGTGCTGTAGCCCGCCCCCGCCTCGCAGGAGTAGGTGATCCGCCGCAGGAGGTAGGACCCCAATGTGCTCTCCAGGCGCACCTCCCGGCTGGCGGCCTGGGTCTGCTGGGCGGCGCTGGCCTCGCCGTAGCAGCGGATGGTCCCCTCCTCCGCCCGCTGCTCCACCAGCAGCAGCAGGGAGTTGACCAGATCCTGATAGCTCTCCGCCCGCAGGGTATCCTCGGCGCTGGTGTCCCAGTAGCGGTTGGCATAGGGCTCCACCACGCTGTAGTCCCGCTCCAGCAGGGAGGCGCAGCCGCTCAGCAGCAGACAGGCCAGGGCGGCTGCCAGCATCGTTCTCTTTTTCACGCGCCCCGCCTCCTCCGCAGATGTCCGGTCAATACCCCAGCTCCTGGTCGATGAGCACCACTTCCATCTCCATCTGGTTCACAGGCCGGTAGTGGACCACCAGGGCCCTGCAGATGCGCTCCGGGCTGTCGCAGTCGTAGCACCGGTCCCCCCGGGCGGCGCAGGGGGTTTTCCGCCCCAGCCGCTGGGCGTTTTTCGGGGCCGCCACATTGCGCAGGCGGTGGAGGGCGCTGTGGAAGTCCGGGGCGATCTTGTTTCTCCCCACCACAAAATAGACCTTCTTATGCCCGAAGAGGGAGGAGGCCACCCGGTTTCCCGTACCGTCGATGTTCAGAATTTCCCCGCCGTCGGCGGCAATGGCGTTGGCTGACAGGAGGTAGATCTCGGCCTCTGCGGCCAGCTCCTGGGTCTCTCTGGCCTCACAGCGGGTAAACCCGTGGCTGAAGACCACATTGTGCTCCGCCAGGGACTCCCTCAGCCCCAGCTCCGCCAGCGTCATGGAGCCGCCCATCCCCACCGTTTTGTGGTCAATTTCCCGGTTGAGGTAGGCGGCGGCCTCCTCGCCCCCGGCGAAGACGGACACAGCGAAGCCGTTGGCCTCCAGCTTCTTTTTTAATTCGTCGAACAGCATAGCAAGCTCCTTTCTTCTGCTCCGGTGCGTCGCCGCCCGACCGGCGGCGAGGGGGGCTGGGTTGCAGCCCTACAGCTTGCGGGACCTGCGCGGCCCCGCGCCCCGCGGTTACTTTTTGTGCAAACAAAAAGTAACCAAAA
>CAJTOM010000104.1:0-3573 GCA_910577915.1 uncultured Oscillospiraceae bacterium
GAGGCGAAGCCGGGGCAGTGGTCCGTGCCGAACAGGTCGTTGTCGATGGTCTTGGGCACGCCCATGACGCGGCACTCATAGCCCACCTTCTGCATATACTTGCTGATTTTGTTGCAGGTGTCCATGGAGTCGTTGCCGCCGTTGTAGAAGAAGTAGCGCACGTCGTACTTCTTGAAGATCTCCAGAATGCGCTTGTAGTCGGTGTCGTCCGCGTCTGGATCCGCGATCTTGTAGCGGCAGGAGCCCAGGGCGGAGGAGGGGGTGTAGAGCAGCAGCTCCAGCTCGGCGGCGTCCTCCTGGGTCATATCGATGAGCCGGTCGTTGAGCACGCCCTTGATGCCGTGCTCCGCGCCGTAGACCTTGGTGATGGCCTCGTTGTCCAGAGCGGTACGGATCACGCCGTAGGCGCTGGCGTTGATGACAGAAGTGGGGCCGCCGGACTGGCCGATGATGCATGCGCCTTTTAACATAGTTTAATGACCTCCAAAATATTAGGTATCCTCTTTTTTTCGCATGGAAAACGCGGTAAAAAGGATTTTCCCGCGAAAACATGTTTCGCTTTTGCTCTTTATTATAGCAAAATTTGCCATTGTTGTAAACTGGATTTTTGCACGGAAATTTCGCCCTTTTTCCCGCTTTTTCGTGTGGGGCGCGCCAAAAAATACCCGTCACCAGCGCCGGCAGACCTGCCGGGCGGCGTCCCCCAGGTCGGGAAAGGGGATGACGGGGGCGGGGCAGTCCGGATGGGAACCCAGGTGCTTCTCCATCCAGGCCATGCCGTACCAGCGGCCGAATTTGTAGCTGCACCGGTGGAACTCCCCCACCATGCGGTAGCCCATGCGCCGGTGAAAGCCGATGCTGTTCCGGGTCAGGTACTCGTCCTCCTCCTCGGGGCAGGCGATGCAGGCGCAGGCGTTGACAATATGCTGCATGGACAGCAGTTCCTCCAGCGCGCCGTACAGGGCCCGGCCCAGGCCGCCCCGCCGGCAGTCCTCCCGGACATAGATGGAGACCTCCGCCGACCAGGCGTAGGCGGCCCTATGGTGGAGGGGTCCGGCGTAGGCGTAGCCGGCAAGGGCCCCGTCCCGCTCCGCAGCCAGGTAGGGGTACCGCTCCAGGGTTTTCCGGATGCGCCCGGCAAAGTCGGTCAGGGAGGGGACCTCGTACTCGTAAGTGACGGCCGTTCTGCGCACGTAGGGCGCGTAGATCGCCAGAAGCTCCGCCGCGTCGCCGGGCTCCGCGATCCGCAGCGTAAAGGGGGATGGGGCCATGGGGAGCGCCTCCTCTCGGGTGGTTTTTTCCTATTTTATCACACCCTCCCGGCCTTGTCTACGCGGAAACGCCGGCCGCCAGCCGCCAAATTTCACAAAGCCGGCCCCGGACCGGCGGCCAGTTTTTTCCTACTTGCCTGTTGCAATTCGAAGAAAATGTGGTAAAATATAGCTAACTTCACCATAAGGAGGACAATCACATGCCCCTTGTTACCACAACCGAAATGTTTAAGAAGGCCTACAGCGGCGGCTATGCCATCGGCGCGTTCAATGTCAACAATATGGAGATCGTCCAGGGCATTACCGAGGCCGCCAAGGAGGTCAGCGCACCCCTGATCCTCCAGGTGTCCAAGGGCGCCCGGGCCTACGCCAACCACACCTACCTGGTCAAGCTGGTGGAAGCCGCCATCATGGAGACCGGCCTGCCCATCTGCCTGCACCTGGACCACGGCGACAGCTTCGAGACCTGCAAGAGCTGCATCGACGGCGGCTTCACCTCCGTTATGATCGATGCCAGCTCCAAGCCCTTTGCCGAGAATATTGAGATCACCAAGAAGGTGGTGGAGTACGCCCACGACCACGGCGTGGTGGTGGAGGCCGAGCTGGGCAGCCTGGCCGGCGTGGAGGACGAGGTCCAGGTCTCCGCCGAGGACTCCTCCTACACCCGTCCCGAGGAGGTGGAGGAGTTCGTCAACAAGACCGGCTGCGACTCCCTGGCCATCGCCATCGGCACCAGCCACGGCGCCTACAAGTTCACCGCCGCCCAGTGCACCCGCAACGAGAAGGGCGAGCTGGTGCCCCCGCCCCTGCGCTTCGACATTCTCGACGAGGTGGTCAAGCGCCTGCCCGGCTTCCCCATCGTGCTCCACGGCTCCTCCTCCGTGCCCCAGGAGTTTGTGAAGATGGTCAACGCCAACGGCGGCAAGATGCCCGACGCCGTTGGCATCCCCGAGGAGCAGCTCCGCCAGGCCGCCCGCAGCGCCGTGTGCAAGATCAACATCGACTCCGACCTGCGCCTGGCCATGACCGGCACCATCCGGCAGTTCTTCTGCGAGCACCCCGACAAGTTCGATCCCCGCGAGTACCTCAAGCCCGCCCGCGCCGCCATCAAGGAGCTGGTCAAGCACAAGCTGATCGACGTCCTGGGCTGCGACGGCAAGGCGTTTTAACAGGCAGCAGAGATGTTGCGGACAGAGCCGCCCTTTTGGGGGCGGCTCTGCCCATATAACCGGAAGAGACGGGAGGGGAGCGCCCCCTCTGGGGAGGTATCCCATGAACGAACTGACGGCGCAGCTGCATAGGCTGCACACCACCCCGCTGGGCGCGGAGCGGGTTCGCCGGAACCTGCAGATCGAGGCGGAGGACGTCGCCGCGTGGTGCAGGGAGCGGATTTTGGACCCGGACACCGTCGTGGAGCGGGTGGGCAAAAACTGGTACGCGACGGCCGGCCGCCACCGAATTACCGTCAACGCCCACAGCTATACCATCATCACCGCCCACAAAATCAAAGGGTGACAGCCCCCGTTGGCCCTGTCTGGCAGCGATTCCAGGAATTGCATTTGCAAAATAGTGACAGAAAAGCTACAATTTGAGGGAACCTGCCGGAACGGACCAAAGGAGGTATATCCATGAAAAAAATCGTCGCACTCGTACTGTCGGCTGTCCTGGCGATGGCCCTCGCCGTATCCGCCGCCGCGGCCGACCTGAGCCACACGGTGGCGCCGGGGGACACCATGTGGAAGCTGGCGGTGAAATACCGGGTGGGGACCGGCGAGATCATCGCCGCCAACCCCCAGGTAGCGAACCCCAACCTGATCTATCCCGGCCAGCGCCTGCGCATTCCCCAGGTGGCGGACGCCGTGCTCAGCTACGAGGCGGAGGTGGTGCGGCTGGTGAACGCCCTCCGGGCGGAAAAAGGCCTGCCGGCCCTGACGGCCAACTGGGAGCTCTCCCGGGTGGCCCGGTACAAGTCCGAGGACATGGTCCGCGGCGGCTACTTCTCCCACACCAGCCCCACCTACGGCACGCCTTTCCAGATGATGAAGTCCTTCGGCATCTCCTATCGCACGGCGGGGGAGAACATCGCCTACGGCCAGCGCACGCCCGCCGCCGTTATGGAGGCCTGGATGAACTCCAGCGGCCACCGGGCCAATATTCTCAGCGCATCCTACACCCAGATCGGCGTGGGCTACTGCGCCAGCGGGCACTACTGGACCCAGATGTTCATCGGCTGACGGTCCGCGCTCCCCAGCTCCATCGGACCGAGGGAGAACGCACATAAGGCGGGGCGCTCCTTTCAGGG
>CAJTOM010000104.1:3583-5451 GCA_910577915.1 uncultured Oscillospiraceae bacterium
GAGCGCCCCGCCTTGTGTGGTATGGAACAAGGAATCCGCCCGGTCCTCCTCAGACCTGGGCCGCCAGCAGATACCGGTGGATGGAGCCCTGGATCACCCCGTCCCGCTCCAGCGCCTCCTGGGCCCGGAAGAGCCCGTCCAGGCAGCCCTCCACAGAAAAACCGGGAAATTCCCACGGGATGATCCGGGCGAACCAGACCAGCGCCCCCACGTCCCAGAACCGGATGGGCCGGAAGGCCTCCTGCTCCTCCAGGATGGAGAAGCCCAGCCGGCGGAGCTTCCCGGCGGCCAGGTCCAGGTACTGCTCGGGGAAGGGGAGGGGCGGCGTCTCCGGCAGGAGCAGCTCCACCAGTGCCCGGTCGTTTTCCGCGCCCACCTGCTCGGTGACGAACACCCCGCCGGGCTTCAGGACGCGGCGGATCTCCTCGGGGCGGTAGTCCCCGTGGCGGTTGATGACCAGATCGAAGCTGCGGTCCGGGAAGGGCAGACCGCCCCGGCTGTCCGCTGCGCGGAAGTCGACCCCCAAGGGGGTCAGCGTCTCCCGGCAGAGCTGGACGTTGGGCGGATAGAACTCTGTGGCGGCGGTCCTGCCGTGTGGGTGTCCCAGGGACAGCAGAAACTCGCCCCCGCCGGTGTCGATGTCCAGCAGCAGCAACTCCGGCGCAAGAAAGCGGCGGACCGTGTCCTCGTAGGACCAGGGTAGGTCCCGCTCCTCATCGTATCTGCCCTGGATGTGGGAGAAGTCCCACCCGTGGATGTGGGCGGCGCGCTCCTCGCCCAGCCAGCTTTCTATGTATGCCTCCCGTTCTGTCATCATAACACCTCCGTCTCAGATTAAGGCCGCCTGTCCGGCGGCCTTGGAGGAAGTAGGCAGGCCGCCCCCTCCGCTGGCAGCAGTGTACCACGGATAAGGGGGCCGCTGCAAGCGCCCGCCGGGCCCGTCCTGTAAATATTCTGTAAATATGCAAAAAATTTTGTATATTCCCTTGAATATCTCCGCCGCCCGTGCTATAATGATCCCGCTAAACGACGGCGCAGTATCCTAGTCAGATCTGCCGCTTCTGAAGAAGGGCCTAAAAATCCTTTTAAGGGCATAGCTGTGAAACCCCTGGTGCCTGCTTCTTACGCCCAGTTTGGGGTGGGTGCTGGGTGGAAAGCGCGGACTCCCCGCGCTTGCGGCCGTAGGGCGTTCCTCAATGGCATGGGGAAGCCGACCCTGCGGTTGTGGAGACCTGTTTTTGTGCATGGGCGTACTCCCTTTGTGGTACTTCGACCCATGTACGACTCAGGGTAGAAACCTGTATTGCGGTGCTACCCGGCCTTGAGCCGTGAACGCTGTGTGCAGATGTAGCCTGCCTTGCGTGGGCATGGCGGATAGGAGAACACCCAGCCTGCTCCCCGGCCAGGGAGGGGCTGCTATTGCTCCTTGAAACCCTGCCTGCAAAAGAGGCTAAGAAGCGGTTTGACTGCGGTGGAAAACACCTAGGCTGTCGTCATTGGGCAGACGGGGGATTGCAGTGCGGACTAAGTGGCAGTCGGGTAGCGCGGTGGGCAACGCCGTGCCGGAGCATTGAAAGGGAAACCGCCTGATCGGCAACGAGAGGTATGTTCCGGGGAAATCCAACCCGTACCTAAGCCGTAAGATTTACTTCGTTTGCTGCCGGCGTTTAGTGCTTGCAAGGACCCAAAGTCCTTGCAGCTTTTTTTCGGCGGGGTTCCGCGCTGCGGCGCGGGTAACTTTTTGGACGCCCAAAAAGTTACCAAAAAACCGCCAGCCCGTAGGGCTGGACCTCTACCCCCGTCGCGACTTACGTCGCTCAGGGGGTTTTATTTGGTTTCGCTACGAATCGAAAAACCGTCCTTTCGGC
>CAJTOM010000105.1 GCA_910577915.1 uncultured Oscillospiraceae bacterium
CCAGCGAATCGGCCAGGTTCACCGCGAGAATCACCACCGCAATGTCCTTTTCCAACAGCCGCTCCATCAGCTCCCACAGGTGGCTCCGGATAGACACCTCCGCTTTTTTGAAGGGATGGATGAAGAATACCACGCGGGGCCGCTGGAGCAGCAGCCGGGTGAACACCAGGTCATATTTCTGCCGGCTGGTCAGCTCGTCGATCCGCTTGTCAAAGACCTCCGCCCCCAAAACGGGGGCATACTCCTCCCGGATGCTCCGGCGTATCCCCTTTGACAGCCATATTCCGGGGAAGCGGTGGTCCAGATTGAAGCACAGATTGTCCATATAGCTCATACTGTAAAACAGCATGGTCTCCATAGGCCGCTCCTGGACAATGGCGATGCTCCGGTTCAGACCGGAACGCAGAGGGATCCCCCCCACCAGTAGCTGCCCGCTCTCCGGCTGTCCGCTCTCCAGAACGGCCAGAAAGTCGCTCAGGGCGCAGTCATCCATATCCTGCACCACCACGCACTCCCCGGCGTTTACCCGCAGGTCCACATTCCGGAGATTTCCGCAGCACAGAGCGTCCAATTCCAGCGCCGCCCTGTCCTCCCGCTCCCTCACCGGCTCCTCCAGCCGGGCCCGGACCCAGCGGTCATAGTCGCCCACACAGGGCAGGGAGAGGAAATCCTCGCTGCCGCTTTTCCGGTCAAAGCACTTCAGGATGCGCCCGTTGGACATCAGCGCCGTCCGGGAGCAGAAGCGCAGACTCTCCTCAAAGTGGGCGGAGAGGTAGAGGAAAGAGATGCCTTTCCCAGCGTAGTGCAGCAGGATCTCCTGGAGCTTGGCCAGTTCGCTCTCACTGATAAAGGCGTCCACGTTCTCCAGCACGACCAGACGGCTTCCCGCCACCACCGCTTTCAGCAGTTCCACCACAAAGCGCTGAAAGGCGGTCAGACTGTCGATGTAGGCGTCCGCCCGGATGGGTACGCCGATCTCCTGAATGAAGGGGGTCAGCTGTTCCCGGAGGATGCGGGGCCGGATGTGCCATTTTTTAAAGCCGGGCCGCAAAACGAAGATGTTGTCCGCCACCGTCAGGTCCTTGGCCAGGCAGGTCTCGTTCCGGATGACGCTGACCCGGTTGCTCCCCCGCCGGCGGTCATGCCAGTCGTTTACCAACTTCTCGTGGTAATAGACATAGCCGTACCGCAGGGGCAGGTTTTGGGTCAGCAAGGAGAACAGGGATTCCACCCCCCAGTTGTTGACGGGCACCAGGCCCAAAATTTCTCCCTCCCACACCGACAGGCTGAAGTCGTCCAGCTGGGTGACTCCCTGGTACTCATAAGTCACCTGATCCATACGCAGTATTTCTTTTCGCATATACCCTCCTACAGGGAGCGCAGGGCCTCCTTATTGGGGACGTCCCGATCACTGGTGATGGCCGGCAGCAGGATCTCCACGTCGGTCCCCACCCCCGGCATGGAGAATACCCGCAGCCCGTACTCCTCCCCAAACAGCAGCTGGATACGGTTGTTCACATTGCGCAGGGCGATGCCCCCCCTGGCCTGGGCGTCCTGGGAGACGACGGTCCGGGCGCTTTTTTGCAGCTGTCCGTTCATCCGGGCCAGGGTCTGCTCGTCCATGCCCACCCCGTCGTCGGAGATGCGGATGAGCAGCATCCTGGCTGTCCGCTCCAGGTGGATCTTCAGGTGGCCGGTGCCGATCTTGCACTCCGTGCCGTGGATGATGCTGTTCTCCAGAATGGGCTGCATGGTCAGCTTGGGCAGGCGGCAGTTGTAGATCTCCTCCCGCTCTCCGCTGTCGCACTCAACGGTGAGCTGGAGGCGCTCGGCAAAGCGGTACTGCTGTATCTTGAAGTAGGTCTCGCAGTTTTGCAGCTCCTCCTCCACCGACACCAGGTCCTCCACCTTGCTGATGGTGTAGCGGAAAAAGCTGGCCAGGGCCTCGGTCATCTCTGCCAGGGCCGTCAACCCGGCGACCAGGGCCTCGCTGCGGATGCTCTCCAGGGTGTTGTAGAGAAAATGGGGGTTGATCTGATTCTGCAGGGCCAAATACTGGGCCTGCCGTTTGTTCAGCTTCATCAGCTCCGAGGGGGCCGGCATCCCCCGCAGGTACTCCAGCGCCTGGCGAATGGCGGGGGTCAGGAAGACCGTCTCCTCCTCCGGGAGGCCGGTATGTCCCTCCAGAGACTGCCTCATCTCCTTTTCCAGGCGGAGAAAGGGCCGGACGATCCACGCCGCCGCCGCCAGCAGCAGCAAGGCCAGGGCCAGGACCCCTGCTCCCGGCAGCAGCAGCCAATAGCCGCCCAGGCTGGCCGCCGCCGCGCACAGCGCCGTCAGCAGAAGGACGATCAGGACCAGAGCCGCCGTCCCTATCCCGATCAGGCGGCGGGACAGATATTGTAAATTACCGCGCTTCATGGCTTGCCCCCGTCAGCCGTAGAGCCGGCGGAACTCCGCCGGATTCACGCCGGTCATCTTGTGGAAGGTCTGGGTAAAGTGCTTCCGGTCGCTGTATCCCACCGCCTCGCACACCTCAGACACGGACAGACTGGTCTCCCGCAGCAGCTCCTTGGCCCGGTCGATCCGCACCCGGGTCAGGTATTTGGAAAAGCCCTCCCCGGTCTCCTTTTTGAACAGGGCGCTGAAATAGGCGGAGCTGAAGCCCACCGCCCCGCACACATCCTCCAGGGTGATGTTCTGCCCGTAGTTCTCCTGGATAAACTGCTTGGCCATACGGATGGGACGGGTGGTCTCGTTTTCCTGCCGCTCCTTCAGCTCCCGGAGCGTCCGGGTGTGGAGCCGCTCCAATTCCCGGAGCAGCAGCTCGATCCGCCCGCATTGGCCGCAGCGCTGCTGGAACACCTGGGTCTCCTCCTCTCCGCTGCCCGCCCGCAGCGCAAAGATCTTCCCCGCGTCCAGCACCAGCTCTACGATCTCCCGCCCGCAGATCCTGGTCACGGCCATCATCCCGGCCCGAAGCCCCTCTCTGGCCAGGCGCAGGGGCTCTTCGTCCAAGATCTCGATGCCATGGTCCACCAGCTTGGTATAGCGGGTCAGGATCGCCTGTCTGGGCAGGTCGGAGTCGGGGGGGACATCCTCCAGCATCCGGCCCCGGCCCTCGATCAGCCGCTCCGCCGCCGCCAGCCGGGCGGCATCCATGGAGTCCGCCAGCTCCCGTACCTCCTGGATGGTCCTGCCCAGGCCGATGGTAAACTCCACCGACCCAAACAGACTTTTGTTGGCCTCCAGCTGCTTGAGAAACTCCCGCAGACTGCGGCGTACCCGGTCCCGCTGGTCGGGCGGGTAGCTGAGCAGGCCGTATCCGGCAGAATTCCGCAGATACAGCGCCCCCTCGGCGCAGGCTGGCAGCACGGCGGTCTGGAACATCTCCTCCGCCTTCTGGCGGATGATGGCCCGGGCCGGGTCCCCCAGCTCGTCCCTGTCCAGGTCCAGCTTGAGGAAAAAGGTCTGGAGCTGGCGATCACGGACATGAAACTGGTAGCTTTGGGCCAGCTCCGCTTCGGTGAACTCACGTTTGCCGTCCAGCAGGTCACGGATCAGGCCCTCCCGCAGGCGCTGGGGCACAGGCTGACCGTTCTCCCGGTCCTGTTCCGTCCGTTCCCTTCTGCCCCGCTCCTCCAGGCGAAGGACGATCTTTTCCAGGGTCTTCTTCAGCTCCGCCTGATTGACCGGCTTGAGGATATAGCTGCCTACGCCGTAGGCGATGGCGGTTTTGGCATATTCAAAGTGCGCATAGCCGCTGATAATCACGATTTCAAGCTCCGGGCTGAATTCCCGGGCCTGACGGATCAGATCCAGACCGTCGCAGCCCGGCATCCGAATATCGGTAATCAGCAGATGGGGCTGGAGCTCCTTCACCATCCTGAGGGCCTCCAACCCGTTTTCCGCCTTGCCCACGATCTCCATGTCCAGCGCTCTCCAGTCGATCAGCGTCTCGATCAGCCGGCAAATCAGCTTCTCGTCATCCGCAATAATAACCTTCCACATAAGCTGCCTCTCTTCCCACGGAGCCGCTTCTCAAACAAACCTCCGCCCGTCCTGCGTCAATCCATTCATATTACTTTACCATTTTGTTCTGGTAATTTCAACAGGAACGCCGGACAACCGGCGTTCCTGCTGTTTGTGGTCTATGAAATCACTTGGTGAGAACAGACACGCCGGTGTCGGTCACCGCGCCGTTCAGGGCGGTGCCCTCCAGCGCCTGGACGCAGGCCTCCACGCCGCTGGAGCCCATGACATCGGGGTTCTGGGCCATGGTGGCCAGCAGATAGCCGTCGTCGATGAGGCCCAGGATGGCGTCGGACTTGTCAAAGCCCACGCCGACGATGTCGGCCTTGCCGGTGGCCTTGATGGCGTTGCCCGCGCCGGTGGTGGAGCCCTCGTTGCAGCCGAAGATGCCCACCACGCCCTGGGTGATGTAGTTCTCGGCGATGGACTGGGACTTGGCGGCGTCGCCCTCGCCGTACTGGGTCTCCAGCAGCTCGAAGCCGGAGCCCTCGAAGGCGGAGCGGAAGCCCTCCTCACGCATAACGCAGGAGTCGGTGGCGGCGTTCACGTTGATGATGCCCACCTTGCCGGAGGTGACGCCCTTGGCCTCCAGGGCCTTGAGCATCTCCTCGCCGGCGGTCTTGCCAGCGGCCTTGTTGTCGGTGGAGAAGGTGGCCTCGGCGTCCACGTTGGCGGGGGAGTCCACGTAGACGATCTTCACGCCCTTGTCCTTGGCCTCCTTCAGAGCGGAGGAGATGGCGTCGGGGCCGTTGGCGGCCACGATGATGGCCTTGGCGCCCGCGCTGACGGCGTTGTTAACGCACTCGATCTGCTGGGCGTCGTCCTTGGTGTTGGGGGACATGAACTGTACGTTGACCCCCAGCTCACCGGCCGCCTTCTGGGCGCCCTCGTTCAGGGTGATCCAGTGCTGGTCGATGGAGTCCATGGTGATCAGCGCGATCATGGTGTCAGAGCCGGCGCCCTGGCCGGAGTCGTCCTTCTTGGCGCAGCCCGTCATGGCGGTGACCATCAGGCAGGCGGCGCAGAGAAGCGCTGTGAGTTTTTTCATTTCCGAATCCTCCTCATGTTTTATAATTAGAACCGGGCGGTATCCGCCGCCGGCGTCTAATTCGTCTTGGCCGCGCCGGACTTGGCGGGCTTTTTCTTGTGCGCGCCGTTGCGCACCACCACGTCCAGGAACACGGCGCCCACCACGATGATGCCGATGACCAGCCGCTGGATGCCCACCTGAGCGCCGATCATGTTCAGGCCGTTCTCCAGGGTCTGCCACACCGCCGCGCCGGCCAGAGTACCCAGCAGGATACCGGTGCCGCCCAGGGGGGACACGCCGCCGATGACGCCGGCGGCCACGCCGTACATCTCATACATG
>CAJTOM010000106.1 GCA_910577915.1 uncultured Oscillospiraceae bacterium
CGCAATTCGTTTATCATCTGTCCCAAATCTACGGGCTGTTTCTTTGTAGCTTAATTTTTCCTGCAGCATAGTTTCTATGACCTTTTTCTTGAACTCTGGCCTATACCGTTTGTTTGCTACTCCTTTTGGCATAATAAATCACCCCACTTGTTAGTAGTATACCATACTGTCTAACAAATGGGGGGCAGTTCAAGTGGTCTGCGGCGTAATTCTCAATTTGTTTACAATCAGCTAAACGACGCAACCAAATTTGCCGGATTACGTTAAGGGTCAGATACACCGTATCTGGCCCTTAAATCGCTTAATTTAATGACATTGCCATAGATAGTCGCGCGTTTTTCTCCTTCGACCCTCGACTCGTTCAACAGACGAATATCTCCGCCAAAAGTCTGGTGCAGCCATTGCGAGAAATCTACCTCTGCCTGATGCCGTCGTATATCATACCCATCATCATATGCAACAGCCCCCTGCCCAGGCGCAGCCGTACACAGATATTCCTCTGTTACATCCCCCGATGCTGGCCTGGCTGCGGCTTTTGGCTGAGGAACGGGCGGGGGTGTTTCGGCCATTTCTGGACTCTCCTTCGGCCTGCTTAGGCCTATGATACCGGACCTTGCCTGTTTATCAAGCCGTTTCTCCCCGAACCCCGCCGTCTCCGTCCGCTCATACTGCGGCCCACTGGAGACGGCGTCCAGCAGGTGAAAGGCCACCGTGCCGGAGAACATTCGTGAAACCCGCCTTGTTGATTAAACGTTTTGTCAAATCATAGCGCACAGAGGCGGCTCTGTCAATACCGGTTTCGCAGTTTCTGCATATTGCTCAGTATTTTCCTCTTCTTTTTGTCTATTTTGCCGTTATGTATCCCTGTTTACTTTTTAAATCAGATATGCTATATTGGTAAAAACGTTTAATCTTCGTGCCGCTATCCTCCACCGGCAAACAGGCAAAAGCGCCGCTTCCACTTGCTGGAAAACGGAATCTATTGTATGATATAAGCGAGATAGACAATGCAGGAGGTAATGGTCAGATGAAAGCGACTCTCAAGAGCATCGCGCAGGCCGCCGGCGTATCTGTCGCCACCGTGTCCCTGGTGCTCAACGGCAAGCCCTGCCGCGTGTCCCAGCCCACCAAGGAGCGCATCATCCGCACAGCCAGGGATATGCACTACGCCCCCAATCAGGCCGCCCGCTCCCTGAAAACCCAGAAATCCCACACCTTCGGCTTCCTGGTCCCCGACATCAGCAACGCCTTCTACTCCGATCTGGCCAAGCTGGTGGAGGAGTACAGCTATCAGAGCGGTTACCGGCTGATGCTGGGCAATTCCAACGGCCTGTATAAGCGGGACTACGAGTATTTGAAGCTGTTTATCGAGCGCAATGTGGACGCCGTTATCACCATCCCCTCCTCCACCTTCGTGGACGGCCAGGCGGGAAAATTCTTCTCCCTCATCCGGGAGAACAAGGTGCCCGTCATCGTCATCGACCACTTCATGCACTCCGACGCCGTCTACAACATCAACATCGACCACGTCAGGGGCGGCTATCTGGCCGCCCGGCACCTTCTGAGCCTGGGGCACCGCCGCATCGGCCTGTGCACAGGGCCCCTGGAGCTGGCCATCGGCCGGCAGCGCCTCCAGGGCTACCGGCAGGCCCTGGAGGAGTTCCAATGCCCCTTCGAGGAGGATCTGGTCTACCAGGACGCCTTCGACATCGCCTCGGGGGGACACTCCGTGGACTACTTCCTGGCCCGGCAGGTCACGGGCATCTGCTGCTCCAACGACATGATGGCCCTGGGGGTGTATCGGAAGTGCGCCCACTACGGCCTGCGCATCCCGGAGAACATCTCTGTGGTGGGCTTTGACAACATCATCCTCTCGGAGATCCTCAATCCCCCCCTGACCACGGCGGCCCTCCCCATCGACCAGCTGGCCCGGACCGCCGTGGAGCTGGCCATCCGCCTCAGCCGCGGGGAATCCTCCCCGGAGGGGGGCGGCCTGCTTTTCCAACCGGAGATGGTCATCCGGGACAGCACCAGATTCTGGGGAGCGCCGCCCCCCGGCTACAACAGAAAGGAATCGGAAACGCCATGAACACAGAGCTCACCTTCTACGCCGGCATCCACACCATCGGGGGCGTCGTCCTCTCCATCGTCCACGGCGGGCACCGGGTCCTGCTGGAGATCGGCACGGCCTACGAGCCTAAGACTGATGTGTACGACGGATTTGTGCGGCCCCGCCTGCGGGGCCAGCTCCGGGACGAGCTGCGCCTGGGCCGTGCGCCCCTGGTGGACGGACTGTACAGCCGGGCGGACATGGGGGACTTCTCCGGCCTGAAAAGCGCGGAGGAGACCGCCCTGCACACGGCGGCGTTCGTCTCCCACCTCCACCTGGACCACATGTCCTGCATGGGCCTTCTCAGCGACCGGGTGGACGTCTACCTCAGCGAGCCCGCCCAGCGGATCGAGGCGGCCCTGGAAACCACCGGTCTGGGGAGCCCCAGCCTCAGAAGCGCCCCCTATCTGCCCCTGTATGACCGTCAGACGGTCTGCGTGGGCGAGATCCGGGTAACCCCCTTCCTGCTGTGCGCCGCGAGCTATCAGGACTGGTCCTTCTATGTGGAGACGCCGGATCTGACGCTCCACTACACCGGCGATCTGATGATGCACGGGGATTACAGGGACGCCGTCCTGGCGGAGATGGCCTGGGTGGCCGCCCGGAAGCCGGACATCCTCGTGTGCGAGGCCACCACCTTCATGGACTCCACCCTCCGCATGGTCTACGGCCGGACCGACGCCGCCGTGGCCCCCAGCGCGGAGGTGCCGGAGGGGATGCTGGACAAGTGCGGGCTGGACCGGGAGCTGGAGAAGCTTCTGGGAGCCCAGAGAGGCCTGTGCGTCATCAACTTCTACCAGCGGGAGATGGCGGACGCGGCGGCTTTCCGGGAGATGGCCCGGCGCTGCGGGCGGACGCTGGCGCTGGAGCCGGAGACGGCCTATGTGGCCTGGCGGTTTTTCGGGGAGCCCGTCCATGTGTATATCCCGGACAACGAGCGCTTCGCCCCCGGTGGAAGCGCCGCCGGGGCGGCCTGGTACCGGGAACTTCTGGCGAACAATCCGACGGTGACCCTGGAACAGCTCCGCGCCGCCCCCCAGGCCTATGTGGTGCAGAACAGCTATGAAAATCTCCTGGAGCTCTTCAGCCTCCCGGACGCCCAGGGCAGCTACCTCCACGCCGGCGGGGCGCCCATCGGCGCCTACGACCCCCGCTACCAGAACCTGCTGCGGGTCCTGGAGCGGACGGCGTTCCGGTACGTCACCTTCTTTGCCGAGAACTACTTCTCCCACGCCTACCCCTGTCAGGTCAAGTACTACGTGGACCAGATCGACCCCCGCGTCCTGATCCCCTCCCACTCGGAGAATCCCGAGCGGCTGCTGCCGGGGGCCCACGGGGTGCAGTTCATCCCCCGGCTGGGGACCACCTACCTGTATCAGGCGGGCCGCCTGGTGGAAAAAGAGTGAGCGCCGCAGCAAGCGAGGCGGCGAAGAAAGGAGACTGCCGGATATGCGCTGCACCCTCTGTCCCCGCCGCTGCGGGGCCCTCCGCACCGCCTCGGCGGGCTCCGGCTTCTGCCGGATGCCCTCCCTCCCGGTGGTGGCCCGCGCCATGCTCCACCACTGGGAGGAGCCCTGCATCAGCGGGACCAACGGCAGCGGAGCCGTGTTCTTTTCCGGATGCGTGCTGGGGTGCGTGTTCTGCCAGAACGGGCCCATCAGCAGAGAGCGCTTCGGGAAAGCCATATCCGTTCCCCGGCTGCGGGGCATTTTTGAGGCGCTTATCGCCCAGGGGGCCCACAACATCAACCTGGTCAGCCCCACCCCCTTCGTCCCCCCTATTCTGGAGGCGCTGGCGGAGCCCCTGCCGGTACCCGTGGTGTGGAATACCGGAGGATACGAGCGGACGGAGACCCTGCGGGCCCTGGAGGGCAGGGTGCAGATCTGGCTGCCGGATCTGAAATACGCGGACAACGCGCTGGCGGAGCGGTACAGCGGCGCACCGGACTACTTCGAGACCGCCTGCGCCGCCATCCTGGAGATGCACCGCCAGAGCGGGGACTGCGTGCTGGAGGACGGCCTGCTGCGCCGGGGGGTGGTGATCCGCCACCTGCTCCTGCCCGGCGGGCTGAACAACGCCAAGGCGGTGATGGACTGGGTGGCCCGGACCTTCCGGCCCGGACAGGTCCTCTTCTCCCTTATGAGCCAGTACACCCCCCAGCCCGGGGCCCAGGGGCTCCTGGCCCGCCGGGTCACCGGGGCGGAGTACCGGGCGGCCCTGGCCTACATGGAGAACCTGGGCATCGTGGACGGCTACCGCCAGGAGTCCTCCTCCGCCCAGAGGGAGTACACGCCGGATTTTGACCTGTCGGGTATATAGACGCGGCAAAAGAGCGCCTGGAACATAGGCTGTTCCAGGCGCTCTTTCTACATATCTCTTATTGGGGCATCAGGGCCAGCATCTTGCACACGCCGGCACGGGTCATGGCCTCGTCGGGGCGCAGCTGCCCGTCGACGCCCTCCACCACGCCCATTCCCACCAGGGTCTGGAAGTGCTCGTAGGCGTAGGGCAGAATCTGGTCCGCGTCGGTGAACTGGCTCAGATCCGCCGGTGCCTGGGGTTCCGTTGGCTCCTCCGGGGTCTCCGGCCCCTCCGGCTCCGCCGGCTGGGCGGGGTCAGCGGGATCAGCGGGGTCCGGGGACTCGCCGCCGGTTCCCTCCTCCGGCAGGGCGGGGTCCTCCGGCAGGCCGGGCTCGGCGGCAGGCGGGGCGTCCGGGTTCTCCGCCTCCCTCAGCGCCAGCACACGGCCCAGCATGGTCACCGCCTGGGCCTTGGTGATGCCGCTCTGGGGGCCGAAGTGGTCGGCGTCAATGCCGTTGACCACCCCCAGGACGTACATGGCCCGGATGGCCGCCCCGGCCCAGGACTCCACGCCCAGCAGGTCCGTGAAGGGAATCTGCACATCCGCGTACTCCGCCGTATCCAGCCCCAGGTACCGGGCCAGCAGCACCGCGAACTCCGCCCTGGTGACCCCCTTGTCCGGGTAGGCATACAGCTCCCCATCCACCGTCACGCCGGCGAAGACGCCCCGGTAGTAGAGGTTCCCGATGAACTGGGTGCCCCAGTGGCCCTCCAGGTCCACAAAGGGCAGGTCCGACTCCACCGTCAGCGCCACCTCGGCGGTGACGCCGCCGCGGGAGACGGTGACGGTCCCCGTCCCCTCCTCCAGGCCCGCGGTCAGCCGGCCGTTCTCGTCAATGGTCCCCAG
>CAJTOM010000107.1 GCA_910577915.1 uncultured Oscillospiraceae bacterium
CGGACCAGCCCCGCAGCGTCCCCAGATCCCACCCCCCGTCCCTCATCACCCGCCCCAGGGCGACCTCCTCCCCCCGCCGGCACAGGGCGGCGGCGCGGATGATGACGGCGTACTCATAGAGGACCAGCAGCCCCGTACCGAAAAACAGCAGCAGGAACAGGAGCCCGCCCCTGAGGCTGAGAAAAGCCCGCACGGCTCCCCCGTTGAACCCCAGCCCCGCGGAGGAGACCCAGGCCTGGTACACGCCCCGGAAGAGGGGATGGATCACGCAGTACGCCCCCAGCCTCCACAGCAGCTCAAACCACAGCACCGTTTTCACCATTTTCCACACGCCCATAGGCCCGCCTCCCCTGTGAATGTCGGCACACATTTTACCACGGCCGGGGGCGGAGCGCAAGAGGGGAGCGGGGCCTCCGCCCCGCTCCCCAAAAACCGAATATCTTACCCCTTGGGCCGCGCTGCCACGCTCTCCACAGGGATCGACCCGAAGAAACTCAGCTCCTCGCCGTCGGCCAATAGGCGCAGCTCCTCTACGGACTCGATGGAGTACAGGCTCTCCGCCAGCGACCACAGGATGGCCCGCTGGGCCCCCTCGTCCTCCGGCAGGAGGGCCAGGGAGGCGGCGGGCAGGCTGACGTAGCAGGTGCCGCTGTCCACCCGGACGTAGTTGACGGCGAAGCCATCGGGGGCGGCCCGCCGCAGCTCCCGGTTCTCCGGCCCCTCCAGCAGAGCGGCCACCAGGCTCTCCGCCAGGGTCTGGCCCTCGTAGAGGGAGAGGGTCCGCCTCTCGCCGGTCAGCGCCCCCTCCCCGTTGAGGAAGTAGAGGGTCACCTCCACCGTCTGCAGCACGTCGTCCATGTCGGACAACAGCACATCCCGCTCGTAGAAGACCTGCTTGGGCTGCTGGCCGATGCTCCGGCCCTGGACGGTAACGGACACCGAGCCGATGCCCTCCAGCCCCGTCAGGGAGAGGGTCACGCAGTAGTCCGCCATAGCCAGCTCCACTCCGGAGAGCTGGCCGGCGCTGCTGCTGAGGTCCACACAGGCCCTCCGGTCCCGGATCTCCAGACCCAGCAGCTCCGTGCCGCCGGGCAGAGGACTGCTCAGCGTCCCGTCCGAGGATCCCAGCAGCAGCCGCTCCACGACAGCCCTGGCGGTCTCCGCCGTCCCCGCATCCTCCGGCAGGTCCAGCGGTTCATAGACGCCCCGGATCCGGTCGCCGCCCCTGGCCTCCTCCTCGGGGGCCAGGTAGTAGAGCAGCAGCCCCACCGGCTCCTCCGCCGGCTCCTCCGGGGCGGCGCAGGCCGTCAGCGCCAGCAGCGCCGCCAGCAGCGCCGCGCCCCATCGCCTCATGCCTCCGCCTCCTCTCGCTCCAAACAGGGGAGATTGACAATAAACCGGGCCCCCCCCTCGGGGCCGTTCTCGGCCCGGATGGCCCCGCCCCGGCGGCTGACGGTGTCGCTGACGATGCTCAGCCCCAGCCCGGTGCCGCCGGCGGCCCGCGAGCGGGCCTTGTCCACCCGGTAGAAGCGCTCGAAGACCCGGGCCTGGTCCTCGTCGGGGATGCCGATGCCGTTGTCCTCCACGGTGATGACGGTGACCTCCTCCTCCCTCTCGATCCGCACCAGGACGTAGCCCCCCCGGCGGTTGTACTTGATGGCGTTTTCCGCCAGGTTGTAGAGAATCTGGTACAGCTCCCCCTCCGTGGCGATGACCGCGGGGGCGTTGCTGCAGTTGGTGAGCAGATCCACCCCCTTCTCCTCCGCCACAGGCCGCAGCATGCGCACCACCCGCTCCAGCACCGGGCCCGCCTCGATCCGGGAGGGTATCTCCGCTACGCCGCTGTCCAGCCGGGTCAGCCGCAGCAGGTCCTCGGTGATGCGGCTGAGGCGCTCCGCCTCCTGGCCGATGTCGCTGACGAACTCCCGGAGGGTGTCCCCCTCCATGGTCTCGTTCTGCAGAATGGAGTCGGTGAGCAGCCGGATGGCTGCCAGGGGGGTCTTCAGCTCGTGGGAGGCGTCGGAGACGAACTGCCGCCGGGCGCTCTCCGTCTTCTGCAGCCGGTCCACCAGGTCGTTGAACTCTCCGGCAATCTGGGTGAACTCATCGTGCCCCGTGAGGATGGCCCGCTGGTTATAGGCCCCCTCCCGCACCCCCCGTATGGCGGCCTGAAGGCTGTCCAGCCGCTGGGTGAGCTGGTGGGAGAACACCGTGCTCATGGCCAGCACCAGCACCGCCACGCCGATGGAGATGGACAGCAGGTTATTGCGCAATGTCTCCAGCAGGGAGGCCTGCCGGGTGTCGAACTCGTAGACGTACACCCCGCCGATGATCTGGTTGCGGTGGAGCACCGGCTGGGCGGCGGCGGAGTGGAAGGCCCCCTCCTTGTAGACGCTGTACATGGCGCTGTTGCCCCGCAGGGCCTCCACCAGCTCGTTGTAGAACACGTAGTGCCCCGCGGCGTTGCCCGCCTCCCGGGTGTCGTAGAGCACCTTCCCGTAGGGGTCGGTGACGATGGCTCGGGAGATGCCCTCCGACTCCACCGCCGCGAGGGCCTGGGACACGTTCTCCTCCGTCAGCTCCTCCAGCCCCGCCACGGCGGCGTTGAGGGCCGAGGCGCTGCTGATCAGGTTGGTCCGCTTGGAGCGGAAGACCAGGTCCTGGCTGACCAGCAGCGGATAGGTGTTCATCAGCAGGACCACGATGAGGATAATGGCGATGTAGCTGGCGCTGATCTTCAGCTGCAGCGAAATTCTAACCCTTGAAATAGTAGCCAACTCCCCACTTTGTCATAATGTACTCCGGCTCGGCGGGCTGCCGCTCCAGCTTCTCCCGCAGGCGGCGGATGTGCACGTCCACCGTCCGGTAGTCCCCGGTGTAGGAGTAGCCCCATACCACGTTCATCAGGTTCTCCCGGCTGTACACCCGCCGGGGGTTCTTCATCAGCAGCTCGATGAGGTCGTACTCCTTGGCCGTCAGCTCCACCACCTGGCCGTCCCGGATGGCCACCCGCTGCTCCGTGTCCAGGGTGAGGTCCCCTGCGGCGATGCACTTGGCGGCCCGTCCCTGGCCCCCGGCGGAGGCCCGGCGGAGCATGGCCCTGATGCGGGCCTTGAGCTCCAGGATGTTGAAGGGCTTGGTGATGTAGTCGTCCGCCCCGCACTCGAAGCCGATGATCTTGTCGGTGTCCTCGCTGCGGGCGGTGAGCATGATGACGGGCACGTTGGAGAACTCCCGGATGCGCATGCAGGCCTCCAGCCCGTCGATCTCCGGCATCATCAGATCGAGAATGATGAGGTCGAACTGTCCCTCCCGGGCCAGCTCCACCGCCGCCGCCCCGTCATAGGCGCACTCCACCTGATAGCCCTCGTTCTCCAGGTTGAACTTGATGCCCTTCACCAGCAGCCTCTCGTCGTCCACTACCAAAATTCTCATGCCGCAGCCTCCTCCTCGCCTGTCGCGTCCTCCTCCCGGTCCGCCGCCCCGCCCAGGGTCACGTCCTCCCGGAATTTTTCCAATGTGGCCTCGCCGATCCCCTTGACCTCCAGCAGATCCTCCACCGACCGGAAGGGTCCGTTTGCCTCCCGGTAGTCGATGATCCGCTGGGCCAGGGCGGGCCCGATGCCGGCGAGGGTCTGGAGCTCCTCCGCGTCCGCCGTATTCACATCCACCGGCTCCTTGGGCGGGGGAGGGGCCGGGGTGACGGGCTCCTGGGTTCGGCGCTGGGTGGAGATGGTGTAGTCTGTGCCCTCCGCCGTCCTGGACGCGTCCAGGTACAAAAGGGCCAGCACCGCCAGAAACACCGCCGTCAGCGCCAGAATCAGCCACTCTGTTTTCGTTAATTTTCCAGTTACTTTCACTGTTGAACTCCCGCCAGTTTTTTGATATACTAGAGGTCAGAACCTGCCGGCGCCTTCTCCGAGAGGCCGGCAAGCGCCCTCGTGTATCACCAGTATACCATAATTTTGTGGAGAATGATATGAAAATTCGCCGTCTTTTTTCTCTTTTTTTCTGCCTGGTTCTGGCGCTGTCCCTGGCGGCCCCCGCCCGCGCCGCCGCCGATGACGTGGGGGACTGGGAGGTGGAGGCCAAGGCCGCCCTGCTCATCGACCCGGACACGGAGGAGATCCTCTATGCCCGGAACATCCACGAGCGGCTCTATCCCGCCAGCCTGACGAAGATTATGACCTGCCTGCTGGTGCTGGAGGCCATTGACAGTAAGGTGATTGCCATGGACACGGTGCTCACCGCCTCGGAGCCGGCGGTGACCTCCATCCCCCCCGACGGCAGCACCGCCGGTATCCAGGTGGGGGAGGAGCTGACGGTGGAGGAGCTGCTCTACTGCATCATGCTCTCCTCCGCCAACGAGGGGTGCAACATCCTGGCGGAGGCGGTGAGCGGCTCCATTGAGGCCTTTGTGGAGAAGATGAACGACAAGGCGGCGGCGCTGAAGTGCGAGGACACCCGGTTTGCCAACACCAACGGCCTCCCGGATCCCAACCACTATACCACCGCCTGGGATCTGTACGTCATCACTAAGGAAGCCCGGACCCATCCGGAGTTCATGCCCCTGGTGGGGACCATCTACCACGAGGTGCCGGCCACCAACCTCTCCGAGGCCCGCAAGCTCTACACAACCAATTACCTCATCTCCAGCTACCGCACCAGCTACTACCTCTACCAGGGGGCCGACGGGATCAAGACCGGCTCCACCAGCGCCGCAGGCCACTGCCTGGTGGCCTCCGCCTCTCGAAGCGGCCGCAGCCTGCTCAGCGTGGTGCTGGGCACGGAGCGGGTCACCCTAGAGGACGGCACCATCCTCACCAAGAGCTTCGTGGAGACCGGCAAGCTCTTTGACTGGGGCTTTGACGGCTTCACCCGCCAGATTCTTCTGGGGGGGGACGAGCTGGTAGGCGAGGTGCCGGTGACCCTCTCCCAGGAGCAGAACACGGTGAAGGTCCACCCCAGCGAGGAGGTGGAGCGTCTGCTGCCCAAGGAGATGAATCCCAAGACGGACGTTGACCGGACCATCACCCTGACCGAGGAGAGCGTGGAGGCCCCCGTGACCAAGGGCCAGGTACTGGGACAGATGACCCTCAGCAGCGGCGACACGGTCTACGCCGTGGTGGACTTGCTGGCGGACGAGGACGTATCCGCCTCCCGGCTGCTCAGCTTGCCGGCAAACCCTATGATCCCGGAACTATAAAGCCAGTCGATCGCCCTG
>CAJTOM010000108.1 GCA_910577915.1 uncultured Oscillospiraceae bacterium
GGCGGTTTCGCCAATGTCCTCAACGGAGCGGGCCGGGGATTTGCTGGTCATGATCTGGCCGATGAATTTCTGCTTGCTCTCCACCAACTGGTAGAGGTAGCTGTCAAAAGTGTCCTCGGTGACGTAGGTGTAAATATCCACCTCGTCGTTCTCGTTCTTTTGGCGGATGATGCGCCCCTCCCGCTGTTGGAGGTCGGACGGACAGACTTTGCGGACAATCTATCTGCTATGCCGCTTTCCGGGCGGCGGCACGTCTGTGCCGTGTGCTTTCCGAACACTGTTGAATATGGATTTTCTTGGCGCAGGGCTTACAATACTTTGCCACCGCTGAACCGGGCGTGAACTCTGCCCCGCAGCATTGGCACCGCCTGGGGGAGAGGGGGGCCGCATAGCGTTTTGTGACCTTGATATGTAACTCGTTGGAGAGAACTCCAACGAATTTGTAGTAGATTTTGATGGTCTGCTCCACCGTGCCGTCCTCTTTCTGGACACGTTCTCCCACCGTGATTTTCTCGATCAGGGCGTTGACCATAGCGGCGGACAGCTCGGCGGCGTCGGCGTACCCGGCAATCAGGGAGAAGAAGTCCGTTACCCCATTGTCGGAGGTTTCCTTTTCAGCCAGTGAAGCGTTGATTTCCTCTATCCGGCCCGAAAGCTGGGCCTGTTCCGCTTCGTACTTCCGGGAAACCATGTCAAAATTGCGCTCCGTGATACGCTCCATGACCTTATCTTCATACAGGGATGAAAATAGCTTGTCCAACTCACCCAGCCGCTTGGACAGCTTGCGCTTCTCCCGTTCCAGCGCCTTTTGCTCGGTGGCCCCGATGGAGGATAGCTGCTGCTGAAGCTGGCGCACCCGCTTTTCATCCCCCTCCACCGCCAGCCTTGCGTAATGGCGAATATCGGCCAGCACAGTGTCAAACAAGTCCCTGGCCTCGATGGTGTGGGCCGAACAGCCCCCGGTGCCGTTGGTGCCGTAGTTGTTGCACACATACTGCACACAGTCGATGGGATCGGGCCGCTTGCGGCGGTTGGCGCTCATGGCCCGCATAGCGTAGCCGCAGTCGGCGCATTTCAGTATCCCGGAAAAGATGTTGTCAAAGCCGCTCCCGCCCTTGTCCCGCCGCCTGCTGGTCATAAGCCGCTGGACGGTATCAAACTGCGCCTGGGTGACAATGCCCTCATGGGTGTTGGGTATCACCTCCCATTCCTCCGGCAGCTTGGAGGGGCGCTTCTTGCTTTTCATGCTCACCGCCACCCGCTTATACCCCACAAGGTTCCCGGCGTACACAGGGCTGCGTAGAATGGCCCTGACGCTGTTGTTGCTCCACTGGTAGCGGTTATCCTCCTTGCCCTCAAAGTGCCGCTCATAGCCGCTCTCACCCCGCTCTGCGGCGGCGTAGGCGGCGGGGCGGAGGATATGGCTGGCGTTGAGGTGGTTGCGTATCTTGCCAATGCCAGCCCCATCCAGCGCCATTTGAAAAATCAGCTTCACCACCGGGGCCGCCTTTTCGTCGATGATAAGGTGGTTGTGGTCGGCGGGGTCTTTCAGGTAGCCGTAGGGGGGAGAGGTGGACACATACAGGCCGCTGTTGAACCTGGCACGGAGGGCCGATTTCACCTTCATGGACACGTCGGCGGCGTACATCTCGTTCAGGATATTGCGAAACGGGGTGATGTCCATGGCGCTCTTGTTCAGCGTGTCCACCCCGTCGTTGACGGAGATATAGCGCACCCCATGCTCCGGGAAGAACACTTCCAGATACAGCCCGCAGTCCAGATAGTTCCGGCCCAGCCGGGACAGGTCTTTGGTGATGACGCAGTTGATACGCTTGGCCTCAATGTCCTGGATCATGCTCTGGAAACCGGGCCTTTGGAAATTCGTTCCAGAATAGCCGTCGTCCACATAGGTCTGGACAAGGTGCCAGCCCCGCTGACGCACATACTCGGTGAGGATGGCCTTTTGCGTCCCAATGCTGGCGCTCTCGTCCCGGTCACCGTCCTCTTTCAAGTCCTCTTTTGACAGTCTGCAATAAATCGCCACGTCATAAATGGTGCTGTCTTTTTTCGTTCCCATCGTGATACCTCCTTGTGTTGAACAGACTTTACGGACAGTTTATCCGCTCTCGCCCTCCTTGTCCAAGGTGCGGCGGCGTTCAAGCTGCCGCCGCAAATCCTCGTAAATAACGGGGAAAAGAACATCTTCCATGCTCTTTTCCCCGGTGAATACCCGCTGAACAATAAGACGGGGCTTCTGCCGCTTGGGGGCGGTCTGCTTCGCCATGCCCCTCACCTCCCGTCCCGGCTGGAACGCTGGCGTTCCAGGTGGCGGGCGTAAAAGGCCAGGGCCTTCAAAATGAAGTCCTCCTTCTGCTGGGGGGTACGCAGCTTGCCCAGGTACTTCCCGACCTTATCACTGGACAGCTTGATGTACTCCTTTTGATTGCCCTTGACCTCCGACATGATGTGGAAGATACCGTCCATATCAAGCTGGCCCGCTTCACTCAGCTTCCGCATACGGATGGCCTGGGACAGAGAGGGGGTACAGTCCTCGCTATCGATGGTTTCCAGCAAATCAAGCTGTTCCCGCTGGTTCAGATAGGACAATTCCACGGCGGGGGTAAAAGCGATCCTGCCCTCGTCCACCAGGGACAGGAGGGGCTTTTCCAGATTGGTCAGGCGGATATACCGCTGCACCTGTGTCTCGCTCTCCCCGGCGTTCTCCGCCACAGCGCCCCTTGACGACTTCTGTCCAGGTTGGACAGACCTTTTCCCCTGGTGCCGCAGGGCTTCCACCTTCATCTTGTAGGCGAACGCCTTTTCAGAGGGCAAAAGGCCCTCCCGCTGGATGTTGGAATCCACCATGAAGATCACGGCGCTGTCATGCTCCATATCACGGACAAGGGCGGGGATTTCCTCAATCCCCGCCCTCCGGCAAGCGTGTATCCTGCGGTGCCCGCTGACGATCTCATAGCCGCCCTCCTTGACCGGGCGCACCACAACGGGCGTCATGACGCCAAACTCCCTGATACTCTGGACAAGCAGCTCCATCCCCTCGTCGTCCCTGACCTGAAAGGGGTTGTCCCGAAAGGCGGCGCACTCCGACACCTTGATTTCTTGAATGTTCATCTATTTTTCCCTCTTTCCATATTTTTGCGGGCGTCCCGCTCAGTTTTCGTCAACTGGGCCAGCAGTTCCGGGGGGATTTGGGAGATAATACCCTCCAGCTTTTTCTGCTCCCGGTTCAGTTGATACAGCTTGTAGTTGGCTTCCTCCAACTCCTGTTTGTAGTCCTGGTTGGCCCGCCATGCCGTGGCCCTGCCCTCCGTCACATAGGCAAGCTCCCGTTCCAGGTCTGCGATCTGCTTGTCCGTGCTGGCGACCTGGGCCTTTAGCTGGGTCATTTCCGGGGCATACCTGCCGAGAAGGGCGATAGCTTCATCCTTTTTCCTGCCGCTGTTCAGAACGCCGATACTGTTGATGGCCTGACAAATCTCGTCATAATGCTTGTATAGCTCCGCCGTCAGCTTGAACATATAGGGCGGGACGTGCTTGCGGTGGGTCAGCTTTTTGGGCAAGCCACGGGACAGGTCTAGATACCGCTGGCGCATATGCTCATAGAACCTGTCCTGCCATTTCACAAGGCCCTGCGGCCCGCCGATCACGTCCTTGGAGGACAAGCGGCCCTTGGCGGTGATGGGGACAAAACAAAGGTGCATATGGGGAGTAGCCTCGTCCATATGCACCACGGCGGAGATGATATTCTCTTTTCCAAAATTGTCCTCAAAGAATTGATAGGCGTGGCTGAAATACGCCCGCTGTTCCTCCTGGCTCTTTGCCTTCAGCCAGTCAGGAGTGCCGCCCACAAAGCAGTCCTGAAGCACCACGCTGTCCTTGCGCCGCCGTGCCCCGGCCTGTTCGATACGGGCCAGCGCCGCTTCCCGGTAGGGGCCTGGGGGCTGGACGATGTGGTAATTCAGGCCGGTGCGCTCCCGGTCGATGTCGGGGTTGCTCTTGTATTCCTCTTTCTGCCGTTCGTGGTGCTTGTTGATACGGCCCACCGAGGGCAGCTTTCGTTTCTCTATCCGCATGATTGCGTAATTCGCCATAGCGACCTCCTTTGAGGAAGGATGTAAGAAGTCACATTGTCCCGTAGAAGCGGGCGGTATCTCCCATCCCTCCGTCTGTATTTGGAACGGACGTGTTCAAGACCGGCGGGGTCAGGTACACAACATTTGCGCCCGCAAAAAGATACCGCCATGCTTTGTTCGCTCCCGCTCTCAAAACATAGCGGTATCTGGCGATAGTTGTGCCACTCGCCCCGGCTCGCAGCACAACCGCCGCCGCAGGCGCAAGTGTTGTGTAACCCACTACACCTTGCAAGCAAGGTGGTGGGCCAGAGGGCTTCCCTCTGGACTCCCTGACCAACGTATTACAGACCGTCCCCATCCGGCATCGACCACAGCCACACAGCCCCGGCCTTGACGGAGCGGACGCCCAAAAGCTGCTTCGCCTTTTTCGCCGTACTCTCCCCAACGCCCGCCGCCCTCAGCTTCTCCATGACCTCCCGCTGGGGCTTCGGCCCGTCCGAGAGAAGCTGACTTATTACCTCCTTGGCCTGCCGCATTTGGGTGTCAGGCCGGCCCAGGTTGGCGAACACGTTGCCCAGCACTTCATCCGCTGTCCTGGCGGTTTCCTCAAGCCACTGGACAGCGCCGCCACCTACTGAAAAGACGATGGCGCTGCCGGTAGGCCCCACGTTACACTTCACCTGGGCCATGATACGCTCGTCCGGGTGTTCCCGGTCTGTCCGGGCCACCAGCAGG
>CAJTOM010000109.1 GCA_910577915.1 uncultured Oscillospiraceae bacterium
GGCAGAAACTCTGCTGGCAGACCGGGGTTATGACACAAATGATATTCTGGCCCATGCGGTTTCGGCGGGAATGGAACCTGTGATTCCACCGAAGAAGAACCGTAAAGAACAGCGCGGCTATGATAAATGTCTCTATAAACTGCGCCACCTGGTAGAAATCTGCTTTCTATCCTTGAAACACTGGAGAGGTATTGCCACTCGCTATGCCAAGACCTCCGATGCTTTTATCGCTGCGGTACACGTCCGTTGTATCGCTATTTGGGCTGCTATCCGTGCTTAAATCGGGTAGACACTATCTACGGGAGATGTCCAATGATGAGCGGTGCGATTTCGTGCTGTGGAACGGCACCAAGCGTATGCTGAAAAAGGACAAGCTCAAGGCTTATCTCGAAGCGGCATATTCTATCTGAACCACCGGGGCTGTATCGCAAGATACAGCCCCCTCTAAAAAAGGAGATGATCATACATGGCAAAAAGATACGATGATAAGCACAGGCTTTTGAAGACTGGAGAGCGGCAGCGCAGTTCAGGGACCTATGAATACCGCTGGACATCTCGCAATGGCAAGAGCCATTCAATCTCCGCCGAAACGCTGGAAGAACTTCGTAAGAAGGAAGAGGATGTCTTGAAGGACAAATCTGACGGCATCCTCGTTGGCGCAGAAAATGTCAAATTGGATGACATTTACGGCTTGTGGTGCCACTTGAAACGTGGGCTGGCGGATAACACGTTTCAAAACTATAAATATCTCTATGGAATGTTTGTCCAGCCCAAAATCGGACAAATCCGAATCAAGCAGTTAAAACGCTCCGATGTAAAGAGCCTCTACAACTACCTGCTGGAAGAGAGGGGGTTTAAAGTGAACACCATAGATGGTGTCCACACCGTGCTGCACCAAGTGCTGACAGTCGCTGTCGAGGAGAACTACATCAGGATCAATATTGCCGATAACATCCTGAAAGAACTGAAGCAGAGCCACAACATCGAGGCATCACATCGAAAAGCACTGACCGTTGCAGAGCAGGAGCTTTTCATCGGTTATCTCAAGCGTGAGAACGTCAAATATCATCACTGGTATCCGGTATTTGAAGTCATGGTGGAAACCGGGATGCGTGTTGGTGAAGTGACTGGCCTTCTTTGGGAAGACGTTGACTTTAACGCCAATCTGATTTCTGTGAACCACACCCTTGTTTATTACGACCACAGGGTGGACGGAAAGAACAGTTGCTATTTCAACGTACATCCGACCAAGACCAAAGCCGGCACAAGGACGATTCCCATGCTCCCCGGTGTAAAAGAGGCCCTGCTGATGGAGAAAGCATACCAGGAGTTCAACCAGATCAAGTGCCGCATGACGGTGGACGGCTTTACGGATTTCATCTTCATCAACAGGTATGGAGATTGCCAGCATCAAGGGACGCTCAACAAGGCCCTTCGGCGAATCATCCGGGACTGCAACGATGAGCAGTTGGAAAAGCTCAAAAATCCTGTGCTGCTGTCCCGGTTCTCCTGCCACTCCCTGCGCCACACCTTCACGACCCGCCTGTTTGAGAATGGCGTCAATATCAAGGTCATCCAGGAGATCCTTGGTCATGCCGATTTTGATACCACCATGAACATCTATACGCACATCACGCAGGACATGAAAAAGAGCGAGTTTGACAATTTGGCGGAGAAGCTGCAAAAGCAGTGGGAGACTTCTCAGCCAAAAACTGAGGCCGATGGATAAGGCTGGCAGCCAACAAAAAGAAGCGGGAGGAAACCTTGAGGCGATTGCCTCGGGCTTCCTTCCGCCTCATTAAGCCTCTATAGGTTTATGAAAAGTTCTCTCTGAAATGGGCAAATTCTGGGCAAATGGGCATTTCAAATCAACCAAACACCACTAAAACCCTTGCGCCACAGCGGTTTACTCAGTCAAGCGGCTTCATCGTGGGGAACAGGATCACATCCCGGATCGAGTCGCTGCCCGTGAGCAGCATCACGCACCGGTCAATACCGATGCCCAGGCCGCCCGTGGGGGGCATGCCGTACTCCAGGGCGGTGAGGAAGTCCTCGTCCATCATCCCTGCCTCGTCGTTGCCCTTCATGCGGTCCTCCACTTCCTTCTCGAAGCGCTGGCGCTGGTCGATGGGGTCGTTGAGCTCGGAAAAGGCGTTGCCCATCTCGCTGCGGCAGATAAACAGCTCAAAGCGCTCCGTGACCCTGGGGTCCTTGGGGGACCGCTTGGCCAGGGGGGATACGTCCACCGGGTGCATGGTGATGAAGGTGGGCTGGATGAGCTTCTCCTCCACCTTCTGGTCGAAGCACTCATAGAGCGCATGGCCCCAGGTGGGCTCCACGCCGTCCATATCCACGCCCGCGCCCCTGGCGGCGGCCACGGCCTCGGCGTCGCCGGAGATGGCCATAAAGTCCACCCCCAGATATTGCTTGACCGCCTCCGCCATGCTCAGCCGGGGCCAGCCGGGGGTCAAATCGATGTCCTCACCCTGCCACTGGAGCCGGTAGCTGCCGCAGATGTCCCTGGCCGCGCCGCTGAGGAGGGCCTCGAAGAGGTCCATCATGTCGTTGAAGTCGGCGTAGGCCTCGTACAGCTCCACGGTGGTGAACTCCGGGTTGTGCTTGGTGTCCATGCCCTCGTTGCGGAAGATGCGGCCCACCTCGTAAACCCGCTCCATGCCGCCCACGATCAGCCGCTTCAGGGGCAGCTCCGTGGCGATGCGCATGTACATGTCGATGTCCAGGGTGTTGTGGTGGGTGATGAAGGGCCGGGCGGTGGCGCCGCCGGAGATGGTGTTCAGCACCGGCGTCTCCACCTCCATGTAGCCCCGGCTGTCCAGGAAGCTGCGCAGGTACTTGACAAAGGCGCTGCGTACCTCGAAATTCCGGCGGACCTCCGGGTTGACGATCAGGTCCACATACCGCTGGCGGTACCGGGTCTCCTTGTCGGTGAGGCCGTGGAACTTCTCCGGCAGGGGCAGCAGGGATTTGCTCAGCAGGGTGATCTCCCGGCCTCGGACGCTCATCTCCCCCCGCTGGGTGCGGAACACCTCGCCCCGCACGCCCACGATGTCGCCGATGTCGTACTTTTTAAAGCGGTTGTAGTCCGCCTCGTCCATCTCATCCCTCCGGGCGTAGAGCTGGATGCGGCCGGTCCTGTCCTGGAGGTCGCAGAAGCTGACCTTGCCCATGCCCCGCTTGCTCATCAGGCGGCCGGCGATGGTGATCTCGGTCCCCTCCAGCTCGTCGAAGCGGTCCTTGATCTCCTGGGCGCGGCAGCTCACCACGAACTTGGTCTCCTGGAAGGGGTCCCGGCCCTCGCTCTGGAGGGCGCTGAGCTTCTCCCGGCGCACCCGCAGAATCTCGCTGAGGTCCTGCTGGGGCTCCGGGGCGTTGTTCTTTTCAGCCATAGTCCTATTTCTCCTCTTTTGTGCAAGCGCCCCTCAGCGCTCGATCTTGTCGATCCGGTATTCCATATCGCCGGCGGGGGCGCTGACCACCACGGTGTCCCCCTCCTTGGCGCCCATAAGGGCCTTGCCGAAGGGGGAGTCCTCGCTGACGATGCCGTGCATGGCGTCGGCCTCCTGGCTGCCCACAATTTTAAAGCTGCGGCTCCTCCCGCCGGCCACCGCCGTGACGGTGACGGTGGAGCCGATGGTCACCTGGCCGGTGGGCATGTCGCCCTCCTCCAGGACAACGGCGTGGAGCAGGATGTTCTCCAGCTCGCTGATGCGGGAGTAGAGCTTGCCCTGCTCATTTTTCGCCTCGTCGTATTCGCTGTTCTCGCTCAGATCGCCGAAGCCCCGGGCCACCTTGATCATCTCCGCCACCTCGTCGCTGCGGGTGGTCTTCAGGTAGGCGAGCTCCTTTTGCAGCTCGTCGAAGCGGGCCTGGCTCATCTTAAACTCTTTTTTCATGTCGCTTCAGTCCTTTCGATCTTCCGTATAGGGGCTCTGCCGCCGCCAGGGCGCATATGCCGGCCGACGCGCTTGAAAATAGGCATAAGAACCCACATTACTGAGTCATCCATGCATTATATAAGGATTTTCCCATTCTGTCAACCAGGAATTTCCGCCGCTGCTTCACGAAAACAAGCTGACCATGCATCTGCGGTATGTTGACAAATGGCTCCGTCAAATGGCGCTCAGCGGCGCGGAGCCTGCGCAGGCAGTTTCCGCCAGAAACGCCTCCAGAGGCACGCCGCCCGCCGCGTACAGGGCTGCCGCCAGCTGCTCCGGGTCGCAGTTGGCCTCCACCTGGGCCCCCAGGGACGCCGGCAGGCACAGGGACAGCCGGCCCCGGCCCGCCTCCCCGCCGGGATAGAGGGTGTACAGGATGGGATTGTCCAGGGCCAGATCCGGCCTGGGGTCAAAGAGGACCAGGGCGTCCGCCCGGTCCAGCTGGTCCGGGGAGGGCCGCAGCAGCAGGGAGATGCCGTACTCCCGCCGGAGGCTCCTGGCGAAATCCTCCCCGCCGGTCCTGACGCTCAGCAGCACATACCGGTAGCTGAGGGCCAGGGCCTTGGCGGTCTCCGTTACCTCCCGGGACGCCCGCTCCCCGGACACGGCCACCACCGCCTGGGTGGGGGCCAGGGCCAGCCCCTCCAGCCGCCGCCGGGTCAGGGGGGCGGCCAGGGCCCGCCGCAGGGGCAGGGTGTCCACCGGGCTGACACCCTGGCGGATGAACAGGGCGGTGTAGGGGAAATCCACCGGGAACACCGCCGAGCGCACCCCCGCCTCCCGCAGCATCCGGGCCCCCTGGCGGGCCCGCGCCAGGGCCAGGGGGCCGCGCGGATGGGCGGACAGGCCCATC
>CAJTOM010000110.1 GCA_910577915.1 uncultured Oscillospiraceae bacterium
ATCACGCCGTCATAGTACGCGCCGTCAGCGGGAGAGAGCTCCTGGTAGGCATCCCCCCGGCCCAGCAGGGTGAGGGCGGTTTTGGTCTGCCCATCGGTCTGCCATACGGAGGACAGGCAGGTGGTTTCAGTGGTCATCACGTCAATCCCCGCCCGGTAATCCATGGACAGATTTGCCACACCGGGGCCGAAGAACTCCATGACGGCGTTTTTCACCGCGCCGTTTTTGAAGGTGCCCCCCACCAGCTCCAGCGCCACGTCCTGAGGGCCCACCCCGGGCCGGGGCGTGCCGGTGAGGTAGACGGCAATGACTTTGGGATAGGTGATGTCGTAGGTCTTTTTCAGCAGCTGCCGGGCCAGCTCGGGACCGCCCTCACCGATGGCCATACAGCCGTAGGCGCCGTACCGGGTGTGGGAGTCGGAGCCCAGAATCATCTTCCCGCAGCCCGCCAGCCGCTCCCGGGCGTACTGGTGGATGACGGCCTGGTTGGCGGGGACGTAGATGCCGCCGTACTTCTTGGCGGCAGACAGGCCGAAGGCGTGGTCGTCCTCGTTGATGGTGCCGCCCACGGCGCACAGGCTGTTGTGGCAGTTGGTCATGGCGTAGGGGACGGGGAACTCCTTCAGCCCCGACGCCTTGGCGGTCTGGATGATACCCACGAAGGTGATGTCGTGGGAGATCAGGGCATCGAACTTGATGCGCATCTTATGGGGGTCGTCCCCCTTGTTGTGGGCGCGGAGCACGGAGTAGGCGATGGTCCCCTCCCTGGCCTGGGCCGGAGCGGGCTGGTTCTGGGCCTCCTCCGCCCAGACGATCTGGCCGTCCAGCAGGTACGCGCCTTTTTTGAACACTTCTACCATAGATGTTTTCCTCCAGATTCCGGCGGCAGGTTCTCGCCGTTTTGACGCTATGAGTGTAGCACAACGCCCAACCTTTTGGAAGTGGGAAAGCGCAAAAAGTCGGCCCTCCCCGCAATTTTGTACGGTTGACGAAGCCCGCTCCTCCCAAACCGGCCGTTTTGCAGCTCCATGACAGTCCCCTTGCAAAACACCGTCCGGCATGACGGCAAACATGCGAAGCCGCTGTGTCAGGGATGAAGCGCCGCCGGGCCGCCTGGGCAAAAAAATGCACAAAAAGGGCCGGACGCCGAAGCGTCCAGCCCCCGCTGAGAATCTGTCCGGGTCTGTCAGTCTGCTTTTCCGCCGTTGGCGGCCCACTGCCGCTCCAGGGCGCTCCAGTCCCGGATGGTCTGGATGGCGCTCCAGATCTCGGTCACGCCCAGCTCATCCCGGTCGTACTCGTGGCCGTTGGTGGCCTCCTGAATATCCGCGTAATACCAGGCGTCCTCGGGGTTGTCGGACCACACCTGCATACCCTCCAGCAGGTGCTCCTTTACGGGAGCCCGGCCCAGCATGTTGTTGATGATGGAGGCGGCCTCGGCCCGGGTGATGGGGTCGTCAGGCCGGAAATTGCCGCTGGCGTCGCCGGCGATCCACCCGGCGGCGGCGGCCCGGCCGATCTCCACTGCGGCCCAGTGGCCCGCGGTGTCCTTGAAGCTCCCGCCGGCCACGCCCTGGACCTCGTCGCTGAGGAAGCGCACGGCAATCACGGCGAACTCCGCCCGCGTGATGCTCCGGTTGGGCCGGAAGGCCCCGTCGGCGTAGCCCATGAGCTTGCCGGCGCTGGCGGAGGTGGAGACGGCGTTGTTGAACCACTGGCCGGCGGTCACATCGGAGAACTGGTTCTCCGTGGCCCAGTGGGCCTCACGGAACTCGTCGGTCATCAGCCGGAAGAAGATGGTGGCCGCCTCCGCGCGGGTGATGTTGGCCAGGGGGCGGATGGTGCCGTCGCCGTAGCCGATCATGTAGGCGAAATGGTCCCTGTTGTTCAGCCCGATGGCCCCCGCCAGGGGGATCTGCTCATCCACGATGGTGGTGGTGTCTCCGCCCAGGGGCACGTCGGGATCGGGAATGGTCACGCCGGGCTCCTCCGGCCCAGCGGGCTCCTCCGGATCGACCGGCGGCGTCACAGGCTCCTCCGGATCGACGGGCGGCGTCACAGGCTCCTCCGGCAGCCGGGCCGTGAAGTACACGTGCAGCTCGGCGCCCTCGGCGGTGACGGCGGTGCTGCCCTCCGTCCGGGAGAAGTCGTAGGTCACCCCGTCCCGTACCACGCTGCCGGTGCTGTAGGAGATGGCGCTTCCCACTCTGCCGGTGCCGCCGCTGCTCTCCTCCGCGCCGCCGTAGTGGTAGATCACCCGGTAGGAGCCCAGCTTGGCGTAGGTGTTGTAAAAATACGTGGAGACGGGATTCCCCGTGCTGGAGACGTGCCAGGTGTTGTCCCCCTGGAAGCCCAGGGTGCTGTCCCACTCATAGCCGTCGATCTGGTTGTTGTTCTGCACGACGGTCACCTTGGTGCCGGTCATGGGGTCCTCCGCCTTGGGGTCCACCGGCACCCGGACCATCCAGGAGATGACGTGGAATTTGCCGTCCTCGCCATCGGTCAGCCCGCCGTTTCCGTCGGGATACTTCACGGACTCCAGAAACTCCTCCGCTTCCGCCCTGGTCAGGGTTCTGGTGACGGTCTCCCCCTGCCACTGGTAGCTGTAGGTCACGCTGAAGTTCTCCGGAATCTCCCCGCCCGCAAAGAAGGCGTTGCTGGCGTCCCGGAAGGACACCCGCAGCTCCACCTCCCGCTCAAAGGGCTCCTCCACCGCGCTGCAGGCCCGCTTCTCCTCCGCGCCGCAGACGGTGCAGGTGTAGGTGACCTTCCGCGCGCCGCCGGAGACCACCTCGTCGTACATCACACCGCCGTCCCAGGCGTGGTCCCCCGTGGGGGCCAGAGGGGCGCTGGCGGTCTCGCCGCAGGTGGGGCAGGACCAGAGCTTCTCCCCCGCCTGAGCGCAGGTGGGGTTCTTTACCGTCGTGACGGCGTCGGGGTGGGTGCAGGCCACGGCCCGCACCTCGCTCTTCCCGCAGCCGGTGCAGGTGAAGACGGCGGTGCAGGGCTCCTGGCCCGCCGTGCCCTCGTCCCAGGTGTGGGCCTCCGTGGCGGGCAGGACAGTGGTCTTCCTCGCACCGCAGACGGGGCAGGACCAGACCGTCTCCCCCGCCTGGCCGCAGGTGGCGTCCGTGGTCTCCTCCGCCGCGCCCTCATGGGCGCAGCCGTCCACGCTCACCTCCTGCTCGTCGGTCTTCTGGCAGACCGTGCAGGTGAAGACGATGGTGCCGGGCTGGCGGATGACGCCGTCGTCCCAGACATGGCTGTCCGTAACGGGAACGGGCTCCGCCGCCCTCTTCTCCCCGCAGTCCGGGCAGGACCAGACCCGCTCCCCCTCCTGGGCGCAGGTGGGCGCCTTGGTCACCGCAAAACCGCCGTTGGGGTGGCTGCAGGCAACCTCCCGCTCGTCGGTCGCGCCGCAGACCGTGCAGGTGAAGACGATGGTGCCGGGCCGGCTGGTATCGCCCTCATCCCAGGTGTGCTTCCCCGTGGGGCTGATGAACCCGATGCTGTCCTTACCGTCGCCGCACAGCTTGCAGGCATTGATCTGCTGCCCCATTGCCCCGCAGGTGGGCTCCTTCAGGATGGTAATCTCCCGCTGATGGCGAAGCCTGCGGATGGTGCCGACGCCCTCCTCAATGACCGTACCGCACACGGTGCACTTCAGATCCATGCGGCCCTCCTCATTGCAGGTGGCCTCTTTGCCCACAACCTTCTCCGTCCGTTCATGTTTGCACGTTTCGGGATCCGGATCCGCAGAACCGCTGCCAACGCCCGTGCCGCCGCAGTCGGCGCAGTCCGCGTCCGAAAGAACGCGGCCAGTACCGCTGCACTTTGAACACGTCGTTGTGACCGGTTGCCAGGTGCTCATATCAAGCCCAGTTACCGTTCCCTTCCCGCGGCACGGCCCACATTTTTCCTCTGTGGGCGCTTTCCCGCTCCCCCCGCAGGTGGAACACTCCCCCGCGGCCATCGCGGCGGCGGGCAGCATGCCCAGGCACATCGCGATGGTGATAAACATCGCAAGCCCGCGCCTGCGCCAATGCTTGTAAAATCTCATATATAACTTCCTTTCTTTGCTCTCTGTTCGGATGCAAAGGATCCGGCGGCCGGGCTGCCATAGCTGTCGCCGTAGGCCCCTTAGCTTTGCGTCCCGTCATTTCTGGCGGTTTGCTGATAATAAAATAATCAGTAGCTGGGCCGGCATGGGGACATGGTCCCTACAGCCCCCTGGCTTTGCGTCCCGCCCTTTCGGACGGTTTGCCTTTCATAATCAGCAGCTTGGCAGACATAGTACGTTGCGCACCTTAGTTCCATAGCTTTGCGTCCCACCGTTTCCGATGGTTTGCCAAAAGTCACGCGATATATACGCGGGCTTCCGTGTTCGTTCCGCCCCGCCCTCCCGCCGGACGGCGGGGCCCGCCTGCAGGGCGGAAGCTCCACCGCGCACGTCTCACACATATGAATCCCTCCCTTGTCGTTGATCACGGAATGGTGATTCCGTGGTATACGGGAGGCGGAGACGCCGGCGGACCTGCGGATTCCTTTTCTGCGGATGCTAAAAAATACGCACCGACCCAAGCCAGGCTGAAATTTTTCTTCATTCTGGCTTATTTGTGCTGCAATTATTTTCTACAATCTTTGTCCGGCAGCTTGCATTTTCTATAGGAGGATAGTATACTACATATGTATATGGCTTCAAAGCGGCATGCGGCGAGCCCGCTGTACCACGGAATCACCATTCCGTGATCAACGACAAGGGAGGGAT
>CAJTOM010000111.1 GCA_910577915.1 uncultured Oscillospiraceae bacterium
CAGACCTCCCGGTGGATGTCCTCGGGCGTGCGGATGCCGCCGTTCCGGGAGCAGTCGATCCGCCGCCAGCCAAAGCGCCGGACGATCTCCGCTGCGCTCTCCCGGCAGCGGCGCAGGTAGGCCTCGTCCCGCTCGTGGATGTCCGCCTGGGTGTGGGTGGCCTCCTGGCGCAGGTGGAGCATCTGGCCGGAGATCTCCACAGGGAGATCCAGATAGATCACCAGATCCGGCTCCGGCAGCTCCAGCCGCCGGTATTCCAGGTCAAAGAGCCACTCCAGATAGTCCGCCCGCTCCCCCTCGGGGAGCTTGGCGGCCTGGTGGACGGCGTTGGAGGTGGTGTAGCGGTTGGCCAGGATCAGCTCCCCCGCCTCGTAGGCCGCCCCCCAGTCCTCCTTATAGGAGGCGTAGCGGTCCACGGCGTACAGCACCGAGGCCGCGCAGGCGCTCACATCCCCCGGCCGCTCTCCCAGCCTTCCCTCCAGGTAGAGCTTGGCCGGCTCGGCAAAGGGGTTTCCATACCGGGGGAAATCGATCTCTCGGAAGGACACGCCCTCCTTCTCCAGCCGCCGGGACAGCCGCCGGGCCTGGGTGGCCTTGCCCGCGCCGTCGGTACCCTCGAATACAATCAGTCTGCCTCTCATCTCCGCCTGCCCCTCTCCCCCGCCGTGTGGATCAGAAACAGGGGCAGCTTCACCATCCGCCCGATCCGGCTGGGGTTGGCGGCCAGCCGGTACAGCCACTCCAGGCCCAGCTTCTGGAACACCGCCGGGGCGCGCTTCACCTCGCCCGAGAACACGTCCAGGCAGCCGCCCAGCCCCACCATCAGATGGGCTCCCGCGGCCTCTCCGTTGCGGCGCATCCACTTCTCCTGCTTGGGCGCGCCCAGGCAGACGAACACTACGTCCGCGCCGCTGGCACGGATGTCCTCCGTCACCGGGCCGTCCTCGCTGAAATAGCCGTCATGAGTTCCAGCGATCTGCAGGCCGGGGTACTGCCGCGCCAGATTCTCCGCCGCCCGCTCCGCGACGCCGGGCTTGGCCCCCAACAGGTACAGGCTGCGCCCGTTGCCGGCCATGCGCTCCATGAGCCCCTGGGCAAATCCGATGCCCGTCACCCGCCCCTTCAGGGGCGTGCCCAGCAGCTTTGCGCCGTAGATCACCCCGATGCCGTCGGCCAGCACCAGGTCCGCGCCGTTGACCGCCTCCATGGCCTCCCCGTCCTGCCGGCAGGTCTCCACGATCTCCGGGTTGGGGGTGACCACATAGTGGGCCCCCGCCGTATCCATCAGGCGCACGCCCTCGGCCACCGCCTGGTCCATAGTGATATTGTCAAAGCCGACGCCCAGCACATCAATTCGCATAGGCGGCCTCCTTTCATCTGCTGCAATGGTGTCTGTTCAGTATAGCACAGTTTTTCCAGCTTGTCCACGGTGAGAACCTGTCGAGCCGCGCTTCGGCGCACTCCCGCCGCTTCTCAAAAGGGATTTGTTCATTATAGCAGGAAGTCGCACCCATTTCTTTAAGATTCTATGAAATTCTCCCCTGCTTTTTCCGTAAGAATCCAAACTTCGTCTCACTGCACACCACCGCCACGAAAATCAGGACAAACCCTGCCAGCATCCGGACGCTAACCCTGTCCCCGGCGAACGCCACGGAGCACAGCACCCCGAACACCGACTCCAGGGAGAGAATCACCGACGCCGAGGCCGGGTCGGACCAGACCTGCCCCACGTTCTGGAACAGCAGCGCCACCGTGGTGGCCATCACCGCCAGGTACGCCATGGGCAGCAGCACCTCCGCCCTGGCCAGGGCTCCGGCGGGAAAGGTCTCCGTCAGCGCGCCGCCCACCCAGGCGTACAGCGCCGCGAAGGCGAACTGGAACACGGTCAGCAGGTAGATGTCCCTATCCGGGGACACCTTGGCCACCGCCACAATGTGGGCGGCGTAGAACACCGCGCACACCAGCGTCAACGCATCGCCGGCAGTCACCGTCAGATCGCCGGTGAGGCTCACCAGCCCCACCCCTGCCACGCACAGCGCCGCCGCCAGCAGGTTGTAGCGGTCCGGCCGCCTGTGGGCGAAGGCCCAGTAAAAAAAGGGCACCAGCACGCAGTACACCGCCGTCAGGAAGGCGTTCTTCGACGGCGTGGTCAGCGCCAGCCCGTAGGTCTGGATGGAGTAGGCCAGATACAGGAACCCGCCGATCACCGCCCCCCGCCACAGGTAGTCCGGCGTAAGCCTCCGCCACTTCCTCCAGCAGACCAGCCCCAGCAGCACCGCGCCGGCGGTAAAACGGATGGCCAGCAGATACTGCACCGGCAGGGCATCCAGGGCGTCCTTCATAATAAAGAAGGAGCTCCCCCAGATAAACGCCGCCGCGAACAGCATCGGCTTGGCCAGCTTTTTCATCACATGTTCACCCATTGCTTCTCACCTCGTCCTTGCAATCCTAAGAAAAAATGTGGTACAATAGAGTCAGGATGATATACTACCAAAGAGGTGGAAAAATGGCAAGACTTGACCGGGATTTTTTTCTGCGGGATACAGTAACGGCGGCTCAGGAGCTGCTGGGGACCTATCTGGTGCGGGTGGATGGGGACGAGACCATGGTCTGCCGGATCACGGAGACGGAGGCCTACGTGGGGGCCGTGGACAAGGCCTGCCATGCCTACGGCGGCCGGCGCACCCCCCGCACGGAGACCCTCTACGCCGCCCCCGGCACCGCCTACGTCTATCTCATCTACGGCATGTACAACTGCCTGAATTTTGTCACCGGACCGGAGGGCGTCGCCTCCGCCGTCCTGGTGCGGGGGTGCGTGCCGGTGTACAATTTGGACGCTGTCTCCCGGCGGCGTTTCGGCAGGGAGACAGCGGAGCTGAACGCCTATCAGCGAAAAAACTGGATGAACGGCCCCGGAAAGCTCTGTAAAGGGCTATCCATTGACCGCTCTTTGAACGCAGCGCCCCTGGGCGGAAACGCCCTGTATCTTGCCCACGATTTGCCGGAGTACGGCCTGGAACGGCGGCGGCCGGACCTCCCCTTTCACACTGGAAAGCGCGTCGGCATCGACTACGCCGAGGAGGCCGTCGACTTCCTCTGGCGGTTCTGGCTGGACACGTAAAGGAGAATACTTGTATGCTGCTATTTGATCTGGACGGCACCCTCATCGACTCCAATGGGGTCTGGCTGGAGGTGGATAGGGCCTTCCTGCGCCGCCGCGGCCTCCCCTACACCCAGGCCTACCGGGATGGCGTGGCCCACTCCATTCTCTCCAACTGCGCCGTCTTCACCAAGGCCCACTTCCAGATGGAGGAGTCCTGCGAGGCGATCATCGCGGAGTGGATGGAGCTGGCCAAGGACGCCTACGACCACGTCCCCCTGAAGCCCCACGTCCGGGAGTACCTGGACCGCTGCCGGGAGGCGGGGCACCGGATGGCGGTGTTCACCGCCTGTGTGCCGGAGCACTGCCGCTCCGCCGTCAGCCGGCACGGCCTGGAGCCCTATTTTGAGCGCATCATCTACGCCCAGGAGTTGGGGGAGGACAAGCGCTCCCCGGCTATCTTCCGCCGCGTGGCCCGGATGCTGGGGGTGAAGCCCGGCGAGTGCGTCTTTTTTGACGACTCCCTGGCCGCCTGCAAGGGGGCCAAGGCCGCCGGCATGACGGTGGTGGGCATCCGGGACGGCTGCTTCGCCGGTACGGAGGCGGATATGCGGGAGCTCTGCGACCGGTATATCCGTGATTTTGGGGAGCTGCTGTAGGCGAAAAAAGAGGGCGCGGAGTTGGCTCCGCGCCCTCTTTTTCCGCTCAGTTGCTGTACGTCTGGGTAAACAGGTCCGCCATAGCCTGGGCCTCCTCGGGATAGACGAACATGCCCACATACCCGCTCACAGAGGTGACAACCCCCTGCTCCCAGGTCTCGCAGGACGCCGGATACCACGCGCCGCCGTCGGCCTGGGCGGTGATCCGGGCGTTCATCGCATCCATGACCGCCACAAAGTCGTCGAAGACGGCGTCCTCGGACAGCCGCACCAGCCCCACGGCCGCGTTGGCCATGCTCATCCGGGTCTCCTGCATGAGGACCTCCTCCACGGCGGCGATGCCGCTGAGGCCGGGGTAGTAGTTGTCCAGCAGCTCCCCGTCGATGACCATCATGGCCCCCAGTCCCTCATAGCTGCCCTGGAGCGTGGCAAAGAAGTCCGCCAGCGCCGGGAGCTCCGCCGTTTCCCCGCCGCCGTCCGGCAGCGCCGGCTCCTCCTTCCAGCCGCACCGGACGATGCACGAGAAGCTCACCTCGTCCCCGCCGTACTCCGCCAGGACCGTGACGTTGGTGACGCCCGGACCCACGGCGGTCACCTGGCCGCCGGTCTCGTCCACCGCCGCCACCGCCGGGTCGTCGGAGGTGTAGGTGCACACATCGGGCGCGTTGCCGTTCACGTCCCACACCGTCAGCCGGAAGGTCTCTCCGGCGGAAAACAGAGTCACATCCTCATGGCTGACCATGGCCCGCCAGACCTCCGGCTCCGCATCCTCCTGGGGCTCGCCGTCCTCGGCGTTCTCCTCCTCCGGGACCTGGGGCGGCAGAACCGGCTCCTCCCCCTTCTCGTCCGGCTCCCCGGCGGGGGGATCCGCCGGCGCGGCGGGCTCCTCCGGCTGGACCG
>CAJTOM010000112.1 GCA_910577915.1 uncultured Oscillospiraceae bacterium
GGAGGAGTGCAAGGCCCGGGACGTGAACTATGCCGCGCCCCTGAAGGTCAGCGTGCGCCTGCGCAACAAGGAGACTGAGGAGATCAAGGAGCAGGAGATCTTCATGGGCGATTTCCCGCTGATGACCAAGTCCGGCACCTTTATCGTCAACGGCGCCGAGCGCGTGGTGGTCTCCCAGATCGTCCGCTCCCCCGGCGTGTACTACGGCAAGGAGACCGACGTCAAGACCGACCTGCCCATCCTCACCTCCCAGATCATCCCCCAGCGGGGCGCCTGGCTGGAGTACGAGACCGACGCCAACGAGCTGTTCTGGGTGCGCATCGACAAAAACCGCAAGCTGCCCATCACCTGCCTGATCCGCGCCATCGGCGTGAAGACCGACGCGGAGATTCTCTCCTTCTTCGGCGACGACCCCACCGTCCTGGCCACCCTGGAGAAGGACGCCTGCAAGAGCTATGAGGAGGCGCTGCTGGAGATTTACCGCAAGCTGCGCCCCGGCGAGCCCCCCACGGTGGACTCCGCCGAGACCCTCATCAACGGCCTGTTCTTCGACCCCCGCCGCTACGATTTGAGCATGGTGGGGCGCTATAAGTTCAACAAGAAGCTGGCCCTGTGGGTGCGCGCCTCGGAGCGGACCCTGGCGGAGCCGGTGATCCACCCCGCCACCGGCGAGCTGCTCTACGAGCCCGGCCATCTCCTCACCAGGGCCGAGGCCCGGAAGCTGGACGCCGCCGGCGTCAACGAGGTGGTCGTGGACGTGGACGGCAAGCCCATGAAGATCTTCTCCAACCACATGTGCGAGCTGGGGGAGTACGTGGACGCCGAGACCCTGGCCGCCTGCGGCATCAAGGAGCGGGTCCGCTTCGATGTGCTCCAGGGCCTGCTGGAGCAGTACCAGGGCCGGGAGCTGCTGGACGCCCTCCGTTCCCACGCCGACGAGCTGGTGCCCAAGCACATCATTGTGGACGACATCCTGGCCTCCATCAACTATATGAACGCCCTGGGACGCGGCCTGGCCGCCAAGGACGACATCGACCATCTGGGCAACCGCCGCCTGCGGTGCGTGGGCGAGCTGCTGCAAAACCAGTTCCGTATCGGCTTTTCCCGCATGGAGCGGGTCATCCGGGAACGGATGACCATCCAGGATCTGGACATCGTCACCCCCCAGAGCCTCATCAACATCCGGCCCGTCACCGCCGCCATCAAGGAGTTCTTCGGCTCCAGCCCCCTCAGCCAGTTCATGGACCAGACCAACCCCCTGGCGGAGCTGACCCACAAGCGGCGGCTCTCCGCCCTGGGCCCCGGCGGCCTGTCCAGAGAGCGGGCCAGCATGGACGTCCGGGACGTCCACTACAGCCACTACGGCCGCATGTGCCCCATTGAGACGCCGGAAGGTCCCAACATCGGCCTGATCAACTACCTGTCCACCTACGCCCGGATCAACGAGTACGGCTTCATCGAAGCCCCCTTCCGGAAGGTGGACCACGAGACCGGCCGGGTCACCAACGAGGTGGTCTACATGACCGCCGATGTGGAGGACCAGTATATCGTGGCCCAGGCCGCCGAGCCCACCGACGAGGAGGGCCGGTTCATCAACGAGCGCATCACCTGCCGCCACCGGGACGAGACCATAGGGGTGGAGAAGGAGCGGGTGGACTTCGTGGACATCAGCCCCCGGATGATGGTGTCCATCGCCACCGCCATGATCCCCTTCCTGCCCAACGACGACGCCAACCGGGCCCTCATGGGCGCCAATATGCAGCGCCAGGCCGTCCCCCTGCTCAAGCCGGAGGCCCCCGTCATCGGCACCGGCATGGAGCACAAGATCTGCATGGACTCCGAGATCGTGGTTCTGGCGGAGGGCGACGGCGAGGTGGTCAAGGTGGATGCCAACTCCATCTCCGTCAAGTACGACACCGGCATCACCAAGGACTACAAGCTGGTGAAATTCCTGCGCTCCAACCACACCACCTGCATCAACCAGCGGCCCATCGTCTCCGTGGGCGAGCGGGTCCACGGCGGCGACCTGGAGCAGGGGATTTCCCCCTCGGTGCTGGCCGACGGCCCCGCCACCGAGCAGGGCGAGATCGCCCTGGGCCGGAACATTCTGGTGGGCTTTATGACCTGGGAGGGCTACAACTACGAGGACGCGGTGCTGCTCAACGAGCGCATGGTCCGGGACGACGTGTATACCTCCATCCACATTGAGGAGTACGAGATTGACGCCCGGGACACCAAGCTGGGGCCCGAGGAGATCACCCGGGACATCCCCAACGTGGGCGAGGACGCCCTGAAGGACTTAGACGAGCGGGGCATCATCCGCATCGGCGCAGAGGTCCGTTCCGGCGACATCCTGGTGGGCAAAGTCACCCCCAAGGGCGAGACCGACCTCACCGCCGAGGAGCGCCTGCTGCGGGCCATCTTCGGCGAGAAGGCCCGTGAGGTCCGGGACACCTCCCTGAAGGTGCCCCACGGCGAGAGCGGCATCGTGGTGGACGCCAAGCTCTTCACCCGGGAGGCCGGGGACGAGCTGGGGCCCGGCGTCAACGAGGTGGTCCGGGTCTACATCGCCCAGAAGCGGAAGATCTCCGTGGGCGACAAGATGGCCGGCCGCCACGGCAACAAGGGCGTGGTCTCCCGCATTCTGCCCCAGGAGGATATGCCCTTCCTGCCCGACGGCACCCCCCTGGACATCGTGCTGAACCCCCTGGGCGTGCCCAGCCGTATGAACATCGGCCAGGTGCTGGAGGTCCATCTGGGCTACGCCGCCAAGACCCTGGGCTGGAAGGTGGCCACCCCCATCTTCGACGGGGCCAACGAGGAGGACATCGCCGGCGCGCTCGAGGAGGCCGGCCTGGATCCGGAGGGCAAGAGCTGGCTCTACGACGGCCGCACCGGCGAGCGGTTTGACAACAAGGTCACCGTGGGCTACGTCTACTTTATGAAGCTCCACCACCTGGTGGACGACAAGATTCACGCCCGGTCCACCGGGCCCTACTCCCTGGTGACCCAGCAGCCCCTGGGCGGCAAGGCCCAGTTCGGCGGCCAGCGCTTCGGCGAGATGGAGGTCTGGGCCCTGGAGGCCTACGGCGCCAGCTACACCCTCCAGGAGATTCTGACCGTCAAGAGCGACGACGTGGCCGGGCGCGTGCGCACCTACGAGTCCATCGTCAAGGGGCACAACGTGCCCAAGCCCGGCGTGCCCGAGTCCTTCAAGGTGCTCGTCAAGGAGCTCCAGGCCCTGTGCCTGGACATCCAGGTGCTGGATAAGGACGGCAACATCATCGAGCTGAAGGACGACGAGGACGAGATGACCAGCTTCAACCTCAGCCGGATGGACGGCGACCGGGACGACCGGGAGGAGTACGTGGCGGACGACGCCGCCTTCGAGGAGTCCGGCTTTGCCATCGAGGACGTGGATGAGGACGACGACTTCGGCGCCGACGACGGCGACGAGGAAGACTTTTAATCGGGAGGAGGAGCAGAAGCAATGAGTTATGTGGAATTTGACGCCATCAAGATCGGCGTCGCTTCCCCCGAGATGATCCGGGAGTGGTCCTACGGCGAGGTGAAAAAGCCGGAGACCATCAACTACCGCACCCTGAAGCCCGAGCGGGACGGGCTGTTCTGCGAGCGCATCTTCGGGCCCACCAAGGACTGGGAGTGTCACTGCGGCAAGTACAAGAAGATCCGCTATAAGGGCAAGATCTGCGACCGCTGCGGCGTGGAGGTCACCAAGAGCAAGGTCCGCCGGGAGCGCATGGGCCACATCGAGCTGGCCACCCCCGTCAGCCATATCTGGTATTTCAAGGGCATCCCCTCCCGGATGGGCCTGCTGCTGGACATCAGCCCCCGGATTCTGGAGAAGGTGCTGTACTTCGCCAACTATATCGTCACCGACGCCGGTGAGACTCCACTGATGAAGAATCAGATTCTCTCCGAGAAGGAGTACCGGGACATGCGGGAGAAGTACGAGGACGACTTCCAGGCCGGCATGGGGGCGGAGGCGGTGAAGAAGCTGCTGGCTGACATCGATCTGGAGCAGCTCAGCGAGCAGCTCCACGCCGAGCTGAAAAACGCCTCCGGCCAGAAGAAGGCCCGCATTGTCAAGCGGCTGGAGGTGGTGGACGCCTTCCGCCTGTCGGGCAACAAGCCGGAGTGGATGGTCATCGACGTGCTGCCGGTGATCCCCCCGGAGATCCGGCCCATGGTCCAGCTGGACGGCGGCCGCTTCGCCACCAGCGACCTCAACGACCTCTACCGCCGGGTCATCAACCGGAACAACCGCCTCAAGCGGCTCATCCAGCTCAAGGCCCCGGACATCATCGTGCGCAACGAGAAGCGGATGCTCCAGGAGGCCGTGGACGCCCTCATCGACAACGGCCGCCGGGGCCGCGCCGTCACCGGCGCCAACAACCGGGCCCTCAAGAGCCTCTCCGATATGCTCAAGGGCAAGCAGGGCCGCTTCCGCCAGAACCTGCTGGGCAAGCGGGTGGACTACTCCGGCCGGTCCGTCATCGTGGTAGGCCCC
>CAJTOM010000113.1 GCA_910577915.1 uncultured Oscillospiraceae bacterium
TTCCAGACCTCCCTCTCGGGGCCGCCCTTTGGGCGCGCCGCCTCGGCGGGGGACTTACGGGGGATTAGGTGGAATCTTTGATGGATTGGGTGCCACGTGAATGAGCAAATCCTACGGGGTTCTGATCTAGGGGAATGGCAATCGACCAACTCCGCCTGCCGGCCTTTTAAAGGGGCAGAGCCATCAACGGGGAACGCACTATTGATAGATTCGCCTAAATCTTCAAAAAGGAGCCCGTACCCCTTCCTGCGGCGCATTTCAGAGAGGCTGTGCAGTCTGTTCCTCCAGGTATTGGCACTTCCCTAAGAACACTCCCAAACAGACGCAGACGTCCGGGGAAGCGGCCCGTACCGATTTAGACAAACCAGACCTGGCCTCGGGCGCAAAACAAAACCCAAAATGAGGAATCCAAAACCTCCGGTTTTGGCAACTTTTTGGTTACTTTTTGTTTGCACAAAAAGTAACCGCAGGCCCCGCATCCCCCGTCCCGGCAGGGACTACCCCTCGCGCCGCGAAGCGGCGCGACAAAGGAGGCCCCCATGAGCAGATTCAAAGGCATCTACTGGCGGACATTCACCGTCACCGTCGGAATGGTGGCGCTGACCCTTGTCCTGCTGGGCGCCTCCTTCTTCGCGCTGACCTACAGCTACATTATGAGCGAAAAAAGAGGCGAGCTGGTGGACAAGGCGGAGGCCATCGCCCAGCTGGCGGTGACCGCCTACAACGAGCCCTCCCTCCTCCACTCCTGGGACCAGACCCGCCGGGAGCTGAAGGAGCTGGCCACCGTGGCTGAGAAGATGAGCGGCACCGATTTTATCATCATCCTCCCCAGCATCAACTCCTTTATCAGCACCGACCGGACGCTGGAGTCCCTTCAGCTGCCCCTGCCTGCGGACATCACCTCCCGCATCGACCGGGGGGAGACCTACGCCGGCGTCACCGACCTGGGTATCTATGAGAAGCCCCGCTTCGTGGTGGCCGTGCCCCCCCGCACGGCGGAGAGCGGCTCTGTGGTGGGCCCCATACTCGCCATGGCGGAGCCCAACGCCATGACCGAGATGTGGCGGGCCTTCCTGGGCATCTTCGGCATGACCGCTATCACTGTGCTGCTCATCGCCTTCGTGGCCTCCGCCACCACCGCCATGCAGCAGACCAAGCCTATCCGTGATATGGCCGCCGCCGCCCGCCGCTTCGCCGAGGGCAACTTCGACGCGCGGGTCCACGACACCGGCCGGGAGGACGAGATCGGCGAGCTGGTGGAGGCCTTCAACGCCATGGCCGACTCCCTGCAGAGGACCGAGCAGCAGCGCCGGGAGTTTATCGCCAACATCTCCCACGAGCTGAAAACTCCCATGACCACCATCGCCGGCTACGCCGACGGCATCCTGGATGGGGTCATCTCCCGGTCGGAGGAGCGGCAGTACCTTGCCATCATCTCCGACGAGAGTCGCCGGCTGAGCCGCCTGGTCCGCCGGATGCTGGACGTCAGCCAGCTCCAGAGCCTGGACCTCATCCGGGAGAAGGCGCCCTTCGACCTGTCCGAGTCCATGCGCCGGGTGCTGGTGAGCATGGAGAAAAAAATCACCGGGCGGGGCCTGGACGTGGACGTGGACATCCCGGAGGACCCGGTGATCGTCCTGGGGGACAACGACCTGCTCACCCAGGTGGTATACAACCTGCTGGAAAACGCCGCCAAATTCGCCGCCCAGGGCTCCACCCTCTTTCTGGGGTTGGAGAAGCGGGGGGAGAAGGCCGTGGTCACCGTGCGCAACCAGGGGGACACCATCCCCCCCGAGGAGCTGCCGCTGCTCTTCGAGCGCTTCCACAAGTCCGATAAATCCCGCAGCCAGGACAAGGACGGCGTGGGCCTGGGCCTCTACATCGTGCGCACCATCCTGGAGCAGCACCGGGAGAAGATCACCGCCGCCAGCGCCGACGGCCTCACCACCTTCTCCTTCACCGTCCAGCTGGCCGGGGAGGAGAAGAGTTTGGCCAGCGGGAAATGAATCTGCTTTTTGAAAGAGAGTGAAACGGAAAGAGTATTTTTATAAATTATTCATGAAAAAATTTTCTATTCAATATTGTGTAAGAAAGAGGAGTGCTAATTTATGAAAAGATCAGATTTGGCCGTCATTTGTATCATAATAACTGGCATTTTGGGGGCACTTCTGGGTGCGATGTTATTCGGAGATGCAGGTGCTGGGGCGACCATAGCCTCTGTCGCGTGTTTAGGCGGGTTTATAGTATCGGAAAAGGAGTCATAAAATGCGGACACTGCATTAATATTACAGTGTCCGCATTTTTAACTATAAAGACATTATGGAATGTCATAGGATTGTTAATTAAAGCGCCAAGACAAAGTGGAATTCTTCCTTTTTAACGCATTATAGTTATGGTTTCCATTTGTAATAGCCAACATAGCTATCAGAAGTTGAATCCGTTCCTGAAGTAGAATTTATACTTATACCCATTCCCTTATATGAAAAAGATAGACCGAGAGGTAATAGATTTCTGTCATGAACATAATTTGCATTAATTGCGGATGTAAAATGAGATTCTCCCGAGGAGGCAGGATAGAGCGGAGTCTTTGCAGGAAGAAGGGTAATAGTCGTATCCCCTATAAGATGAGATCCTTCAGGATCGAGATGCGCGAAATAACCTATTCCACCTTGATTAGTTTCAGCAGGAGACGTGTATGTATAATACGGCGTCTTCCTATCAGAATAATCCGTATGTGTAAAGCTACTATAAGACCAGATATTACTATCCCAATTTATTGCTATAGCATCCTTTTTTGCAATCGTAGGGCGTCCGGGAGTCCATTCATAATTGTGCTTGAAAGAAACCTCACCCTCAAATGGCTGTAATGTTATCCCGGATGGCGTATACAAAATTTACTTTCATCCAGGAAGTAACAAAGCGGTTGCATTGCCCAGTTGCATATGGTAAGATGTCCAGGGAGAGATATAATATGGAAACAGGACAAAAATTTTCGTAAACATTACAATCTCCACAGTCCGAGACCGTATCCGCCGCAATCCACAGTAAACGTATGAGGGGGCCATCAACCGCCATGGATGAAAACCGTTTGGAATTTGAACAGCAGCAGGAGATTGTCCTGACCTACCGCCCGGCCCCCCAGGCGCGGGAGGTGGTGCTCCGCTGTGAGCGGGAGCTGCCCCCCTGCATGCGCCCGCCGGAGCCCCCGGCCCCCGCCGGGCTCGCCGCTCCGGCCTCACGCTCCCCCTGGCTCCAGGAGATCGCACCGCCGGAAAAGGCCAAAAAGAACCGCTGGGGCGTGCGCCTGTTCGTGGGGGCCTCCCTGCTCATCGGTCTGATCTGCCTGGGGGTAGGCATCTGGTACGTGGACCAGTACGGCTGGACCGCCCCCGGCGGCGCGCCGGACTCCGACGACCACGGCCCCCGGCCTCCGGAGGAGTACGACGAGGACTACTACCATTGGGACAGCGAGCTCTCCGACGAGGCCATCACCATTCCCAGCTACCCCACCGGCGGCGATGTGCGCCTGTCCCTGACCTCCTCCGCGGACCGGCCGGCCCTCACGCCCCAGGAGATCTACGACCGGGTCACCCCCTCCGCCGTCACTGTCCTGGGCCGGCAGACCGGGTCCTACGGCAGCGTGGGCACCGGCGTCATCTTCAGCTCCGACGGGTACATCCTCACCAACTGCCACGTCATTGCCGGCTGCCGCTCCTGCTCGGTGCTGATCACCGGCAGCTACGGCGTGGACGCAGAGTATGACGCCCGCGTGGTGGGCTACGACGTGGAGATGGATCTGGCGGTGCTGAAGGTGGAGGGCCAGGATCTGCCGGCGGCGGAGTTCGGCATCTCCGACGACCTGCGGGTGGGGGACCCGGCCTACGCCATCGGCAACCCCCTGGGCATCGAGCTGCGCAACACCATGACTAGCGGCAGCATCTCCGCCATCAACCGGGACGTGGATGTGGACGGGGTGACCATGACTCTCATCCAGACCGACGCGGCCCTGAACTCCGGCAACTCCGGAGGGCCTCTGATCAACCAGTACGGCCAGGTTATCGGCATCAACACCATCAAGATGATGAGCGAGTACGATACCATCGAGGGCCTGGGCTTCGCCATCCCCTCCAGCCTGGCCCTGCGCTGGGTCAACGAGCTCATCGAGTTCGGCGAGCTCCTGCCCCAGCCCGTCCTGGGGGTGACCATCAACCGCATCCCCGTTACCCTGCCCGACGGCGCTCTGGGCCTGCGGGTGGAGAGCCTCACCCCCAACCTCAGCGGCTACGCCGCCGGCCTCCAGGAGGGGGACTACATCGTGATGTTTAATAATCAGCCGGTGGCCAGCACGGAGGAGGTGCTTGTTATCCGGAGGAGTCTCTACGTCGGTGACCAGGTGCCGGTGCTTATTTATCGGGAGGGGGAGTACCTGGAGCTGATGATGACGATGATGGCAGAGTGAGCGGTCGCCGCCCTCCGGGCGGCGAGGGGTAGTCCCTGCCGGGACGGGGGATGCGGGG
>CAJTOM010000114.1 GCA_910577915.1 uncultured Oscillospiraceae bacterium
GCGGTCGGCCACATCCTCCGAAAGGGGGTGAAGCCATGTCGTTACACGTTACATTTAAATGGAAGGGATTTATTTTCATCTTCCGCGTAACGAGGGACAACCGCCACCCTGCCCGGTGACGGTTGTCTGATACTTAGTCTCAGCAACTAAACTTGGGCCGACCGCTTACCGCAGCGCCCCGAATCTGTTTATAGTATACACTGCCCGGGCTTGATTTGTCAAGTCCGGTTTTTCTCTGCATGGGGAACCCCCCAAGGGCCAGAGGCCCTTGGGGGGTAAAACAGTTGGACTTTCGGACTTTTGCGCTTCTTACTGCTCAGTCGTCCCAGAGTTGCCAGAATCCACAACGGCATCCTTCACATCGAAGGTGACGGTGTAAGTAACCTTCGTGGAACTCACAGCAGTCTCGCCGCTCCCCTTCGTAAAGGTGACTTCGACGGTGTCGCCGTTCTCGATCTCTGTTGCAGCATCGTAGTAGAAGGCAATGCCCTTGGCACCATTGGGCAGAGTCTCAAGCTCGCCGCTCGCCACCTCGCGGCCCTTCCATTTGTAGGTCACATGGGTCCAGTCGTTCTTGTCCTCACTCGTCAGAGCAACCTGGAACCCAACCCACTTGCCGGCCTTGTTCTCAGCATTCTTGTGCGCGGTGATGCTGGGATGGGTGACCTTGACAGCGGTCTCAGTGAGCTCCGCCTTGTATTCAGTGGGATTCAGGACGTTGAAGTCCACCTTGCCCTCGCCTTCGGTCTGATCCTCCAGCTTCGCCGCAGAAATCGCGACGGAAGCAACAATCTCCTTGTCGGTGTTGGCATCATCCTCAGTGGCAGTGATAGTCACGGTGGCGCTGGCCTTCATGTTCTCAATCTTGCCAGTCCAAATGACCTTGCCCTCGGTGGCATCAGCCTGATCTTCCTTCTCCGTGAAAGTCACGCCATCGGCGGCAGGGGTGTAACCCTCAGTCACCTCGATCTCGAAAGTGCCGGCACCATTGGTCAGGGTGATCTCAGTCTCCTCGGGCAGAGTGACATTCTCGTCAGTGCTGGCCAGGGTGGCAACCACAGCGGGAGTCGCATCGCCGACGGCGCTAGCGGCCTCATCAATCTTATCGGTCAGCCCGGCAGTGGTAAGCGCTTCGCTGGGGATCAGATTGGCCTTGATGGCACTCAGCAGCTCAGTGGCGGCCTCAAGCTCAGTCGCAGTCAGCCCGCCAGCCTCAGCGGCGGTCTTGATCTCATCGATCTTCGCCACGGCGGCGGCGACGGTGTAGACAGCAGCGGCAGGAGTCTCGCTGTCACGGGCGCTCAGACCCACAGCCAGGGCGTTGTCCTGACGGCCCAGGCGGAGGCTGGTGGTGCTAGCGCTCACCTTGGTCCAGCCCGGAGCGGGGATGATGGCGGCAGCGGTAGCGCCGCCCTCGGCGGTGATGCCAATGTCAACCAGGTCGACGTCGTCCGCCACAGGAATGTTGGCAGTGAAGGTACCAGCACCGGTGAAGGGGCCGTACTTCGTGCCATTGTAGGTCAGGGTCATCTTCTCGCCGTCGGCCAGATTCAGCTCAATCGGCATAATGGTCTTGGTGACCACAGCGCCCTGCTGCTCATCCAGGATGGCGTCGTACACATCGCTCAGCCACTCGGGAGCCTCGTACTTGAAGCCATCAACGTCCTTGGTGCGCGCACCCAGGTCAATGATGAAGGCAACCTTGTTCTGCGCTCTGTTGTAAACCCAGATCAGCTCGTCGTTGTTCTTGATGTCGGTGTTCTTCAGGCTCACACCCACGCGCAGGTTGTCCGCATCCTCGCTCACGCGGTAGATGGGCACCTGATAGTCGCCCTCGTTGTAATCAACGGCAACAACATACTTGTCGTCGCGGACCTCGTCATAGCGGCCCAGGGTGTCCACATCGAAGTAGCGGCTGCTGGTCAGGTCGGCGTGGCGGATGAGGGTACCGGCATAGATGCCGTACTCGTTCCAGTCCTCATCGATGTACTTCAGGGTATCGGTATCCAGACCGCCGTCGGCATACTCGCTGTCATACAGCGCGTAGAAGCCGTAGCCGTGCTCGTTCCAGCTGTCGGAGGTGTTGCCCCAGCTGCCGGTAGCGCCGCTGACGGTAATCTTGGCCTCGTCATCGGAGTCGGGCTGGTAGGCACGCCACTCGTTGTTCAGGCTGTCCACATAGCGGACGCGGCCGGTGGTCTCGTAGGGGTTGTAGTACATCAGGGAGATGCTGTCGTAGTTCTTCTCAATACCGGAGGTCTCGATGACGATGACGTCGGCAACCCAGTAATCCTCGGTGTTGGCATCAGCGCCGGTATTGGTGGCGACAGCGTAGGCAGCGCGGACGTTCTCAGCCTTGATGGTGGGCAGATCCTTGTAGCTGTCGTAGTAGCGGATGCTGTCGTCCTCGACAACGTAGAACTCGGTGTCGACGACGGCGTTCACGTAGCCGTTGTAGGTGGTGTTGTAGTTAGCGCCGTAGTTGTCGTCAATGCTGAAGTGGCGCATGCCGGGCTCGACAGCGGTGCGCTCCAGCTGGACGTAGTCCACAGCGTAGACGGGGAAGTAGGTCGTACCAATCGCAGCCTTGACGGCGGTCTCAGTGGTATCGCTCTCCTTAGCCCAGCCGGCAATGGTGTCCTTCTCAACGTACTTGCCGTCCTCCAGCTTGTAGAACAGCTGATTGCCGCTCTTGTCGGTGGCCAGCTTGGCAGCGGTGTTCAGAACCACGTTGTCGCCGTCCATGGTGTAGGAGGCCACGTTGGTGAAGCTGAAGCTGTGGTCAGCAACGGGCGTGCTGTTGGCCGTGCCGTAGTCGAACACGCCGTAGTCGCTGTCTTCTCTAGCAAGCATCTTGAGCACGCCGCGGTTCCACTCTTTGTAGGCAGCCTCACCATTGCCGCCGGTAGCGCCGACATAGTAGGACGCCTTGAGGGCGCTGTTGTACCAGTTGTCCAAGTGGGCAACCGCAGGCTGCAGGAAGTTGTAGTTGCTGTTGTAGTTGTTGATGCGGTTGGTCCAGGCGAACTTGCTGGCGAAGGGAGTCTTGCCGTTGGCAACAACGTACTCCTCGGTCTTGGCGTCGCCGGCGGTGACCTCAGCGATCCAGCGGTTGTTCTGGACGTAGTTGAAGTTCTGGTTGCCGTTGGAATACATCTCGGTCAGCAGGGCGTACTTGCTGCCCTGAGCCAGCTCGTAGGTGCGGATGTAGCCGAACTCATCGAGGTAGATGTTGTACTCGACCTTCTCGTTCATCACCATGATGTCCTCGTCCAGGTCGGTCTCATTGTAGATGCCGGAACCGCTCATCTCCTCGCCGTTGGCGGGGGTGACGGTCTCGTTCTTGAAGTTCTTGGTCTGGATGGTGTCGGTAATAACATCGGCCTTCCAGAGGCGGAGCTTGCCGTCGATGACGGAGTAGTTCACCACGTCGCCCACGACGATGTCGTCGAAGACGACACGGTTATCGTCGGTGTAGCGGCTCAGGCGCAGGGTGTTGAACTCCAGGGTGTCCTTGTAGGTATCGACAGCGCGATCCTGCCAGTACTCCACCTTGAAGACGTACTCGGCCTTGCCGTCGCCGTTGTTATCCACAACGCGCAGGCTCTCGCCGTTGTTGCAGCCGGTGAAGCTGACGCGGGTGCCCTCGCTGAAGTACTTCTCAACGAACTGCTTCCAGCTCAGCTCATCGGACTGGTCCACCAGGGAGGAGGTGCCGATGTAGACTTCGCCGATGGCGTAGTCACGCAGGCCGTCGGTGTTGGTCTTGTCACCGATACGGTCGGCGGAGTAGAAGATCTCCTGCATGATGTCACGATCAATGTCGGTGATGTCATTCTCAGGGCGGATGGTAACGACCCAGCAAGCAATTGTCTCGTCCGTACCGTTGCCATCAAAGTCGCCCTTGATGTTACGCTCGCCAATGGTGTGACCAGGATACTTCTTATCCTTATCGCTCTTCCCGTCCTCCGCATTGAGCTCAACAATATAGTCGTACCAAGCCTCATTTACAGCCTCAGCGCAGTTGTCCTTGGCAATGGCGTAACGGACCAGGTAGTCGGAGGTGTGCAGATCGGTGTACTCCTCGCTGTAGTTCAGGAAGAACACGGCGTCGGCAGTCTTCAGGCTCTCGCTGCCAGCCAGCTTGGTAACGTCAATCTCAGCGCCCTCGTTGAAGGCAACCTTGTTGACGTCGCTCATCTCCAGCTCGCCGATCACGTCGGTCTCGTTCTGGACATAGGCGTTGTAGGTCAGACCCACGGCGTCCAGCTCGCTGCTGGTCTTCAGGGTCATGGTCTTGCCGTCAACCAGCATCTCGGTGTTGCCGTTGGCCAGAACCTCGTCGGCGTTCTCGTTGATGTTCGCCCACTCGTTGGCCATCACCACGCCGGTGATGCGCTCCAGGCCCAGGTTCTCCTTGGCCAGGTTGGTGCCGGTGCCCTCGTACATGTACAGGGCGTTGTACTTCTGGGTC
>CAJTOM010000115.1 GCA_910577915.1 uncultured Oscillospiraceae bacterium
TTCTGCGCGGCCACTCGATGTGGCCGTGCAGAATCTTGGGGGCGCGTAGCCCCCGCATCCCCCGTCCCGGCAGGGACTACCCCCCGCGCCGCGAAGCGGCACGGCAGAAGGAGACCCCCATGATTAAGATTCTAGTTGTTGAGGACGAAAAACCCATTGCGGATCTGCTGGATATGAGCCTGACCTCGGCAGGCTACTCCTGCGACTGCCTGGACAATGGGACGGACGCCGCCGACGCGGCGGAGAGCCGGAAGTACGACCTCATCCTTTTGGATGTGATGCTGCCCGGTATCGATGGCTTCGAGCTCATGGAGTACCTGGCCCCTCTGGACATCCCCGTCATCTTCATCACCGCCCGCAGCGCGGTGAAGGACCGCATCAAGGGGCTGAAGCTGGGGGCCGACGACTATATTGTCAAGCCCTTTGAGATCGCCGAGCTCCTGGCCAGGGTGGAGACCGTGCTGCGCCGCTACCACAAGACCGAGAGCCGTATCGCCGTGGGCGACGTGGTGGTGGACACCCAGTCCCGCGTGGTCACCAAGGCCGGCGAGGTGGTCCCCCTCACCGCCAAGGAGTACAACCTCCTGATGCTCTTCCTCCAGAATAAAAACATCGCCCTGTTCAGGGAAACCATCTACGAGCGGGTGTGGGAGAACGAATACATGGGCGACAGCCGCACCGTGGACCTCCATGTGCAGCGCCTGCGCAAGAAGCTGGGCTGGCAGGAGCGCATCGCCGCCGTCTACAAGGTGGGCTACCGGCTGGAGGTCCGGGAGGAATGAAATTCGCCTGGAAAGTCACCATGGCCGCGCTGTGCATCCTGCTGCTGTCCACCGGGGTGGGGAGCTATCTGCTCATCTCCCTCTCCTTCCGCTCCGCACTGGACCGGGAGGTGGACGTGGCCCAGGAGGAGATGCAGATGCTGCGCATCACCTACGAGGCCGTGTGCAACGCCAGGGGCGTCACCCTGGAGAACCTGAGCGACCGGGGCCGCAGCATCACCCGCACCCTGGAGCAGGACCCCTATTTCGCCGACTACCAGTTCCGGGTCAGCACGCGGGAGGGCGTCCAGGTCCACTCCTCCCTGAGCTCCGCCAGTGACCAGGAGCTGCTCGACAGCATCGACCGCCGCTCCTCCGGCTACGTCCTGCGCCGGGAGGAGAACAGCGGGCGGGTACTGGTCCACTGCGCGGGCCCTGTCTCCCTGCCCGACGGGACCTTGTACATGGAGACCGTCCGGGACATCTCCAGCCTCTACTCCGACCGGGAGATCCACTACCAGGTCTACCAGTGGATCGTCCTGCTGGTGGTGGGGGTCAGCAGCGCGGTGATGTACGCCTTCTCCTTCTGGCTCACCACGCCCATCCGCAGCCTGGGGCGGGTGGCCACCCAGCTGAGCCAGGGGGACTACACCCCCCGGGCCAGGGTCACCGGCAACGACGAGATCAGCGAGCTGGCGGTGAGCTTCAACCACATGGCCGACGCCATCGAAAAAAATATCCAGGAGCTGGAGGAAGCCGCCCGCCGGCAGGAGGACTTCACCGCCAGCTTCGTCCATGAGCTGAAGACCCCCCTGACCTCCATCATCGGCTACGCCGACATGCTCCGCTCCCGCTCCCTGGACGAGGGCCGCCGCTTCAAGGCCGCCAGCTACATCTTCTCCGAGGGCAAGCGGCTGGAGAACCTCTCTCTGTCCCTTATGAGCCTGATGGTGGTGGGCCGCACCGAGGCGGACGTGGGGAACGTGTCCATGGACCGGCTGTGCGCCGAGGCGGCCCGCATCAGCCTGCCGGCCATGCACGCCAAGGACCTCTCCCTGGTCACCCAGGCGGAGGAGGGGGTGCTGCGGGGGGACCCCGCCCTGCTCCAGACTCTGCTGCAAAACCTGCTGGACAACGCCCGGAAGGCCTCCGATCCAGGGGCCGTGGTGGTCCTGGAGGGCCGGGAGACGGAGGAGGGCTACCGCCTGAGCGTGTCCGACCAGGGCCGGGGCATCCCCGAGGAGGAGCTGGGCAAGATCACCGAGGCCTTCTACATGGTGGACAAGTCCCGCTCCCGTGCCGAGGGCGGCGCGGGGCTGGGGCTGGCCCTGTGCCGGGAGATCGCGGAGCTCCACGGGGGAGCCCTGCGCTTCGAGAGCCAGCTGGGCCTGGGCACCAAGGTGACGGTGGAGCTGAGAGGTATTGCCGATGCGTAACGTACTGATGGCCCTTGCGGCCGCCGCGCTGGTGGCGGCAGCCTTCTTCCTGCCCGAGCAGCTCTCCCTGCTGGAGGACCAGCAGCTGCTGGACCGGCCCAATATTGTCCAGCAGGAGGAGCGGGAGGGCTTCGCCGAGAGCATGCAGCTGCAGGTGGCGGAGAAGCTGCTGCTTATGCGCAGCGCCACCGTGAGCCGTATGGAGCTGGGCGACGGCGTGGTCCAGGGCTTCTACGACATGGGGACCCAGGAGACCACCCTGCTCACGGCCACCTACGAGGAGTCCGCCAACGAACAGAAAGTGGGGGCCGCCTGGCTGAAGACCGCCACGGATGAGGAGCTGGAGCGCTTCAGCCAGGAGCAGAAGGCCCTGTGGGAGGGCCGCCTGGCGGAGGTGAGGAGGGAGCTGCGCACCCTTCAGGGCATGGGCGGCCTTCCGGCGCTGTGGAGCGCGGACAGCCAGCTGGAGTTCATAGGCCTGGGGGACTTACTGTATATGGACACCGCCAGCCAGATGAGCTTCCAGGTCTACCGCATGTCCCTGAACGGCGCGCCCTACTCCATCAATCTGACGGTGGACATTCAGTCGGGGCGCATTCTCGCCTTCCAGCTGGACTGGGACGGCGGCATGGACCTGGACTGGGGCTTCCGGGGGGCGGCCGGCTTCGGCGGCGCCTGGCGGGACTACTGGGGGATGGACAGCGTCAAGAGCGATTGGTACGGCGACTACAACCGGAGCATCCTGGAGGAGACCTGCAGCACCACCCAGATCAACGGGGACTACACCGCCCACGGGCAGATCTCCTTCACCTACGACAGCCAGTCCATCCCCGTGTCCCTGGAGTGCTGGGCCATGGAGAAGGAGATCAAGCTCGGCTCTCTCATGTGGAACCTGCTGCAGGGGCGGTCTGCCGGTGCTCTCCCCGCGTAGAGACGCCCACAGGATGATTTTTACAAAAAGGATGCAAGTGGGATGCACCCAGGATGCCCGCCGGCGATAGGCTGAACGGCAGTCAGACTACCCAAGGAGGATACACAGACCTATGAGACGATACAGCGGCCGCCGGCGCGGCGTCTACATCAGCCCTCTCTACGTGGTGCTGGCCCTGGTGCTGGCAGCGGCGGCCATTTTTCTCTTCTTCCGCCAGCCGGAGGAGGAGGACGCGCCCAACGAGCCCCAGGGAGTCCAGACCAACCAGCCCGTCCAGAGCGAGGAGCCCCGGCCCGCCAAGGCGGCCACCGCCTCCGGCATCCCCTGCACCCTGACGGAGCTGGGGGAGGAGGCGGTGCACACCGGCGAGCTGATCCTGGTCAACAACCAAATTCTCTTCCGTTTTCCCCGGGAGCAGGATCTGGTGTCCATCTACCAGGAGAAGAGCGGCAGCTACTATGTCCGGGACATGGAGGTGCTCCTCTCCCCTGTCGCCATGGGGCCCCTGAACGCCCTTTTGGACGACTTTTTGGAGCAGGGGGGCAGCAAGTCCGTCAACGTGGTGGCCGGCCACCGAACCGAGGAATTTCAGCAGCACCTCTTTGACCAGAGCGCCGAGCGCAGCGGCCTGGACCACGCGAAAAAGTACGTCGCCCAGCCCGGCGGCAGCGAGCACCACACCGGCTTGGTGGTGGACCTGTCCATTCTCCACGGCGACGGCACCAGCGGCGACTACGACGGTACCGGCGAGTACGCCTGGATCAACGAGAACTGCCACCGCTACGGCTGGGTAGTCCGCTACGAGACCGGGAAGGAGGAGCTGACCGGCATCTGGGACGAGCCCTGGCACTTCCGCTACGTGGGCGTGCCCCACGCCACCGCCATGGCGGAGGGGGACCTGTGCCTGGAGGAGTATATTGACGAGCTCCGCCGCTACCCCTTCGAGGGGGAGCACCTGACCGTGGACTGTGCGGACGGGAGGTATGAGATCTGGTACTGCCAGGGGACGGAGGCCTACCTGCCCGACAGCGGGGACTACCAGGTCTCCGGGAACAATGTGGACGGGTTCGTGGTGACGTATAAGGTGAGCTGACAGCGTGAGGACCGGGCACAAGCCCGGTCCTCTTTGCGCGGCAAACAGGGGGCGGGCCGAAGCCCGCCCCCTGCGCGTATGGGTTGCGGAAATAAACCGGGAGATTAACCCAGCAGCTGGAGGACGCCCTGGGGCACCTGGTTGGCCTGGGCCAGCATGGCCTGGGCGG
>CAJTOM010000116.1 GCA_910577915.1 uncultured Oscillospiraceae bacterium
GCTCTATTGTAGCGGACGGGGGGGATTTGTCAAGGGGACCGGGGCGCAAAATTTCCCGGAGCCCGGCGCGGGGGAAGCGCCGGGGACGGCGCGGCCTTTGGCCGCGCCGTCCCCGCCTGGCTGTCTCTATTGCGCGTCAGATATTGGTCAGCACGTACTTCAGGATGAACAGCACCGCGATGATATACACCAGCACGGGGACTTCCTTGGCCTTGCCCCGGGCCACCTTGATGATGCTGTAGCTGATGAACCCAAAGCCGATGCCGTCGGAGATGGAGTAGGCGAAGGGCATCATGGCGATGGTCAGGAAGGCCGGGATGGCGCACTCCATGTCGTTCCAGTCGATGCTCACCGCGCCCTTGAGCATCAGCACGCCCACGATGATGAGGGCCGGGGCGGTGGCGGCGGAGGGAATGATGCCGGCAATGGGGGCCAGCAGGATGGCCAGAACGAACAGCACGCCCACCACGATGGAGCTCAGACCCGTCCGGGCGCCCTCGGAGATGCCGGTGGAGGACTCCACAAAGGTGGTGACAGTGGAGGTGCCCATGCAGGCGCCGCAGCAGGTGGCGATGGCGTCGGCAATGAGGGCCCGGTCGCCGCCGGGGAGGTTGCCGTGTTTATCGGTCATGCCCGCGTTGGTGGCGGTGCCGATGAGGGTGCCCACAGTGTCGAAGCAGTCCACCAGGGCGAAGCTGACCACGGCGGTGACGAGGGGCAGCAGGCCCTTGGCGAACACACCGCCGAAGTCCATCTTCAGGAACACGGGGGCCAGGGTCACGCCGCTCATGGTGATGCTCTCCGGCAGGGCGGTGACGCCCATGGGGAAGCCGATGACGGTGGTGATGAGGATGCCGATGACGATGGCGGCCTTCACCTTGTAGCACATGAGGATGGCGGTGATCAGCAGGCCGATGATGGTCAGCAGGCCCGCCATGTTCCACACCCGCACGTCGCCGTCCATCCAGGAGAAGTTCAGGGCGGGCACCGCGCCGCTGATGGAGATCAGCTGCACGTTCAGCAGGCCGATGAAGGCGATGAACAGGCCGATGCCGGCGGAGATGGCGTTTTTAAGGAAGGCGGGGATGGAAGAGATGATCTGGCTGCGCAGGGGGCTGACGGCGATGATCAGGAACAGCGCGCCGCTGAGCAGCACGATGGCCAGGGCCTCCTGCCAGGTGTAGCCCATGCCCAGGCAGACGGTGTAGGTGAAGAAGGCGTTCAGGCCCATGCCGGGGGCCTGGGCGAAGGGGGCGTTGGCCAGCAGGGCGGTCAGGATGCAGCCGATGGCGGCGCTGGCGCAGGTGGCCACCATGACGGGGGTCCACAGCTCGCCGGGGATGGCGGGGAAGAAGCCCCCGCCCAGGTCGGCGCACAGGGTGTTGGGGTTGACGAAGATGATGTAGGCCATGGCAAAGAAGGTCGTAATGCCGCCTACGATCTCGGTGCGGACGCTGCTGCCCCGCTCGGAGATCTTGAAGAATTTGTCCATGTGTCTCCTCCTCTTTCTCACTCTCTCGATGGTGGGGCGCGGAATTGCCCCCACGATATGACATCCCTATTTTACACGAATTTACCAAAAAAGAAAAGACTAACCAGATAATTTTCAAAATTTTTGTAGGAACTCCCAATAATTTCTCCGACCCTTGTCCATATTTTCCCAATTTGCCGCAAAAAACGGAAAATGTCTTCTCTTTTTCTCCCGTATATGGTATAATAAGGGGTTGGGGAGGCCCTGCACAGAATGGACAGGTTTCCCACTTTTTGAGAAAGGACTTCCGGAATGGAATACCCTGTTGACGCGTCCGCCCTGCTGGAGGAGAGCGCCTCCGGCTCCCTGGGGGAATGGATGCGGGCGGGCTGGGGCAAGCTGACGGTGGGGAACATCCTGTACACCCTGGCGCTGCTGCTGGCGTGCCTGGCGGCGGTCAGGCTGGTGATGGCCCTGGCGGAGAAGCTGACGGCCCGGACGGCCCTGGACGGGCGGGTGCGGACATATGTGCTGCGGGGCCTGCGGGCGCTGCTGTACGTGCTCACCGCCCTGGTGGCGGCGGGCAGCCTGGGCGTCGACGTGACCAGCCTTGTGGCCATGGTCAGCGTCTTCGGCCTGGCCGTGTCCCTGGCGGTGCAGGACATGCTCTCCAACGTGGCCGGCGGCATCGTGCTGCTGGTGAGCAAGCCCTTCACCCTGGGGGACTACGTGGACACCGGCTGCGGCGAGGGGGAGGTGGCGGAGATCGGCCTGACCCACACCCGGCTGGACGCCCCCGGCGGCCAGCGGATCATGCTGCCCAACAGCAAGCTGATGGCGGGCCAGATCATCAACTACACCGTGCGGGGCGTCCGCCGGGCGGACCACGCCGTCTCCGCCTCCTACGACGACGCGCCGGAGGCGGTCCGAAGGGCCTGCCTGGCGGCCCTGGAGCGCGTCCCCGGCGTCCTGCCGGACCCCGCCCCCCAGGTGGTGCTCACCGGGTACGGGGAGAGCGCCATCGACTACCGCGTCCGCTTCTGGACCCGGACCGAGGACTACTGGGACGCCCACTTTGCCTCCCTGGAGGAGCTGTACCGGGCCTTCGCCCGGGAGGGCGTCACCATGACCTACAACCATCTGAACGTCCACATCGTGGACCCACATTCAACGAAAGAGAAGTGAGTGCGACACATTTATGCTGAATTTTACACCCATCCAGATCCGAAGCGTCCCCCGGCTGCGCAAGTACTACAGCCGGTGTACCTACCGCCTGTGCGAGTACTCCGCGGGGGTCAAGCTCATGTGGCGGGACCACTGGCACCCGGAGTTCGCCGAGACCTGCGGCTGCCTGGTGGTGCTCAACCACAGCCGGCACCACGGCTGCCTGTTTGACTTCCCCGTCCCCCTCCCCGGCCAGGGGGACGTGGACGGGGCCCTGGACGAGATCGACGCCTGGTGCCTGGAGCACGGCACAGCCCCCGCCTTCGGGGTGGTGCCGGCGGAGGAGCGGGGGCGGCTGCTGGACCGCTACCCCTATTCTATTGTGGACAACGACCGCCTGTGGCAGGACTACCTGTACCAGGCGGAGGACCTGGCCTCCTTCGCCGGCCGGCGCTACTCCGGCCAGCGCAACCACATCAACAAGTTCCGCAAGCTCTACCCCGACGCCGTCTACCGGGATCTGACCAAAGAGGACGGCCCGGCGGTGGAGGTCTTCTGGGAGGAGTTCCACCGGGTCTTTAATAAGGAGGACGCCATCGCCAAAAATGAGCTCTGCTACGCCAGGAAGCTCATGCGGCAGGTGGGCAAGAGCTGGGTGAAGGCCGGGTGCGTGGAGCTGGAGGGCAAGCTGCTGGCCATCTCCCTGGGGGAGGTCTGCGGGGACGTTCTGGTCTGCCACATCGAAAAGGGCCTGCCCCAGTACGAGGGGGTCTACCCCTTCATGGTCCAGTCCTTCGCCGCCGCCCACAGCCAGGGCCTGACCTGGATCAACCGGGAGGACGACGCCGGGGACCGGGGCCTGCGCACCAGCAAGCTCCAGTACCTGCCCGCGGACATGGGCTGCAAAATCCGCCTGCGGGCGCGGAACGAGCTGGACGAGCTGGCGGCGGTCCCCGTGCTCAAAAGCGAGCGGCTGGTGCTGGATGGGCTCCGGGCGGAGGACCGGGCGGACTACAACCGGCTGTGCCTGGACGACGAGCGCAACCGGTGGTGGGGCTACGACTACCGGGCGGACCTGGAGGGCGAGCTGACGGAGGACTACTTTCTGGAGACAGCCCGGCGGGACTTTCAGAGCCGGCTGGCGGTGAACTTCGCCCTGCGGCTGGACGGGCGCTTCATCGGCGAGGCGGTGCTCTACCGCTTCGACTGCCGGGGGAGCGCGGAGCTGGGCTGCCGCATCCTGCCGGAATTCGCCGGAAACGGCTACGGTGCGGAGGCCTTCCGCCGGGCGGCGGAGTGGAGCCTCTACCAGCTGGGGCTGTATCGCCTGCGGGCCAAGTGCTTCCACGAGAACGAGGCCTCCCGGCGGATGCTGGCGGCCTGCATGCGCCCGGACGGAGAGGACGAGACGTTCCTCTACTTCGAGAAGCGGGTATAAGCGGCCGGACGGACCTTCGACGCCGCGTCGGGGCGCCGCGCCCCGGCGCGGCGTCCCGGACCGCGCCGCTTCCCTGTTCAATCCCCCGGATTACCGCCTGCGGGGGGCGGCTTTTGAGCCCCCGCAACATTTTCCAAAAAAATCCGAAATGTCAAGACTAAATTACAAAAAATTATAAAAAGTTTTTAATATCCTTAAAAACGGGGGTCCCGCTCCAGGTGGGCTCTCCGTTTTCCACGTCTCCACGGCGCTGGCGGTGCAAAAATGGCGCAAAGAA
>CAJTOM010000117.1 GCA_910577915.1 uncultured Oscillospiraceae bacterium
GTATCTGGCGGAGTATTTGCCCTGTTCGGTCTTGGCGGTTTTCTGCATCACCTTCCGCTTGCTGGCCCTGCGGGCCATCTCCTCCCGTACCTGATAGAAGATCTCTTTCGGAATGATGGGCGGGTGATTGTTCTCCACATACACCATGGGGCGCTCTCCCTGGTTTTTCTTTACCGTCTTGCTGATGCAGTCGGTGGTATATGTCTTTTGCAGCAGGGCGTCGCCAATGTATTTTTCATTGACCAGGATGTTGTGGATCACCTGATATGTCCAGCTCTGAACCCCGCAGGAGGTGGGAACCTTGTCCTTCTCCAGCTCCGCTTTGATCTGGCCCAGGCTACACCCGTCCAAGTAGCGGCGGAAGATACGCTTTACCGTCTCCGCCTCCTCCGGGATGATCTCCGGCTGACCGTCAGGCCCCCGCCGGTAGCCCAACAGCTTCTTGTACTGGAAGGGGACGTTCCCTGCCTCCCGGCTCTTTTGGATGCCCCAGATCACGTTTTTGCTGATAGACTCGCTCTCCGCCTGGGCAAAGCCGCTGAACAGGGTAATCAGAAACTCGCTGGACTCCGTCAGCGTATTGATATTTTCCTTTTCAAAGATCACACCGATGCCGTTGGCCCGGAGCATCCGCACCATTTCCAGGCTGTCCACCGTATTCCGGGCGAAGCGGGAGAGGGATTTGGTGAGGATCAGGTCGATTCGGCCTCGTTTGCAGGCGGCGATCATCCGCTTGAACTCCGTCCGCTTTTTCATGCTTGTGCCGGTTATGCCCTTGTCCGCGAAAATACCGGCCATCTCCCAATCGGGGTTCTCACCGATCTTCTGGGTGAAGTAGGCTTTCTGGGCGGTGTAGCTGGTGAGCTGCTCCTCGCTGTCGGTGGACACCCGGCAGTAGGCGGCCACCCGCTGCTTGCTGCCGGAGGCCCTTCCAGAGGTTGATACCGGCTTCGTGGCGGGGATGATGCGTATCTTCCGTTCCCGTTGTACGGTCTGTTCCATGACGGCTCCTTTCCCAATTTGTTATGAACGGTTACTTAAAGGTCACTGTCACCGCGTTCTCCGCAGTGATGGTGATATATTTTATCGTCTGCGCATAGGCTTTTTCTCTTATCAAACGTTGGGTATCCGGCGAGGCTGCCGGTGCTTCAAAGCAGGCGTACCGTGCGGAGATGCCCCGCAAGATCAGGGCCACCACGTCCTCCGGGTGTTCCGGCCTCTCCAGCCCCCGGTTGATGGCGTTGGTCAGGCGGACGGTGTCCTCAGAGGGAGTGTATCCGCCCTCTGCCGGAGGCGTGTACTCCGCCGCTTGCCGCTCTACCTCCGCCAGCAGTTCCGCATCGGGGATGACGGCCTCCCCGCCGCACTCAGCGCACCGAAGGTACAGCGTGTCGGGTCTATGTACACTGCTGAACCACCGCTTCAGGCGTCCGCCGCAGGGACAGCGCAGTGTCTCTCGCAGGACTGACACCGGACGCTCCCGATGAACGTGCTTCCCCCATTTCTTTTGGAGGAACGTCTGGACGGACTGGAAGGTCTCGCTGCCGATCAGGACAGGGTAGCCGTCAGCGCCGGCGTATCGTTGGTTTCTGAGGGTCAGGGATATCTTGAACTTTGTCCACGCAGGGCAGTCCGGGCTGTACTGTATGCCCTCCGCGTTCAGGATGTCCGATATTTCCCATTGAAATTTCCCCTCCAGGCAGAGGGCAAATATCCGGCTGACCACCGCCGCCTCCTGGGGCTGGGGAACCAGCTTCCCGTCCTCGATCTGATAGCCATACAGCACTTTCCGATTCATTTTGTGTCCTCCCTGATCCGTTCCGTTACCTCGATGCCGCCGTACAGCCGGAACCGCAGGGCGGTGGGGCTGACTACGACCTGCTCTACCAGTTCCTCGAACAAGGCTTCATCGAATCGCTCCAGCCGTTCCGGGCCTTGACGGATGGCGTCCACCGTTTGCCGCAGGGCCTCCGCCGCCTCGCCAATGTCATCATTCTTCAGCAGCCTCCGGCGTTTGGCCCGGAGCTGGGTCAGTTGAGCGGTGTTGGCGGCCATCTGAGCGGCGCAGGCGTCCGCATCCAGCAGGCCGTTGGCGCGGAGCTTGCTGATCTTATAGCCGCGCTCGGTGGCCTGGGCGATTGCCTTGTTTACCTCCAGCATGGCGGGGTTGTCCCGCTGTACGGCGGTCTCCAGGGCCTCCATCTGGCTCAGGGCAGGCTTGAGGATAATGCCATCATGGAGCCGCAGCTTGTTGTACATCCGCAGGAAGGCATCGTAGATGGTTTCCTGCGGGATAGGGCCTGTGGGGCAGTTGGCGGCGCTTCTCAGATGCCGTCCGCAGCTCCAGGCACCAGTGCCTCTCCGGGTCACCCTTCGGTAGATGGTGAAGCCGCAGATCCCGCAGCACATTTTCCGGGACAGCGGGTAGACCGCGTCCGGGCCTTTGGACTGTTTTTTCTTCATCTGCCGCAGGGCCTGGGCCTTGTCATACACCTCCTGGCTGACGATGGCCGGGTGGGTCCCCTCCACATAGAATTGGTCCACCTCGCCCCGGTTGATCTTCTGGACGAAGGGGAAGCCGGTCTTGTAGGTTTTTTGGCAGAGGGTGTCGCCCACATATTTCTCATTTGACAGCCAGTAGTAGATTTCCCTGGTGGTCCAGTGGACGTTGCCTTTCCGGTCCCGGACACCCCGGCGGATCAGCTCGTTTGCGATATCCTTGGCGCTCTGTCCGCCGAGATAGGCGTCAAACACCCAGCGGATGATCTCCGCCTCCTCCGGCACGATCTCCAGGTCTCTCCGATTTACCAGCCGGTAGCCGTAGGGCGGTTTTGTGGTGATGAACTCGCCCCGCTCCATCCTCCGGCGATAGCTCTGGTGGATATTTTGGGAGATGGACATGGACTCCTGCTGGGCCAGGGAACCGGAAACGCTCACCATCAATTCTGTGGTGAGCGTTCCGGTGTCGATATTCTCTTTTTCAAACTGGACGGTCACGCCCAGCCGCATCAGCTCCCGCAGGGCGGCGAGACAGTCCTTGGTATTCCGTGAGAAGCGGGAGATGGACTTCACCAGCACCCGGTCGATTTTGCCCTTCCGACAGTCGGCCAGAAGACGGTTGAAGTCCTCCCGCTTGTCCGTTTTCGTGCCGCTCACCGCCTCATCGGCGTAAATGTCCACCAGCTCCCAGCCCTCATGCTGGCTGATCAGCTCGGTGTAGCTGCGGATCTGGGAGGCATAGGACGTGGCCTGATCATCGGAGTCTGTGCTGACCCGGCAGTATGCCGCCACCCGCAGAATAGCGGGCCTGTCCTCGCTGGGCGGAATGATGGTGACATTTTTGTTCATGCCTGTGGCCTCCTTTCCTCTGGGTACCGACAACACTACCACACCTCGGTGGGAATAGCTATCACTATTCCCACACAGTTGCGGGGCGGTAGCGTTCCAGCGCCAGCCGCTTGGCGGCCCACAGTTCCTCAACGGATAGAAGGCCAGCCTCCGCCGCCTGCTCCAGCAGGCGGGTCACCAGGATATACCGCATCTCGTTCTTCACATCGATCATGCGGATGCCTCCCGGAAATAATCCGGCCCCTTCACCTGCCGGATAAACCGCGCCACGTCCCCCAGGCTGCCGGTGACGGGCATTTCTGGCAGGGCGGCCAGCACATCCCTGCTGTATCGCTTGCCCTTGGCCGCCCGTTCATCCAGAATAGCCACTACGCAGGTGTCGGTCTCGGTGCGGATGGCCCGCCCGAAGCCCTGCTTCAGCTTGATCTGCATTTCAGGCACAACCACCGCCCGGATAAACAGCCGGAGGGTGGGATGATTCTCCCGTTCTTTCTCCTTCAGAGCGTCTGGCACGGCGAAGGGCAGTCGAGGGATGATCAGCAGGGATACGCAGTCACCGGGAAAGTCGAAGCCCTCCCAGGCGGCCCCCGCCGCCAGCAGTACACTGCCGGGGCTGGCCTTGAACTGTTCGGTGGTATGGATGGCGCTGCGGCCCATGGTGAACAGCGGATAGCGCAGGCCGTGACCCGGCAGGCGCTCCTTCACCGCCGACATGGCTGCGTAGGAGGTGAACAGCGCCAGGGCGTGGCCCTGGGCTGCGTCCAGCAGGGCGGCGATCTCCTTCGCCAGTTCGTCATAGTAGGCGGCAGCTTTCTGCCTGGGTGGGGTCTGGGGTAAGTACAGCAGGCAGTTTTGCTGGTAGTCGAAGGGCGAAGATGCCACAGACTCCGTGACACGGCCATCCGTCAGCAGCCCTGTTTCCTCTTTGAAGCGCCGGAAGTCCTCGCCCACGGCCAGGGTGGCGGAGGTGAGGACGGCGGGCCGCTCCTG
>CAJTOM010000118.1 GCA_910577915.1 uncultured Oscillospiraceae bacterium
GGAAATACCGGGATTTTTTAGGCTCCGCCCGCGCCCTGCGGCGGCTGTCCGACCGGATATGTCTGGAGCATGACCTGTCCGTTATCAAAAATCCCAAGCTCCACAGCAAGGGGAAATTCCAGCACTACGGCCAATGGCTGGGCGCGGCCCGGCCTCCCTCCTATAAGGAGCAGATACGGGGGATCATAGACGGGGCCCTGGCGGACCGGCCCGCCGACCTTGCCGACTTCCTCAAACGGATGGAGGCGGCGGGGGTCCAGGTGAAGCGGGGCCGGGGCGGGGTGATCTCGTTCCGGCTCCCAGGCCAGGACCGGGCCACCCGGTTCCGGGCCTCCACCCTGGGGGACGGCTACGGCCTGGAGGACGTGGAGGCGGTGATCTGCGGGCGGGCCCCCGTTCGCAAGCCCGCCCAGGAGCGGTCCCGCCCGGCAGCTCCACGGCGCGTCAATCTGATCATCGACATCCAGCAGCGCATGGCCCAGGGCAAGGGACCCGGCTATGAGCGGTGGGAGAAAATCTATAATCTGAAACAGATGGCCGCCGCCCTCCAGTTTCTCCAGGAGAACGGCCTGACCGACTATGACGCTCTGGCGGAGCGGACGGCGGAGGTGGTGGACCGGGCCCACGCCCTGGCCGGGGAGCTGCGGGGGGTGGAGGAGCGGCTGGCCTCCACCACGAAACTCATGGGGGCCGTGGTGGACTACGCCAAGACCCGGCCCGTGTTCGACGGCTACAAGGCCGCACGGTACAGCAAGAAGTATCTGGCGGAGCATGAGGAGGCCCTGGCCTCCTATCGGGCGGCAAAGGCGGCGATCAACGACATTCTGGACGGGGCCAAACTCCCCAAAATGGACGCGCTGAAAAAGGAACGCGGGAGCTGGCGGAGCGGAAGAAAAAACTCTATGCCCAATACCGGGCGGCGCAACAGGAAATGCGGGAGGCGGTGGCGGTAAAGGCCAACGTCGATCATCTCCTCGACCTGCCCGGAGAGCGGGAGAACAAGGCCCAGGAGCGTTAGCGACAGGGCCGCAGACAGGGGAGCCTCTGGACACGGTGTCCAGAGGCAAAGGGGCCCCCATGCGAGCCCAGCGGAGCGGGTCGCTTGGGGAGAGGAGGAGCAAGGGAGCGAGCGTAGTTTTCGCCGCAAGGCGGAAACGGAGTTGAGCGGACTTTGCGACGACGAGGGTTTGGGGTGCAACCCCAACAAGCATTTTCGCAAGGCGAAAATGGCGAGTGTATTGACACGCGCCCTGCTTGCCGTTTAGCGCGTCCCCCGGAAGGGGCGCAACAAGCGGAGGCGGGATTTTCCTGTGAAAGCAAGCCAAGAGCCACATTTTCCACATAAAATCCCTTCTATTCGATACAATATCTCCATCGAATAGCAAGGAGGACCCACTATGCGGAAAACAAAGACCTACACCCTCACAAACGCGCTGATCCAACGGTACGCCGACTACCTGCAAGAGCAGGAGCGGGCCGGGGCCACTATTCAGAAGTACGTCCACGACCTCACGGCCCTGTTAGACTTCCTGGACGGCGCACCGCTGACCAAGGCGGCGCTGATCGACTGGAAAGCCCAGCTCATTGAAGCCCACGCCCCGGCCACGGTCAATTCCATGCTGGCGGCGGTCAACGGCTTTCTGTCGTTCCTGGGCTGGCGGGAGCTGGCGGTGAAGCTGCTGAAAATCCAGCGGTCCCCGTTCACCGACGCCAACCGGGAGCTGACGCGGGAGGAGTACGCCCGCCTCGTCCGGGCGGCGGAGCGCGAGGGCAGCCAGCGCCTCTCCCTGATCATACAAACCATCTGCGCCACGGGCATCCGGGTTTCCGAATTGAAATTCATCACGGCGGAGGCCGTTCGGACGGGCCGGGCGGAGATCGTCAACAAGGGCAAGCGCCGCCCGGTTTTTCTGACGGACAAGCTGCGCCGGACGCTGAAAAAATATCTTCAAAAACAAAAAATCACCGCCGGGGCGGTGTTCGTGACGCGGACGGGAAAGCCCGTGGACCGCTCCAACATCTGGCGGGATATGAAGCGGCTGTGCGAGAGCGCCGGAGTGGAGCCGGGCAAGGTGTTCCCCCACAATCTGCGCCACCTGTTCGCCCGGACGTACTACACGCTGGAAAAGGATCTGTCCCGGCTGGCGGATATTCTGGGCCACTCCAGCGTCAACACCACCCGCATTTACACCGCCGAGAGCGGCCTTGTTCACGCCCGGCAGATCGAGCGCATGGGCCTGATCTTAACAACATAGTTTTCGTTCTGTTGTAGTCCCGCCGTTTCACGGCTGCAATACTCCCTAAATTATACATACCAACGCGGGAAAAAGCAAGGGCCTTTTTCTTTTGGGAGCATGGTAAGCGGGCGGGACAAACACGATTTTTTGCCTCGCCAGCTTTGCCATGCAAATTTGAGAAAAAGGGGGTGTCATTTTCTGTCGAATAGCGGTATAATGGGAAAACTGGACAGCCAAAAGTCCGGAGGCTACAACAGAACGAAAAGTCTGTTGTAGTCTTTCTTTATGCCCTCGACTACAAAACGAAAAGAATGTTGTTTTGAAAAATCCGGGGCAGCTCCCGGAACGGAGGGTTACATGATGAAACGAGCTTTATCAATTTTCCTGACCTGTGTTTTTGTGCTGGGGCTGCTTCCCACGGCGGCCCTGGCGGCGGAGCCGGACAGCGGGGGCCTGTGCCCTCACCACCAGGAACACAGCTTTGAGGACTGCGGTTTTATAGAGACCGTGAAGGGCCAGCCCTGCGGCTATGTCTGCCCTGTCTGCCCGGTGCAGACCCTCATTGACGCGCTCCCGGCCCCGGAGGACATCACCACCGAGAACCGGGATGAGGTGGAGGCCCAGCTTGAAGCCATTGGCGAGGCGTGGGTTGGGCTGTCCGATGAAGAAGCCTCGCAGCTTGACACCGCCCACCTTGAAGCAGCGCAGGAGATGTTAGCGACGCAGGACGGGCAGGCCGCGGTTGATATACCTGCGCCCCTGGCGGGTGAAACCGGCCATTTTACCGTGACGGGCGGCACGCTGGACACAGATTATTCCTATGCGGCTAACACCCTGACGGTCAAGAGTAGCGCCACCCTCACAATCTCCGGCACGACCACCACGGATAAAATTATGATACAAGACGGCAGCACTGCCAATATTGTGTTGAATGGTGTAAGTATTGATGTGAGTGAGGAGGATGACGCCTGTGCCTTTGAGGTAGCGGGAAGCGCATCCTGCGACCTGACCCTCCAAGGGGAGAACACGCTGAAAAGCGGCAGGAATAAGGCAGGATTGCAGGTGCAGACCTCAGACAGCAAAACAGCTTCATTGACCATCAAGGCAAATGGTGCCGGGAGTTTGAGTGCCACTAGCACAGTTTACGGTGCGGGCATTGGCGGTGAAAAGGAAAAAGCTGGCGGAACAATCACCATTGACAGCGGCACAGTGACTGTGGAAAGCTATCTCGGCGCAGGTATTGGCGGAGGGTGGCTTGCCGCAGGCGGTACCATCACCATCAACGGTGGCGCAGTAACTGCAAATGGTGGTAGCGGTAGTTATGGCGGCAGCGCTGGCATTGGCGGGGGCGCTGGGAGTAACAGCGGTGCTGGCGGTGAGGGTGGCAAAATCACCATCACCGGCGGCATTGTAAACGCAACCGGCGGCAGGGACGCTGCAGGTATCGGTGGTGGAGGTGGCGAAAACGGTGCCGCAGGCGGTGAGATTATCATTACTGGCGGCGAAATACATGCAAATGGCGGAGACTTTGGTGCAGGTATTGGCGGAGGCAACAGCATATACGATCACTACATTGGTGGTGCAGGTGGAACCATTACTATCACTGGCGGGACAGTGACCGCAACCGGCGGCAATAGGGCTGCTGGCATTGGTGGTGGAGAAGGTGGCGCAGGCGGCAATATCACCATCAACGGCGGCAACGTGACCGCAACAGGTAACGATAAAGGCGCAGGCATCGGCGGTGGCTATTATGGTGAGGGTGGCACCATCAAGATCACCGGCGGGACAGTGACCGCAACCGGCGGCAATAGGGCTGCTGGCATTGGTGGTGGAGAAGGTGGCGCAGGCGGCAATATCACCATCAGCGGCGGCACAGTGGAGGCAACCGGCAAAGGGAGCGCCAAAGGGATCGGCGGCGGCACCAGCGGTAAGGATGGTACTTTTTACACCGATCCGAACGGCAGCGCCTTTATCATAGCGTCGTCTATCGGTGATAACAGCGAGGAAAAAAAGGGCAACTGGAGCGGTATCATTTTCGATGGAAATGCCGGTTA
>CAJTOM010000119.1 GCA_910577915.1 uncultured Oscillospiraceae bacterium
AGGGGGTCGGCCAAAATGCGGTCGATGAGGTCGTTGGCCCCGCCCTCCAGTTTCACCTTCCGGGCGGCGGCGTGGGAGTGCTCCCGCAGGGCCTCGTGGAGCTCCTGACGGCTGCCGCCCCGCTTCACCGCCTCCATCATCACGTTCTCCGTGGCCATGAAGGGCAGCTTCTCCATCACCCGGCGGCGGACCACCCGCTCATAGACCACCAGCCCGGCGGTGATGTTGATATACAGCTCCAGGATGGCGTCCACAGCCAGAAACGCCTCGCTCACCGCCAGACGCTTGTTGGCGCTGTCGTCCAGGGTCCGCTCGAACCACTGGGTGGCCGCGGTCATGGCCGGGTTCACCCCGTCCTGGATGACGAACCGGGCCAGGGCGCAGATGCGCTCACTCCGCATGGGGTTGCGCTTGTAGGGCATGGCGGAGGAGCCGATCTGGTGCTTCTCAAAGGGCTCCTCCATCTCCTCGAAGGACTGGAGAATCCGCAGGTCGTTGGCGAACTTGCAGGCGGACTGGGCCACGCCGGAGAGGGCGGAGAGCACGTAGGCGTCCGTCTTTCGGGAGTAGGTCTGGCCGGAGACGGCCACGCACTTGGCGAAGCCCATCTGCTCCGCCACCAGACGCTCCAGCTCCTTGACCTTCTCCTCGTCCCCCTCGAACAGCTCCATAAAGCTGGCCTGGGTGCCGGTGGTGCCCTTGGCCCCCCGGAGACGGAGCTGGCCGACCTGGAACTCCAGGTTCTCCATGTCCATCACCAGCTCGTTCATCCACAGCGTCGCCCGCTTGCCCACGGTGGTCAGCTGGGCGGGCTGGAGGTGGGTGTAAGCCAGACAGGGCAGCGCCTTATACTGCTCCGCAAAGGCGGAGAGGTTCCGCAATACCTGAGCGCACTTGCGCAGCACCAGACCGCAGGCATCCCGGAGGATCAGAATATCGGTGTTGTCCCCCACGTAGCAGGAGGTAGCCCCCAGATGGATAATGGCCTCGGCATCGGGGCACTGCTGGCCGTAGGCGTAGACGTGGCTCATAACGTCGTGGCGGACCAGCTTTTCCCGGGCCTCCGCCACGTCGTAGTTCACGTCGTCCGCGTGGGCCTCCAGCTGCCGGATCTGCTCCTGGGTGATGGGAAGGCCCAGCTGGCGCTCGGCCTTCGCCAGGGCGATCCACAGCTTCCGCCAGGTGCGGAACTTGTTGTTATCGGAGAAGAGGTACTGCATCTCCCTGCTGGCGTAGCGGGTGGACAGGGGGGAGGTGTAGCCGTCGCGGTTTCGTTCCATAGCGCCCTCCCCCTCAGCCGTGCTTGTTGCGGATCACGGTGTGAAGCGTCCCGTGTTCCAGGTCGATATACTCTACAAACAGGGAGACCTTGTTGTCCTCGTTGAGACTCTCCCACAGCGCCTTTGCCAGAGAGGGCGCGTCGGGGGCGGAGAGGTCCGCCGCCACCGGCTCCCCGGCGAAGGAGGGCAGGGGGCTGCCGTCCCCCTGGTAGGTGCTGATAAAGTGGCCCATCCCGGCCGCGGGCGTATCGTACTCGAAGAAGTACCGGCAGCAGCAGGACGGGTCCCCGTCCAGGCTCTTGAGGATGGAGAGGTTATAGCCGCCGCCGGGCTTCACCACGCCGGAGATGCGGGGGGTCCAGTTGGGGCCGTCGGGCTCGAAGGTGCGCTGGTTCAGAGCGTGGCGGTAGCAGTGGCCCTGGGCCAGGGCGTCCCGGATGGTGTCGGTCTGGTCGCCGTTGGTGACGATGGTGAGCCCGCTCTCCAACCGGCGGACAGGGTGGTAGATGATGAGGGAGGGGTCTGTCATCTTACTCTCGTCGAAGGCCCTGGTGCGGATGCCGTCCTCCGTCGTTTCGAAAACGCGGTTGCGGCTGTTCTCGCTGCGGCCCATGATGAAGTAGGCGATGACGGCGCATGTATTGTCGGCGCTGCGGCCCAGCAGGATGCCCCGCCCGGGGTAGCTGTTGGCGCGAAGCAGCGCGCACAGGTCCTGTTTCATGTGTGTTCTTCCTTTCCCCGCACGATCTGTGCGGCAACCAGTTCCGCCGCCTGGGGCAGCAGCGCCCACTCGGCCTGTTCCATCACCCGCCGCTGCAGGACCTCCGGGGTGTCGCCGGGCAGGACGTCCACCGCCTTTTGCAGGATGATCTGCCCCCCGTCGGGAATCTCGTTGACGTAGTGGACGGTGGCGCCCGTCACCTTCACACCGTAGTCCAGGGCCGCCTGATGGACCCGCAGTCCATAGAAGCCCTTCCCGCAGAAGGAGGGGATGAGGGAGGGATGGACGTTGAGGATGGGGCCGGGGAAGCGGGCGATGAAGTCCGAGGAGAGAATCCCCAGAAAGCCCGCCAGGATCACCATGTCGATCCTGTGTGCCGCCAGGGCGTCCAGGACCCTCTGCTCAAAGCCCGGCTCCCGGCGGGGGATCAGCGCGCAGCCGACGCCGGCGGCCTCCGCCCGGCCGATGGCTCCGATGCCGGCCCTGTCGGCAATGACCAGGGCGATCTGCCCGCTCTTGAGCCCTCCGTCCGCCTGGGCGTCCATGAGGGCCTGGAGATTTGTGCCGCCGCCGGAGACCAGAACGGCCGTCCTGGCGGTCAGCATAGGACCACCCGCTCCCCGCCGGCGGTAATCTCACCCATGACGTAGGCCTCCTCGCCCTGCTCCCGGAGGACGGCCAGAGCCCTGTCCGCCTGCTCCCTGGGGACGGTGACGCTCATGCCCACGCCCATGTTGAAGGTGTTGAACATGTCCCGCTCCGGGATGCCGCCGGTGCGGGAGAGCAGATCGAAAATGGGGGGCGTGCGCAGGGCGGCCTTCTCGATCCTCGCCCCCAGGCCGTCGGGGATGGAGCGGGGGATGTTCTCGTAGAACCCGCCGCCGGTGATGTGGGAGATGCCGTGGACCTCCACCTGGTCCATCAGGGCCAGGAGGGACTTGACGTAGATGCGGGTGGGGGTCAGCAGGACCTCCCCCAGCCCCCGGCCGCCCAGGGCCTCCACCGGCGCGGACAGGTCCGCCCGCTCCGTGTCAAACACCTGGCGGACCAGGGAGAAGCCGTTGGAGTGGACCCCGGAGGAAGGCAGGGCCAGCAGCACGTCCCCCGCCGCCGTCCGGCTCTTGTCGACGACCTTGTCCCGGTCCACCGCGCCCACGGTGAAGCCCGCCAGGTCGTAGTCGTCCTCGGCCATCATGCCGGGGTGCTCGGCGGTCTCGCCGCCCACCAGGGCGCAGCCCGCCTGGACGCAGCCCTCGGCCACGCCCGCCACGATGGAGGCGATTTTCTCCGGCACATTCTTGCCGCAGGCGATATAGTCCAAAAAGAACAGGGGCTTCGCGCCGCAGCAGATGACGTCGTTGACGCACATGGCCACGCAGTCGATGCCGATGGTGTCGTGCCGGTCCATCAGCTGGGCGATTCTGATTTTGGTCCCCACCCCGTCGGTGCCGGAGACTAGGCAGGGGTGGGCCATGCCGGCGGTGTCCAGCTGGAAGAGACCTCCAAAGCCGCCGATGGTCTCCGTCATCCCGGCAGTCATGGTCCGCGCAACATGCTGTTTCATCAGCTCTACCGCCCGGTAGCCGGCGGTGATGTCTACGCCGGCGGCGGCGTAGGAGGCAGAATAGCTCTCGTTCATTGTGTCCTTTCTCCCGGCGGCCCTGCGGGCCGCTATCAAATTGGTTATCGTCCGGCGGGAAGGGGGGCGGCCCCGCAAGGGCAGCAGATCACTCCCGCCCCGTCCAGCAGTAGGTGCAAATCTTCGCCCTGTCGATGCCGATGGCCTCCAGAAGGCCGTCCAGGGACTGGTACCCCAGGGAGCTGAAGCCCATCTCTTCACAGATGGTCCTCAAAAGACACCGCCCCCGCTCGGTGGAGCCGTCGGCATACTCGTCCAGGTGGGCCTGTCCCTCGCCGCCCTCCAGCTTCTGCACGGTGGCGCGGGCCAGCAGCTCCATGTCGGAGTTGCTGCGGGAGAAGTTCAGGTATTTGCACCCGTACATGATGGGCGGGCAGGCGGAGCGCATGTGGATCTCCTCCGCGCCGCTGTTGTAGAGGAACTCGATGGTCTCCCGCAGCTGGGTGCCCCGGACGATGGAGTCGTCCACAAAGAGGAGCTTCTTGCCCTCAATGAGCTCGGGCACGGGGATCTGCTTCATCTTCGCCACCTGGTTGCGGATTTTCTGGTTGGCCGGCATGAAGGACCGGGGCCAGGTGGGGGTGTACTTCACGAAGGGGCGGGCGAAGGGCTTGCCGCTGCGGTTGGCGTAGCCGATGGCGTGGGG
>CAJTOM010000120.1 GCA_910577915.1 uncultured Oscillospiraceae bacterium
ACCCTACCCACAAGGACTTCGGCTCCGGCGACCGGATCTGCTATCACGGCGTGATGGACGCCTTCCGAAACCCCAAGCTGGCCGCGGCGGCCTATGCCAGCCAGGGAGAGGGGGCCCCTGTGCTGACGGTAGGCTCCTCCATGGACATCGGCGATTACCCGGCGGGGCGGATGGGGCGTGTGTACGTGTTTTCCAACGCGGACGAGGTGGCGCTGTATAAAAACGGGGTCTTTGTCACCCGTCTGTGCCAAAACCGAACATCTTCTCTGCCCCACCCGCCCTTCGTGGTGGATGACACCATCGGTGAGCTGCTGGAGACTCAGGAGGGTTTTCCGCCGGAGAAGGCCAAGCTCCTGCGGGAGTGCCTGCTGGCGGCTGGGAAGTATGGGCTGGCCGGTCTGCCAGTGTCCTATAAAGCGAAAATGGCCTGGTGCATGGCCCGGTACGGCATGAAATTCCAGGACGGCGTGGATCTGTACGGCAAGTATGTAGCCAATTGGGGCGGCGAAGCCACCGTCTGGCGCTTCGACGGGATCAAGGATGGCAAAACCGTGGCCAGCGTCACCTGCCGCCCCTCGGCGAAGCTCCATTTGGAGGTAAAGGTCAGCCATACCTCCCTCACCGAGGGGGCCAGCTACGACATGGCCGCGATCCGGGTCCGTATTCTGGATGGGAACGGGAACCCGGCCCCCTATGCCCAGCTTCCCGTGTCCTTCGCCCTGTCCGGGAACGCAGAGCTGGCAGGCCCCGCCACCGTCACGGCCGAGGGCGGTATGTGCGGCGCCTATGTGCGCAGCCTGGGCACTACGGGGACCGCCGTCCTCACCGTCCACACGGAACAGACCGAAGACGTGACGATCAACTTCACCATTAAGACCAAGGAGGAGGAAAAATGGAACTGACCTTGAAGCAAAAGGCCGCCTTCGGCATCGGCGCCGTGGGCAAGGACATGGTGTATGCCTTGTCCGCATCCTATGTGATGTACTTCTATCAGGACGTGCTGGGCCTCAGCGCCACCTTCGTGGGGCTGATTTTGATGGCAGCACGGGTGTTCGACGCCCTCAACGACCCCTTTATGGGGGTACTGGTGGCAAAAACGAAAAGCCGCTGGGGCCGGTTCCGCCCCTGGCTGCTCAGCGGGACCATACTTAACGCGGTGGTACTCTACGCGCTGTTCAACGCCCCCCACGCCGAAGGCGCGGGACTGATGGCCTATTTCGCCGTGGCATATATCCTCTGGGGCGTCACCTATACCATGATGGACATTCCCTACTGGTCCATGATCCCCGCTGTCACCAAGACCCCGGCGGACCGGGAAAACCTGTCCGTGGTGGGCCGCACCTGCGCGGGGGTGGGCAGCGCCCTTATCGCCATGTTCACTGTCGCGCTGGTGGGGGTACTGGGGGGCGACAGCGAGCGGGCAGGCTTTGGCCGGGTTGCCCTCATCGTGTCGGTGCTGTTCGTGGCGGCGGAGATTTTGTGCTGTGCCTTTTTTAAGGAGAACTCCCAGACCGAGATGGAGACAGCCGGGGTAAAGGAGATGTTCGCCGCCCTGCTGCGCAACGATCAGGCCATGGTGGTGGTGGCCAGCATTGTGCTCATCAATTCCGCACTGTACCTCACCTCCAACTTCATTATTTACTTCTTCAAATACGACTTCGGCGGGGCGGGCTGGAAAGGCAGCTACACCCTGTTCTCCACCGTGGGCGGGGCGGCCCAGATCCTTGGTATGATGGTGGTCTACCCACTGCTGCGCAGAAAACTGTCCAATACCCGGATCTTTGCCGTCAGCCTGATCTCCGCGTTTTGCGCCTATGTGGTCATGCTCGCTTTCCTCTTGGCAGGGTTGTCGGGATATCTTCCCCTCCTGCTGATCCCTGGGGTGGTGGTCTTCATCTGCAACGGGATGCTGTCCGTGCTCACCACCCTGTTCCTGTCCAACAGCGTGGACTACGGCCAGCTGAAAACCGGCCGGCGGGAGGAGAGCGTCATCTTCTCCATGCAGACCTTTGTGGTCAAAGCCGCCTCCGGCGTGGCGGTATTCCTCACCGGGATCGGGCTGGACCTCATCGGCCTGGCGGGCAACACCGACGAGACCGGACCGGTGGCCGTCCAGAGCGCCGGGACCCTGCTGGGTCTGCGTCTGATGATGACAGTGCTGCCCATGATCGTGCTGGCCGCGGCGTTTGTGCTGTTCCGGAAAAAGTTCATTCTCACCGACCAGCGGGTGGAGGAGATCGGCCACCAGCTCCGGGCCGGGGGTGGCGGCAATGGATAAGCTGCTGCGCTGGCGCGCCCTGGTGGGCGGACGTGCCCTCACCGGGGTGGTGGACGGGCCGGACGGCGCCGTCCGCATCCGCTGCGACGCCCCTGCCGGAACCATCCAGGCAATCACCGCCATCCTCCCTTGGGAGATGGGCAAGGACGAGCGGGCCTTCTTGAACGGCTATCAGACCTGGACCTATTGCCCGGAATGCGGCAAGCGGGACAAGATCCGGGGGCTGGCCCATGTGCCCAAGCCCCTATTGGACAAATACGCCTTTGACCGTTATGGAGATTATCATTTCGTAGACTACCCCAACAAGCGGGGCCTATTTCACGGCTTTTCCTGGTGCTATTTCCGCCGGGGGGAGCGGTTCTGTCTTATCGCCTCCCTGGATGAGCGGCCCGGATACACCATCTTCCAATACGACGCAAACCGGGGCCTGCTCGCCATTGAGCGGGACTGCGCCGGGGTGGAGCATCCCGGTGGGACGCTCCACGCCTTTGACCTGTACGTTGCTGAGGGGACAGAGACGGAGGTGTTTGACGGCTGGTTTGCCGCTATGGGGGTCAAACCACGGACGGGCAAAAAACTGGCAGGCTATTCCAGTTGGTATAACCGATATCAGGACATCACCCAGGAGGCCATTTCCTCCGACCTGGCAGGGTGCAAGACCCTTTTATCCCCCGGTGACCTGTTCCAGGTAGATGACGGCTGGGAGCCCCAGGTCGGCGACTGGCTGGAGCCGGACAGTGAGAAATTCCCCCGCGGCATGAAGTCAGTGGCGGAGGAAATCCATGACGCAGGCTTTCTGGCGGGGTTGTGGCTGGCCCCCTTTGTGTGTGAGACAGATTCCAACCTGTATCGGGAACACCCGGACTGGCTGCTGAAGGTAAACGGCCAGCCCTGGAAATGCGGCGGAAACTGGAGCGGCTTTTACGCTCTGGATATCGACCTGCCAGCAGTGCGGGACTATCTACGCGGCGTCTTTGACCGGGTGCTGGATCAGTGGGGGTTCGACCTGGTGAAACTGGATTTCCTCTATGGCGCGGCCCCCTTCGGCAAGAAAACCGAGAGCCGCGCCGGGCGGATGATCCGGGCCATGGAACTGCTGCGGGAGTGGTGCGGGGACAAGCTGATATTGGGCTGCGGCGTGCCGGTGATGCCGGCCTTCGGCCTGGTGGATTACTGCCGGGTGAGCTGCGACGTGGGGCTGGACTGGGACGATGTGTGGTATATGCGCCTGCTCCACCGGGAACGGGTGTCCACCAAACAGGCCATCGGCAACACGATCTTCCGCCGCCAGCTTAACGGCAGGGCCTGGCTCAGCGACCCGGACGTCTTTTTCCTCCGGGAAGAAAACCTGAGACTCACTGCGGAGCAGAAACGGAAGTTGGCCCAGGTAAATGCACTACTGGGCGGGGTACTGCTCACTTCTGACGATCCGGCGGGCTACAGCCCCACCGCCCGGGAACAGTATCGCGCCCTGCGGGAGCTCAGCCGGGCGGAGAATATCCACGTAGACACAAACCGGGGTCTCTGCGTCACTTATACGATAGGGGGCAGGGAATTCCGGCTCAGTCTGGCATAACAGTCCCCGTACGGACGATGCACCATATCACGCCGTCGTGCCTCAGATGATCATGGTTTGGAGCTGCACGCAGTGGTGGGTATCTGGCATCGGGGAACCGTTGCCCCACAACGCTTTTCAGAAATAGTGATTTCGTAGTGACAAGCCATCTGAATTAGGGTAGGAGTATTGAACAGTTAAGTTGGACTGTCCAATATTTCTACCCTTATTTCATCTCGAAAAGCCTGATATATCAGACTTTTTTGCTTTTGCGCTGCAACTGCAAAATTGGACAGCCTGGGTCCAAAAACCAGAGATCCTGAGACGAAAACGCGAAAATGACCAGTTTTGAACCCCCTTGTCTGAATT
>CAJTOM010000121.1 GCA_910577915.1 uncultured Oscillospiraceae bacterium
ATTTTTTCCCGAAAGCTTCAGAGGTTACGATGATTTTGATAGCACCATGCGATGGCAAGAGATGCTTTTCGCTGGAAATATGGGACGATAAATCCCAAAATATTGATGATTGTTACTCTTGGGACATTAAGGTTGGAGCCGATAACGATATATTGGTTGAAGCACTCAAGTATTTATGCATTGTAGCAAAAGCTACCCATAATGGAAAGTTACAAGACTTTATAAGCAAAATGAATATGATTAACGGATAATAATTCCATATTCGCTGACTGTATTAACAAATCAAAATGCCCACCCCTTTGCTTACATAGCTATGGGGTGAGCATTTTTTTAGAAGCAAAATTTTCTTAACTTAATGACATTGCGGAGAGGGGGCGGCGGGGGCGCTCCCCGGAGAAAAATCGGCCGGGGAGAGGGAAACTCCCCAATACCCCCTTGCTTTTTGCGGAAAATGGAGTATGATAAGAGCGATATTATTGAGAAAGAGGCGTATTTCCTATGACAAAAGTAAATGTGATCTCCGGCTTTCTGGGCGCGGGCAAGACGACGCTGATCAAAAAGCTGCTGGACGAGGCCCTGCGGGGCGAGAAGATTGTGCTCATTGAAAATGAGTTCGGCGAAATCGGCATCGACGGCGGCTTTTTGAAGGACGCGGGCATCGAGATCTCGGAGATGAATTCCGGGTGCATCTGCTGCTCCCTGGTGGGGGACTTCGGGGAGGCGCTGAAAAAGGTGCTGGACCAGTTCCGCCCCGACCGCATCCTCATCGAGCCCTCCGGCGTGGGCAAGCTCTCCGACGTGATCCGGGCGGTCCGGGGCGTGGCGGAGACGGAGCCGGAGATGGCGCTGGGCTGCGCCGTCACCGTGGCGGACGCGGGCAAGTGCCGGGTCTACCTGAAGAACTTCGGCGAGTTCTACGCCAACCAGATCGAGCACGCCGGGGCCGTCATCCTCAGCCGCACCCAGAAGCTGGACGGAGACCGGCTGGAGGCCGCTGTGGCCCTGCTGCGGGAGAAGAACGGGACCGCCCCCATCGTCACCACCCCCTGGGATCAGCTCACCGGCGCCCAGCTCCTCGCCGTCATGGAGGGGGGCGATACCCTGGCGCTGCTGGCCGAGGAGGAGGCCTGCCCCGTCTGCGGCGGGCATCACCACCACGGGCATGAGCATGGGGAGCACGCGTGCGGCTGCGGCGGGCACGGGCATGGGCATGAGGAGCATGCGTGCGGCTGCCACGGGCACGGGCACGGGCATGAGCATGAGGAGCATGAGTGCTGCCATCATGGGCACGAGCATGGGCATGAGGGTCACGAGTGCGGCTGCCACGGGCACGACCACGAGCACCACCATCACCACCACGGCCACGACGCGGGGGAGGTCTTCTCCAGCTGGGGCGTGGAGACGACCCGCGCCTTTACGGCGGAACGGCTGGAGCACATCCTCACAGAGCTGGACGGGGGGCGGTACGGCGCGGTGCTGCGGTGCAAGGGCATCGTGCCCGGCCAGGGCGGCGGCTGGCTCCACTTCGACTACGTCCCCGAGGAGCACCAGATCCGCTCCGGTCCCGCCGACTACACCGGACGGCTCTGCGTCATCGGCAGCGGGCTGGACGAGGCCGGGCTGAAGGCCCTCTTTGAGGTGTGATATGGACAACGTCTATCCCGTCTACCTCATCGCCGGCTTTCTGGACGGCGGCAAAACCACCTTCATCAACGGTATCCTCTCCGACGGCTTCGCCGCGGACGAGCGGACCATGCTGCTGTGCTGCGAGGAGGGGGAGGCCGCCTACGACGAGAAGCTGCTGGGCAACGTCACCGTGGTCACGGCGGAGAGCCTGGAGGAGCTGACGCCGGAATTTCTGGAGGCGGAGCGGAAAAAATGCCGGGCCTCCCAGATTCTGGTGGAGTTCAACGGCATGTGGCAGATACAGGACTTCTATGTCGGCTCCATGCCGCCGGACTGGCAGCTCTACCAGATCATCGCCGTCTGCGACGGGCCCAGCTTCGCCTCCTACGCCAAGAATATGGCCTCCCTGATGATGGAGAAGCTGCGCAATGCGGACATGATCCTCATCAACCGCTGCACCGGCGAGCTGTGCGCCTCCCTGCGGCAGAAGAACCTGCGGCTGGTGAACCGCCGGGCGGACATCTTCCTGGAGCGGGAGGACGGCGGCAGCGAGGACTATATGGACGGCACCGTCTCCGCCTTCGACCTGGACGCGCCGGTCATCCGCATATCCGACGAGGACTACGGGCTGTGGTATGTGGAGATCATGGACAACCCTCAGATGTATGCGGGCAAAACCGTGGTCTACCGGGCCATCATGTGCAAGCCCCCCCAGTACGGCCGCTACTTCACCCCGGGGCGCTTCGCCATGGTCTGCTGCGCCGAGGATATGACCTTCCTGGCCCTGGCCTGCATCGGCTATGACGTGAGCGCCATCCCCGAGCGGGCCTGGGTGGAGGTCACCGCCCAGGTCCGGGTGGAGCACTGGGACCCCTACGAGGGCGACGGGCCGGTGCTCCACGTCACCTCCGTCACCCCCTGCCAGAAGCCGGCGGAGGAGGTCGTGCAGATGTAGCGCCGGGGAGGCCCCCGGACAGGGTTCGAAAAAAATTTACCATTTACCACTTTTCAAACCGGCGAAAATATATTAGAATAGAGGGCGCATATACCCAGAACATAGAAGCGGAGGAGACGCCTATGGAGGAACCCAGATACAAGAGAGTCCTGCTGAAGATCAGCGGCGAGGCCCTGGCGGGTGAGAAGCGCACCGGCCTGGATTTCGCCATCATCGGCCAGGTGTGCGACGTCATCAAGGAGGCCGTGGAGATGGGCGTCCAGGTGGGCGTCGTCGTGGGGGCCGGAAACTTCTGGCGGGGCGCCAAGGACGGCGGCGGCCGGATGGAGCGCACCCGTGCCGACCACATGGGGATGCTGGGCACCGCCATGAACTGCCTGGCCGTGGCCGACGTGCTCGAGCAGAAGGGCGTGGCCGCCAGGGTGCAGACCGCCCTGGAGATGCGCGCCGTGGCCGAGCCCTATGTCCGCGGACGGGCCATTCACCACCTGGAGAGGGGCCGCGTGGTCATCTTCGGCTGCGGCACCGGCAACCCCTTCTTTTCCACCGACACCGCCGCCGTGCTCCGGGCCGCCGAGATCGGCGCGGACGTGATCCTGCTGGCGAAAAACGTGGACGGCGTCTACAGCGCCGACCCCCTCAAGGACCCGCAGGCCGTGAAGTACGACGTTATCACCTACGACGAGGTCCTGGCCCGGCATCTGGCGGTGATGGATTCCACCGCCTCCAGCCTGGCCATGGACAACCACATCCCCGTTCTGCTCTTCGCGCTGAAGGACCCCTACAACATTATCCGGGCCCTGCGGGGTGAGAGGATTGGCACAATTGTGAAGGAGGAGACAACGAAATGAAAAGCGAGTACAAGGTCTTTGAGGAGAAAATGCGCAAATCCGTCAGCTCCGTGGCGGCGGATTTCGCCGCCGTCCGGGCCGGCCGGGCCAATGCCTCCGTGCTGGACCGGATCATGGTGGACTACTACGGCACCCCCACCCCCATCCACCAGATCGCATCCATCGGATCCCCCGATCCCCGCACCCTCACCATCCAGCCCTGGGACGCCGGGGCCGTGAAGCTCATCTGCAAGGCCATCCAGGAGTCCGACCTGGGCATCAACCCCCAGAACGACGGCAAGATCATCCGTCTGGGCTTCCCCCAGCTCACCGAGGAGCGGCGCAAGGAACTGGTCAAGCAGATCGCCAAGTACGCCGAGGGCGGCAAGGTGGCCATCCGCAACATCCGCCGGGACGCGGTGGAGGCTTTCAAGGCCCAGAAGAAGAACAGCGAGATCACCGAGGACGACATGAAGATCGCCGAGAAGGACATCCAGAAGATGACCGACGACATGTGCAAGGAGATCGACGAGCTGCTGGCCAAGAAGGAGCGGGAGCTGATGGAGGTCTGAGGCCCTGTATTCGCAGCCGCTGCACGCCGTCTGGACGGTCCTTTTCCCGCCCGTCCGGCGTCCCCCGGTTATGAATCCAGGCTCTAGGGGACAGCGCGCCCCGGGCGCAGATTTCCATGGGAGCAAGCCTATGAATGTTTCGTTCCGAAAGAAAAAGGCGGATACGGCGGGG
>CAJTOM010000122.1 GCA_910577915.1 uncultured Oscillospiraceae bacterium
GGCAATGCGCCGGGTACACGGTACTGCTGTGCTTCTCCCTGTTTAAGACCGGCTCGGTCAGCCGGTCTATTTTCAACGCACATTAAAATGAGGAGGACTGTAATTTGAGCGAGAACAAAGCACCGGAAGCCCCTTCTGTCCCCGGCGTGGACGTGAAAATCTATCTCCCCAAGGACCCGGAGAAGGACCATGGCAAGCTGATGGGCTTTGCCAGTGTGAGCCTGGGCGGCGTATTCGCCGTCAACAACATCCGCATTTACAATACGGAGAATGGGCCGTATGTCTCCATGCCCAGCACCAAGGGGCAGGACGGCAAATATCACGACATCTGCTGCCCCACCACCAAGGAAATGCGGCAGGCGCTGAACGCCGCTGTTTTGAGCGCATATGAGAAAGCGGTGGAGCAGGAGCGTCCCCCTTCCGTGCGCGGCGCACTCAAGAGCGCGGCGAAAGAGGCAGGGGTGCGAGAAGCGGCGGCTCCTGCCCAGGAACGGAATACGGACAAAGGGGCGCGGTGATATGCTCACCTTAACCCCGGTATCACTGAAAGAGGCCAACGCTTTTGTAGCCGCCCACCACCGCCACCACAAGCCCACCAGAGGCCACAAGTTTTCCATTGGTTGTGCGGCGGAGGGGCGGCTGGTGGGCGTTGCCATTGTGGGCCGTCCCGTGAGCCGCTATCTGGACAATGGCCTGACGCTGGAAGTGACCCGGCTCTGTACCACGGGCGAGAAAAACGCTTGCAGTATGCTGTACTCTGCGGCGGCGCGGGCGGCAAAGGCTATCGGCTACCGCAAGATCATCACCTACACGTTGGACACGGAGGCCGGAGCCAGTATCCGGGCGGCGGGCTGGACGTGTATGGGGCAGGCAGGGGGAAAACGCTGGACCGGCAAACGCTGTCCCGCTGTGGACCTCTGCCCGCCGCAGATGAAATTGCGGTATGAGAAATTATTATAAAGGAAGGAGACGTTCATGGACGCAGAAAAATTGAATCAGGCACTATATGATAAGATGGCGGCGGAACAGGAGCGGTTCAAGCACGGGCTGTTGGGCATGACAGCGGAGGAAGCCCTGAACCATGCCTATGAGTACGCCATGCGGGAGGATATTCTGATGTCGTTGGAGGTGCAGGACCTCCCCGCGCCCCAGGCGGCAGCGCTGCTGGAATCCCCCTGCCCTCTGGCGGATATTTACAAGGACTTCCGGGATATGGAGACAGGTCACATGGACAATATCCGGGAGTGTATTGAGGGCAGGGCCGAAAGTTTGATGGAGGCCCAGCGGGAAACTGCCCCCATTATCCCGATTTATCAGCACACCGGCGAATATGCCAGGGAGCATGGAGAGTTGGACGCTTTCCGCGCCTCCCTGGAAACGAATGTTGCCTGCCGGGATGCTATTGAGACGGCAATTAGGGAGGGCTTTGATGGAATGAGTCTCCATGCTGACACAAAGGGCGTACTGGCGGCGTTTGGTGCGGAGCGTGTAAGTCATGTACTGGCTGCTACCCTTCAAGGTATAAGGAACGATCCCCGTGTTTCCAGCGGCAATCGGGCGTGGGCGGCAACTGTCCCCATGTTTGATACTGCGGGCCGTCACCGAGACTATCTCATCACAAGCCATCCTGGTGTTTTAAGCATCTTCGTTACACAGACACGGAAGGAAATGGACGCTATGCAGAAACAGACGGAGAAGAAGCCCTCCATTAAGGCCCAGCTCTCGGTAAAGCCCGTCCCCGGCGACCAGCCCGCCGCAAAACCGAAAGATCGGGAGGTGCGGTAAATGCCCTTTGTCCCTGTCCCGAAAGACCTCGCCAGAGTAAAGACGAAGGTGGCGTTCAATCTGACCCAGCGGCAGCTCATATGCTTCGGTGCGGGCGGTCTGATTGGCGTACCCACCTATATGCTCACCCGGAACAGCATCGGCAACGAGGCGGCGGCTCTGCTGATGATCGGCCTCATGCTGCCCTTCTTCCTGTTCGGCATCTACGAGAAGGACGGCCAGCCTTTAGAGAAGGTGCTGGGCCACTTCATCCGGGCGCAGTTCCTCGCACCCAAAGTCCGCCCGTACCAGACCGACAATCTGTATGCCGCCATGGAGCGGCTGAACCACCACGAAAAGGAGGTACACGCGATTGCAAAAACAGCAGGCAAAGCAGGTAAAAAATCTGCAAGCCGCAAAAAGACAGCACAAAAAAGATAAGGCTGATCTGCGGGACACCATCCGCCTGACCCCGAACGCCAAACTCACCAGCCGCCAGAAGCGGCGGCTGTCCGCTTCCGTCCAGAAGGCCAAGCGGGACGGTAAAATCCCCCGGACTGCCCAGCAGACCATTCCCTACCGGGAGATGTGCCGGGACGGTATCTGCGTGGTGTCGGAGCGGTTTTTCACCAAGCAGGTACAATTTTACGATATTAACTATCAGTTGGCGCAAAACGAGGACAAAAACCTGATTTTTGAGAATTGGTGTGATTTTCTCAACTACTTTGACAGCTCCATCCGGGTCCAGTTCTCCTTCCTCAACCAACCCGCCGATATGGAGGAACAGCGCCAGTCCATCCATATCCCCGATCAGGCGGACGCCTTCAACTCCATCCGGGAGGAATACTCGGATATGCTGAAAGGCCAGCTCTCCAAGGGAAACAACGGCCTGACCAAGACCAAGTACATCACCTTCGGCGTGGAGGCGGACAGTCTGAAGGAGGCCAAGCCCCGGCTGGAGCGTATCGAGGCGGACGTGCTGGCTAACTTCAAGACCCTGGGGGTGCGGGCGCACTCCCTCAATGGCTATGAGCGGCTGGCCGTCCTCCATAAGATGTTCCACCCGGCGGACAACCAGAAATTCCGGTTCGCCTGGGACGCGATCTGCAAGACCGGCCTTTCCAGCAAGGACTTCATCGCCCCGGACAGCTTCACCTTCAAGAATGGCCGGATGTTCCAGATCGGCAGGACCTACGGGGCAATGTCCTTCCTGCAAATCCTGGCCCCGGAGCTGACCGACCGGATGTTGGCGGACTTCCTGGAGCTGGAAAGCAGCATGGTGGTCACGCTCCATATCCAGTCCATTGACCAGAGCGCGGCCATTAAAAATGTGAAGCGGAAGATCACCGATTTGCAGAAAATGACCATTGAGGAGCAGAAAAAGGCCGTCAGAAGCGGATACGATATGGACATCATCCCCTCTGATCTCGCCACCTATGGCGCGGAGGCCAAGACGCTTTTGGAGGACCTGCAATCCCGGAATGAGCGGATGTTCCTCGTCACCATGCTGGTAATGAACACGGCGGAGACGCGGCAGAAGTTGGAGAACAACGTGTTCCAGGCGGCGGGCATCGCCCAAAAGTACAACTGCGCCCTGCGGCGGCTGGACTACCAGCAGGAGCAAGGGCTAATGTCCTCCCTCCCCCTGGGCCTCAACCAGATCGCCATTCAGCGGGGCCTCACCACCAGCAGTACCGCCATATTCGTGCCCTTTACCACCCAGGAGCTTTTTATGCAGGGTGAAGCCCTCTACTACGGCCTGAACGCTCTTTCCAATAACCTGATTCTGGCCGACCGCAAGCGTCTTAAAAACCCCAACGGGCTAATCCTTGGTACTCCCGGAAGCGGCAAGTCCTTCTCCGCCAAGCGGGAGATCACCAACGCTTTCCTGATTACCACGGACGATATTGCCATTATCGACCCAGAGGACGAGTATTCGCCCCTGGTCCGGCGGCTGGGCGGGCAGGTGATCGACATTTCCCCCACCTCCGACCAGTACATCAACCCCATGGACATAACCCTCAACTACTCGGAGGATGATAACCCCCTGACGCTGAAAAGCGACTTCATCCTCTCACTCATGGAGCTGATTGTGGGCGGCAAGGCCGGGTTGGAGCCGGTGGAGAAAACGGTGGTGGACCGCTGCGTCCATATGGTCTACCGGGAGTACCTGCAAGACCCCCGGCCTGAGAAAATG
>CAJTOM010000123.1 GCA_910577915.1 uncultured Oscillospiraceae bacterium
TGGCAATTTTTTGGTTACTTTTTGTTTGCACAAAAAGTAACCGCAGGGCGCGGGGCCGCGTAGGCCCCGCAAGCTGTAGGGCTGCAACCCAGCCCCCCTCGCCGCCGGTCGGGCGGCGACGCTCTACGGTTTGATTTTCTCCCAGTACGCTTTGGCCGCCTGCTCAGTCTTATTCTCCCCGTATTGATAATAAACCACCCCGGCCAGTTCGTCCGGCAGATACTGCTGCTTCACCCAGTGGCCGGGGAACTGGTGGGGATAGAGATACCCCTGCTCCCGCTCCTGGCCGGTGGTGTCGGCGTGGACGTTCTGCAGCTCCCTGGGGACAGAGCCGGTCCGGCCCCGCTTTACATCCCCCCAGGCCGCGCCGATGGCATTCACCACGCTGTTGGACTTGGGGGCGGTGGCCAGCAGGATGGCCGCCTGGGCTAGGGGCAGCTGGGCCTCGGGGAGCCCCAGCTGCATGGCGGTGTCCACGCAGGATTTTACAATGGAGATGGCCTGGGGGTAGGCCATGCCGATGTCCTCGCTGGCGGAGCACAGCAGGCGGCGGCAGGGGGTGATCAGATCGCCCGCCTCCAGGAACCGGGCCAGATAGTGGAGGGCCGCGTCCGGGTCGCTGCCCCGCAGGGACTTCATCAGGGCTGAGGCCAGATCATACATGGCGTCGCCCCCACGGTCGTAGCGCATGGCGCTGCGCTGGCTCACCTGCTGGGCGTCGGACAGGGATATGACCAGGCCGCCCTCCCGGGCCTCCGCCGTCTCGTAGAGCAGCTCCACCGCGTTCATGGCCTTGCGCACATCCCCGCCGCAGGCGTGGGCGATATAGTCCGGAACCCCCTCCTCCCAGCTGAGGGGCAGGGGGCTCTCGCTCTGCACCAGCGCCAGGGCCCGTCCCACCGCCGGCAGCACGTCTGCGGCGGTGACGGGCTTGAATTCAAACACCGTGCTGCGGCTGAGCAGGGCGGCATAGACGTAGAAATAGGGGTTCTCCGTGGTGGAGGCGATGAGGGTGATGGACCCGTTCTCCATGAACTCCAGCAGGGACTGCTGCTGCTTTTTGTTGAAGTACTGGATCTCATCCAGGTACAGCAGCACCCCGCCGGGGGCCATCAGGGTCCCCACGTCCCCGATGATGTCCTTCACGTCCTGGAGGGACGCCGTGGTGGCGTTGAGCCGGTACAGGGTCCGGTGGGTGCGCTTGGCGATGATGTTGGCGATGGTGGTCTTGCCGGTGCCGGAGGGACCGTAAAAGACCATGTTGGCGTCGGTCCCCTTCTCAATGAACCGGCGCAGCAGGGCGTCGGAGCCCAGCAGGTGCCGCTGCCCCACCACCTCGTCCAGGGTCTGGGGCCGGATGCGGTCCGCCAGGGGGCGGTCCATGGGCGGTCACTCCTCTCTGTAACGGGCATACATACTTTTTCTTTGTGAACAAAGAAAAAGTATCAAAAAGAAAAACTTTTTGGGCAAAACATGGTTTTGCTTGGGGGTTACAGGTCTAATTCGTATTTGTAATCGGTGAAGACGCGGTCGCTGCCCCGCTTCTTTTCTGTCAGGGTTTCTGTCACGCGGCAGCCGAATTTTTTCGCCACGGCGTTGGAGGCGGCGTTTTCATTGCTGATGACGATGGTGATCTTTTTGGCCCCCTGGCTTCTGGCGTGGGCGATCATCCCGCCCACCATCTCCGTGGCGTAGCCCTGCCGCCAGAACTGCTTGTGGACGCAGTAGGCCAGATCGTAAACCCCGTCCTCCGGGATGAAGCTGCACGTGCCGATGCGGGTCCCGCTCTCCTTGTCCTCGGCGATGAGATAACAGCATTCCTCGTCCTCGCCCAGCTTCTCGATCTCCCGCAGGTAGTCCTCGTCAATGGTCTCCATGGCCTCGTCCAGCAGGTACTCCCCCATCTCCGGGTCGTTCCAGATGCTCAGAGCGAAGCCCGCGTCCGCCGGGGTGAAGCCCCGCAGATAGAGGCGGGGCGTCTCAATTTTCTCGATTTTCATGGCAAGTTCCTCCGATTAACATTTTGCGGCGTCGATGGCCAGCACGGCCATCAGCACGCACAGGGCGTTGTCCGGGTCCGGCACCTCGATGGCGTAGGTCTCCGCCATCTGGAGCATCACCCGCCCCACCGCCGCCACCAGGCCCAGCCGGGGGCTGATGATGGAGTAGTCCCGCTCCTGCCAGTTTCCCTCCACCTCCCAGTCGCTGCAGTCAAAGGAGAAGCGGGGGGTGAGAAGGGTGAACTTCTGCTTGATGCAGCCCAGGTAGTCCCCGTAGGCGTACAGCTCAAACTGGGGCATGAGGGTGCCGGTCTTCTGCTGAACGGTGCCGATATGCGTGCCGGCGGCGTTCAGGATATGGAAACAGTGGCCCCAGCTGAGCTTCCCCTTGACGGTGAAGAGGACGCCGCCGTCCTCGCCGTAGATGTGGTAGTTGTGGAACCAGGAGAAGAGGCGCTGCTTGAAGAGTAGTCTCATAGGTGGTCCTCATTTCTCCGGCCCCGCCGCCGGAGCGGTGAGGCCGGGCGCATATCATAGAGTGTATCACAATTCCCGCCGGACTGCAACCTCTCAAATCTCCGGTTGGACATGGTGCGCGCCAAAACCTGCCGGGGGAAAAACGGACAGGGCGATAGAACGCCGCCTTGCGCCGGAGGGGAGGGGAGCGTCCCCCGCCTGTGAATACCGGTTCTTACTTTTTTCAGAAACCGGCAATTTCCCCTCGAAATTTGTCGAATGTTATGGTACAATACTCTCCGAGGTGATGGACATGAAGGACCAGGCGGCCGTTTCGGCCATTATTGAGGAGTTAAAACGTCTCTATCCCGCCGCGGAGTGCTCCCTGCCCTTTGATCCGGAGAAGGCCTATGAGCTGCTGTTCTCCGTCCGGCTGGCGGCCCAGTGCACCGACGCGCGGGTAAACATGGTGACCCCCGTTCTGTACGCCAGGTTCCCCACGCTGGAGGCTCTGGCCGGGGCCAGCGAGGAGGAGGTGGGGGAGATCATCCACTCCACCGGCTTCTGGCGGGCCAAGGCCCGGGACATTGTGGCCGCCAGCAAGATGCTGGTGGAGGAGTACGGCGGCCGGGTGCCGGACACGATGGAGGCGCTGCTGCGCCTGCCCGGCGTGGGCCGCAAGACCGCCAATCTGGTTCTGGGCGACGTCTACGGCAAGGAGGGCTATGTCTGCGACACCCACTGCATCCGCATCACGGGCCTTCTGGGCATCACCGACGGCAGCAAGGACCCGCTGAAGGTGGAGCAGCAGCTGCGCGCCTGCATCCCGCCGGAGGAGAGCAACGATTTCTGCCACCGGATGGTGCTCCACGGCCGGGCGGTCTGCGTGGCCCGCCGCCCGGATTGCCAGAGCTGCACTCTGCGCCCCTGGTGCGACCACTGGACCGGCCCGGAGGCGGAAGACGCAGCAGAATAGCATCCCCTGCGCCCCCATTCTCCGGAAGGATGGGGGCACATTTTTTGTCCCGCTCTCATATACTGGAAGGAAATCAATGCGGGAGGTACGGCATGAAACAGAACAACCAGCCCAAGCTGCAGCAGCTGCTGGGCGACAAACAGATCCTGGAGCAGGTGGCCAAGTCCCCGGACGCCAAGGCACTGGCCTCCCTCCTCACCCAGGGGCAGGACCAGGCGTCCCTCAAGCAGATCGCCGAGAGCGCCGCCAAGGGGGACACGAGTCAGCTCAATCAGCTGATTCAGTCGATTGCGAACAATCCCAGCGGGGCGGAGCTGCTGCGGCGGCTGGGGGAGAGCTTCGGGAAAAAATGACGGGAGCGTCGCCGCCCTCTGGGCGGCGAGGGGGGCTGCCGCGCAGCCCTACAGCTT
>CAJTOM010000124.1 GCA_910577915.1 uncultured Oscillospiraceae bacterium
CCTCCTGTGTTCTGGCCGCTTTGACCTCTCTGGCCCTCTCTGCGGCCTCCTGGTCCTCATCAGGGCAGAGGGGGACCACCTCCACCAGACGCCCCTCCCCGTCCACCACAGGGCGCAGGAGAGGGTAATAGCGCCTGATTTTCCGGGCCAGAGTTCCCTGGGACGGAATTTCCCACCAGGCCTCCGGGTCCTCCACATCGGAGAGGGCCGCCGGCCGGTCTACCGGGATTTGAGTGCCGTCTGGACCTCTGGCGTACTGCCCTTCCCAAATCCTGTCCAACACCCCCATAGTGGCCTTATGTACCAGCACAGCCCGTCACCAGCCTTTGCAGCTTCACATAGGTCTCCGGGTCCAGCCGGGCCCCGATACTGCCGTCTTTGGGGGCGGGAATGTGCCCAACTTGGACACATTGCCGTTTGAGACGGCTGTAGGCGGACCGGACCGTCTTGGGCTTCAGGCCCAGCTCCCTGGCCGTCTCATCCGGGGATACGCCGGCCTCCCGCCGGCGGGACAGCTCGTAGTTGTACCGGCTGACCCCGCCCACCTGCTGGCCCCGGAAACAGAAGCGGTAGTAAAAATACAGCGGCATTCCGGTTTGGAGGGCCAGGGAGAACTTGTCCGCCCGGTCCCACTCCCGAATTTCCGGCCGGGAGAGGGGCGGGCCGCCCCGGATATCCAGCCGCTGGATGGTGCGCCCCGCCCGGGACAGAATCCGGCTGACGGTGCTCTTCTCCAGCTCCAGCTTGCCGGCCAGTTCCTCCTGTGTCTTGGGGAGCCGGGAGAGGACCAGCAGCATGAGCTGCCGCTGGCGGTCGGTAAGGACGGGCACCTGGGCCAGATACCGCTGCCAGTCAAAGCCGCCCTTGCCGTTGGCGCAGGAAGCGATCAGCTTCTTGGCCTCCACCCACTCCTGCATCCGGGCCATGCCGTTTTTGATGGACCGGGCCACGGTGGACTTGTCCACACCCTGCTCCTGGGCAATCAGCTGCATGGACAGGCCCCGGTTATAGTAAGCGTCTATGTAGAGTCTCTGGCGGTCGGTGAGCCGCTGGGCCCCCTCGGCCAGCCAGCTTTGCAGCTGGTCCATACCGGCGCCCAGCTCCACGAAGTCCCCGGCCTCTACCTGCTGCCAGCTGTGGCCCTCGATGTCGCTCCAGCAGGCACCGGACCGCTCGAAGAAGTCAAAGCTCAGGGCCCCGATGTCCAGCCGCCGGCGCTGTTCCTTCCGGGCCTTGCGGACCTCCGGCGGGTCCAGGTGGTCGATCTGCACCTGCACGTCCCGGATGGCCGCCCGGTAGGTGGATATTTTCGCCTTCAGCGCTGCCCGCTTCTGGGAGTCAGGCTCCGCCTTCAGCTGTACCTGGTACTCCTTCATCCGGGCTTGGAGCTTGGCCAGCTGGGCCCGATTTTCATCCAGGGCGTTCATCCTACCACCATCAGTTCGCCGGCGAAGGGGGTACTTCCCTCCAGGACCAGGGCTTTCGTCTCCAGGTCCCAGTGTATCCGGCTCTCCATTGCCGCCCAGGTGTTGGCGACCATAGCGCCGTCCAGGTCATACCTGGTCACAGTCCCCACGCCGGTGGCTTTCCTGCGCAGGCGCAGGCCTTGAAGAACGGCGGCGGTACACAGTCTATCCAGCCCGGTCGTGGCCCCGCCCAGGGCGGGCAGGTAAGCGGCCGCAAGTACCGCATCCAGGGTGGCCGTCTCCGGGGCCCCTGTGGTATCCCTGCCCTGCCAGTTGAAGCCCTTTTCACTGGCCTTGGAAGCAGCGGCCTCAGCCGCAAGCAGCGTCCCCTCCAGGATGTAGCACTGCACCTGGTTCCAGGTCAGCTGAACATGGCCGTCCTCCGCCGTAGGGTAGGTGCCGGGCGCGGAGCTGTTGGCGTTCAGGGCGGCCTTGACCGCGTTGGTGATGGCGGTACGGCCCTGGGCGGCAGTCTGCTCCAGATAGTCCAGGGCGGTCCGGTCTACCCGCTGGTGCAGGGTGCCGATACACGCGCTCTGCCTGGGCTGGATTCCATGGGTCGCCTGGGGTACGCGCAGCGCCCCGCCTGTCCAGTCCTCCGGCTCAAAGATGCGGCTGTAGAAATGGCCGTCGAATACGCCGGCTTCCTCATTTGGTACAGTGGTGGGGATGTCCAGCGTGAGGGTATAGCTCCCACCGTTCTCCGTGGCTTCTACAGTCCCCCGGACGGAGCGGCCGTCCAGCTCGGCGGTGACGGTGTAGGTCCCCGCGGTGGGCAGCGTCAAGGAGACGGAGCCATTCTCTCCAGCAGTACCGCTGACGCTCTGGCCCTCGCAGACGGCGGTCACAGAGGCGCCGGGGCTGGTGGTGACGGTCAGGGTGGCGGAGAAGGGAAGCAGCGAAGCGGTGTACTGCCCGAAATAGGGCCCGGTGACCACGACGGAGGAATACTCCTCGCCTTCCGCGTCGGTGCAGCGGATGGTGTAGGTCATGCCGCACTGCTTCAGCTTGACCTGCACGACCAGCCTCTCGGGGACGGTCCCGGTGTAGCTCTCCTCACCGCCGGAGACAGTATAGGTCTGCCCGGCGAACACCTCCGCAAAGGTGATCCGCAGGGCGCAGCCGCCCGAATTGTTTTCTGCCGCCTGTACCGCGCTGTCCGCCGTCTGCTGGGCCTTTTCCGCCGCAGTCGCTGCGTCATCTGCCGTCTGCTGGGCCGTCTCAATCTTTTCCCGCAGGTCGGGGTGGGCGTCCGGCGCCAGATTGTGGTTGACGATCTGATTCTGGGAGGCAGTCAGAAGCTGGGGAAGCAGAGTGGAAATGCAGTAGTCCTTGATGTCGTCAATTGTCATCACCACGCCGGGCAGCGTGTCATCCAGCTCCACCTTTACCGACGGGGCCAGGCGGATGGAGACCGGGTAACGGCGCACGTCCAGATACCCCTCCTCCCAAGGGGCAATATACTGGGGGTAGTCGGCCAGACAGCCGTAATAGATGGCGATTTTCTCCTCCCCGTCCCAGGCCTGGATCAGAAACTCCCGGATGGTCATGCCGTTGGGCAGGTTCTTGTTCAAGTCGGACCGGACCTCCACTGTCATGTTGACCGTGGCCCCATTCCGGATCGGCTCGCTGCACGTCCCGATACCCACCGGCTCTACCAGCTGCGTCATGTCCCCGATATACACGTCATCCGAAACAATACCGGAGCCAACCAGCACACCGGCAATGCGCAGATGGTCCTCGGTGAGAGCCAGCTTGGTAAACAGCTCCAGTCCCTGCTTGGTGGGAGCGCCTCCGTATTTCCGGGGCTTTTCCGCTTCCAGCGGGGTCAATCCCGTTTGATTCTCATGCATTGTAATTCCTCCCTGTTCAGTTCCGGCAGCGCTGTTATGGCCAGGCTGCTCTTCAGCAGGCCCCGCGCCGCCAGGGGCCTCTCACAAAATGCCGGCGGACGCTCAGGGGGCTGGATGGTGGAGATGAGGCCCTGTATCCTGGAAGAAACCGGCGTGGAGGCGTTCTGGTACACAGGATCCCGGACCGGCAGTTCCGTACTGGAGAGGCACAGGCCCAGACCCGCCCCCACCAGAATCGGGTCTGTATCCAGCCGGGTGACAGTTA
>CAJTOM010000125.1 GCA_910577915.1 uncultured Oscillospiraceae bacterium
CTGGGCGATCACCGCGGTGGGGGACGCCGCGTCCGGGGAACCTCCGCCGTCCGAGAAAAAGATGCCGAAGGGCGAGGCGATGAGCAATCCGATCATGCAGATCACCAGCACCACCACAATCACCACCCAGCCCCCGGCGGCGATGGCGGCGATCAGCTCCTGCATGGCCGCAATGGCCGCTTTTATCGCCGCCACGGTGGCTTTCGCCGTGGCCTTGGCGGTGGCCGCCGCCGCTTTTGCCGTGGCACGGGCGGTCTGTACGGCCCGCTGGGTGGCCTTTACGGTGGCCTGGGCGGATCTCTGGGCGGTCTTGACCGTCTGCTGGGCAGTTTTCGCCGTCCGCTGGGTGGTTTTGATGACCTTTCTGGAGGAGCGTTCCGCGGTCTTGATAGTCTGGCGGGCGGTGCGTTCTGTGGTCTTTCGCCCGGAGCGGGCCGTTTTGATGATCGTCCGTCCACCATCCCGCACAGGCCGGGTGTCCGGTTCTCCCGGACTTGGCGGCCTGCGCACAGCCTGGGCCGGAGTGTGTTGACCCTGCCCGCCAGCATACCTGCGCCGGGACGGAGTGGGAGGGGATGCAGTCTCCCCACCATTCGCCATCCGCTGGCCCTCCGCCCGCTTCATGGCCGCAACACGGCCACGCTCCCGCACAAACTCCTGCCTGCCCTGCACGAGCGTTTGGGGCGGCTGCTCCGGCGCAGGCTGGCCTTGAATGCAGGCTTCTCTGGTTTTAATGGCCAATCGGTCAGGTGTTCCCGGCCTATGGCCAGCAGGAAGAGCGGCGTTGCCACCAGAGGGGACGCTGGTGACAGCATCCCTCGTCTTGATCTTCGGCGGCTCCGCTCTCACCCGTGGAGCCGCCCCTGCATCTGCAGGAATATCATAGACAGCAGTCTCCCTCGTTCTGACCTGGGGTGGCTCCAATCCAGCCTGCGGCGCAGGCGAAACATCCGGGCGGGGATCATCATGTACAGCGGATTCCCTGGTTTTGATCTGCCTCTGCTTCATCCGCTCCCCAGGGGGTGGTCCAGCCCTGCCACTATCAGCCCGTCCAGCACCGGCGCCGCCCTCGCTGGCGGAAACCGCTTCCCGCGTCTTGATCCGGGGGCGTTCCCGTGGGGGCGGCTCATGGGGCGAAGACTGCTCCCCTGGGGCCTCCGGCGATGGCGGATCTGCCGGAGGCTCCTGGGGCGATGGCGGATCAGCGGCGCGTGTCTCCCCGTCCTGTTCCCGGCCCTTGGCAGACTTTTTCTTCTTCAGAAGAGACTCTATCCCGCGCTGCGCCTGATAGGCCCCACGGGCGGCAGTGTCCTCGATCCGGTCTCCGCCGTAGTCGCTGGCCTGCCCCCGCTGGGCTGTCTCCCGGAGCTGTCCCCGCAGGCGCTCCGTACCATCATCCAGCCCACGGCGGACAATTTCCTTGGGCGCGGCCTTGACTTTTTCCTTTAATTTGCCCTTTACCGTGCGTTTTTCTTTGATTTTTGCGATGATTCATCACCTCCCACAACGGGGAACAGGGCCGCAGACACGGCCCTCTCCCTGATATTTTCACGATGTTCCCTGCTCCGATAAGCGGGTGGACATCAAGCGGTAGAGCCGGTTCTTGGGGAAATTGTCCATAAACGGCACGATGGCGCTGCCGCACTTGATAAGACCCCTGCCGAAGTCCACGTTGGTGATGTAGGAGAGCTGGTTGTCCGAGATGTTCAGCAGCCGAGCCAGCTCCGCCCGGTCGGTGGCCGCCTGGTTCAGCATGACCAGGAACTCGCTGTTGGCCAGCATGGTTCTGGCGGTATGGGACTGGAGCAGATCGTCCACGTTTTGAGTGAGGCCGGTACAGCAGGCACCGTACTTTCTGACACGTTTCCACAGGGTAAACAGGAAATTTGCGCTGTATTCGTGCTGGAAAAGGAGATAAATCTCGTCAATATAGACCCATGTGTTCCTGCCCAGCGCCCGGTTTCGGATGACCCGGTTAAACACGCTGTCCAGCACCACCAGCATCCCCACCGGCAGAAGCTGCTTGCCCAGATCCCGGATGTCATAGCAAAGGATACGGGCATCCGTATCCACGTTGGTGGGCTTGGCAAAGGTGTTCAAGCTGCCCTCGGTGAACAGCTCTATCGCCAGGGCCACGTCCCGCGCCTCCGGCTCAGACTGGCGGAGCAGTTCGGCGTGGAAGTCCTGGAGGGTGGGGGCTTTGCCCTGGTAGCCGCCCTTGATGTAGCTGTGGTAGACGCTGGCGGTGCAGCGGTCGATGATGGATTTCTCCTTGGCGGACAACAGCCGGTCCCCCATGAGCTGCTCACACAGGGACAGCAGGAACTCGGACTTCAGCACCACCGGGTTCTCGCCGTCACCGTAGCCCTGCTCCATGTCCATAGCGTTGATGTGGTTGGGCGAGGTGGCGGAGATATTCACCACTTCGCCGCCCAGCCCTTCGATCAGGGGCCGGTACTCGCTTTCCGGGTCGATTACGATGATATCGTCATCGGTGGACAAGGCCAAATTGACCATCTCCCGCTTGGCGGTGAAGGACTTGCCGGAGCCGGACACACCCAGCACAAAGCCGTTGCCGTTGAGCAGTTCCTTTCGATTGGCAATGATGAGATTTTTGGAGATCACGTTCTGCCCGTAGTACACACCGCCCTGATCCCGCACCTCCTGGGCCTTGAAGGGCATGAGGACGGCCAGCGCCTCGGTGGTCAGCGTCCGCAGGGCATCGATCCGCCGCAGACCCAGGGGCAGGGCGGTCACCAGCCCGTCCGCCTGCTGCCAGTTGAGGGTGGAGAGCTGGCACAGGTGCTTCCGGGCGGCGGACTGGAGGGCATCCGTGTCGCTGTCCAACTCCTCTTTGCTGTCCGCCAGATGCACCAAGGTCACCACGGCGAACATCATCCGCTGATCGCGGGTGGTGAGATCGTCCAGCATCTCACGGGTTTCTTTCCGCTGCTGTTCCAAATCGTAAGGAACAACGGCGGAGAAATTGTTGTTGCTGTTCTGCCGCCGCTGCCAGTTGGTCACGTTGGTCTCAACACCGAGGAGCCGGTTCTGCATCTCCCGGACGGCCTCATCCGTGGGGACGGGGATCACGTCAATGGACAGCATCATGGTGCGGTTCAGTGCCGTCAGCTCGGAAATCATGCTGTCCTTGATATAGCTGGCGTACTCCTTGAGGAACAGCACCCGGCCAAACTTGTCCCCCATGACAAAATAGTCCTTCTTGAACTCCAAGCTGTCCGGGCAGATGGAGTCTTTGAAACTGTGGCCCTTCCGCATCAGGTCCCGCAGATCCACATGGAACTCCGTTTCCTCGCCGGTGCGATAGAAATCGTGCAGCACCCGGAGACGCTCCACCGCGTCCAGTTCCTCGCTGTGGGCGTCCAGGTGGCTCAGACGGGTGGTCACATCCGCCGTCACCCGGTCGAAGAAGGTGCGGGCCTCCTCGATGCTCTTGCGGTGGACGGAGAGGGTGATGTACCGCTCCTGCACCACGCTGTTGGAGCTGTCGGTGACCTTGTCCATGAGCATGGCGTTGTACTCCGCCCGGTAGCCGTCCAGATAGTCATCCTGCCGGGGCA
>CAJTOM010000126.1 GCA_910577915.1 uncultured Oscillospiraceae bacterium
GCGTGGGGCCGCGTAGGCCCCACAGGCTGTAGGGCTGCGCCGCAGCCCCCCTCGCCGCCGGAGGCGGCGCCACTATTTTGCCTTCGGCCTGCTCACCTGAATACTGAACACCGCCTTGCGGATGGCCATCTCCTCATCCAGGCACAGGTCCACAAACCTGGACGCGTACAGGGGCACCGGATCCTCCGTGGGCAGATCCCGGAGGATCTTGGCCCGCAGAAGCAGGGGCGAATCGGTCACCGGCAGCACCACCTGCACCACCTCCTGCACCTTCAGGGACTTCTCGCTGTGGAAGGCCAGGCCGCCGCAGCTGAGGTCGTGGCCCCGGATGGGCCGCTGGCCCTTCCAATAGCCGGTGACGGGGTACATCACGCTCTCAAAATCTGTCTGGATACGCAGGTTCTCGCGGGCCTGGGCCCCCAGGACCGCGCCGGGGCGGATCACCAGCCGCTCCCCCCGCTGCATGGTCACCACGCCCCGCTTGGAGGTGGCGTTGTTGTCCAGGGCGATGAGCTGGACGTCCCCAATCTTGGTGAAGTCCTCGTCCGTCTCCCGGAGCAGGCGCATCTGCACCACCTCCGAGCCCGGCGGCGACTCCAGCACCGCCTGGGCCAGGGCCGCGCCCTGGCTGTCAAGGATCAGATACAGCCGTTCCATCAGTCAGCTCCTTTCTCTCCCGCGGCCGGCGGGGCGGCGTTCTCCCCGCGGTCCACGGACTCCCGCCGCCGGCGGGCCTTCTCCGGGTCGCTGGGATCAAAATTGAGGAAATAGACGTAAATCTCCACGATGGCCCGGTAGAGCGCGTCGGGAATCTCCTGGCCCAGGGAGAGCTGGGAGAGCATGGTGGCCAGGGAGTTGTCCTCGTAGATGGGCACGCCGGTCTCGGCGGCCACCTCCACGATCTTCTCCGCCATATAGCCCATGCCGGAGGCCACCACCACCGGCGCGCCGTCTCCGCCGTCGTAGCGCAGCGCCACCGCCCGGCCGGAGGGCATCTGGGATCGATCATGCTTTGACATTGATGCTGTTCTCTCCTTCAAAGATTTTCGGGAACACGGCGGAGATGGCCAGCGGCTTCTCCATGGGGCGGACCTGGACGGCGTTGGGCTTCATGCCGTTTTCCGAGAGGATGCGGGTCAGCTCCCCCTGGAAGGTCCCGGTAAAGGGGGCCGTAGACGGGGGACAGTACAGCTGCACATCCACGTCGTCCCGCCGGCAGGTGAGCACCATGTCGAAGAAGCCCAGGCCCTGGATGTCGATTTTGAACAGGAACCGGATGGTGTTGTCCTCGTGGCCCCGGCCATTTTTGAGGTTCTCCTCCGCGTCCGGGTCCACCCACAGCTCGCTGAACGCCATCCTCCCCTCCCACTCCAGGGGCAGGACCAGATGGGTCAGCGGCATATAGACGCTCTCGTTGACCAGAAAAGCGGAGAGAATGTTGCGGAAGGCGTCCTGCGCCTCCGCCCCCGCGCCCCCCTGGAGGGCCCGCTGGGCCGTGCGGGCCAGCTGCTCGGCGAACTCGTCGGCCCCGGCGGCCTTGGCGTACCGCCCGTGCTCCACCAGGTGGAGCAGCGCCGCGTCGCTCAGCCCCCCCAGCCGCTCCCGCAGGGCGGCGTTGGAGCTGAGCTGGTGGAAGGACTGGAGCAGCCCCTCCCTGGAGCCGTTCTCGTACCGGGCCACCTCCAGGGCCAGCATGGAGATGAGGGTCCGGCTCAGCCCCATGTCGTTGGTGCGGGAGGTGTAGCCCGCCAGAAAGGGCAGGATGGAGCCCTGGAGCAGCTTCAGGCTGCCCGCCCGGTCCCCGCTGGCCAGCTTCCCCTCCAGCTGGGAGACCAGATCCAGCAGCTGGCTGCCCCAGCTGGCGGGGATGGCCCGGGTCAGCTGGGTGAGAATGCGCAGAAGCCCCCCCTGCACGTGCTGGGAGGAGGAGTAGTCGTTGTAGCGCTTGAGAAACTGGAGGATGCTCCCCTTGAGCACCTCGGAGCCGCTGGTGCCGTAGGCCTCCCGCAGCAGGGTGAACAGGGGGCCGGAGAAGCGGCTGCCCGCCTCCAGCTGGTTTTTGAGGAAGTCGGCCAGGCCCTCCTCGTCCACGCGCAGCATCTCCAGCAGCTTGGCCATGTCCACGGCCATGCCCTCCCCCATGCCGGAGGTGACCACCGTCCCCTGGTAGGCCCGCAGCACCTCGCCCATGGACTGGGCCAGGCCCGGCGTCTCGCTCAGCCGCTGGAGAAATGTCAGGAAATTGGAGTCGTAGCGCAGGGTGCGTTCGCTGCCGGCGGCGTCGCCGCTGTCCTGGCGCTCGGTGCGGTTGTCCGGACCGCTGACACGGGTGGGATCGGTTGCGTTCTGCACCCGCGGATCGTTGGGTATGGTGGGCATGTTCCGGTTGATATTCGCGTTGTCATGGCCGGGAACCGGATTTGTCACACCAAGCAGATCTGGCATGTGCGGCCCTCCCTTTCAATAAAAGTTATTTGACGGCTTAATTTTTTGTCCCGTCCTGCCGATAATCAGTTTGATGAAGTCAGCGCGGGGACTGCCATGCCCGTTTGGTCCCCGCGGGAATATCCAAAAAATACGAGATAAAAGGTGGCGTTTTTATGGGCAGTGGCAACGATAGCATCCTGGATATGTATTTGTATGAAACAAATACGCTTCTGGAACAGCTCGACGGCATCCTGCTGGCGGCAGAGCAGGCGGACACGTTCTCGCAGGACAGTGTCAACGAGATTTTCCGCATCATGCATACCATCAAGGGCTCCTCCGCCATGATGGAGTTCCCCTCCCTGATGACCGTGGCCCACCGGATTGAGGACCTGTTCTTTATCATCCGGGATAAGACCATGGAGGCGGTGCCCGAGGCGCTGCGGCCGGAGCTGTTCGACATGCTGTTCCAGGCGGTTGACTTCTTCCGGGGCGAGATCGAGAAGGTGGAAAACGAGGAACCCCTCTCCGATTCTATCGACAGTATCGTGGATAAAATTAATAGTCTGATTGATAAAATTCAGGGAAACGCCCAGCCGGAGGAGGCCCCCAAGGCCGCCGGCGGCCAGGAGGCGGCCCCCCCCGCGCAGGCCGCTACCCCCGCCCCCGCCGCGCCGGACCAGGCCTACCCCTTCGGCATCCACGTCTTCTTCGACGAGGGCAGCGGAATGGAGAACCTGCGGGCCTTCATGCTGCTCACCGCCGTCAAGGACTACTGCTCTGATTTCGTCAGCGCGCCGGAAAATGTGGAGACCGACGGCTCCACCTCCGAGCTCATCGCCGACCAGGGCTTCTTCATCTGGTTCCGCACCGCCGGGGAGCGGGACAGCTCCATCCCCGCCGTCCAGGGCGCCGGCTCCGTGCGCTCCTACCAGTCGGTGGACGCCAAGGCCGAGCCCCCCAAGCAGGAGGCGGCCCCCGCCCCCCAGCCCG
>CAJTOM010000127.1 GCA_910577915.1 uncultured Oscillospiraceae bacterium
GGGGGCCTGCTGACCCTGGGGGCAGTCCGCGCCGAGGGGGACGCCGCTCTGCGCCTGACGGGGGGCGCGGTGGTGCTGGCGGCCCGGGAGGACGGCGGAGCCCTGCCGGTGCCCGTGGTGCTGGAGGGCCCCGTCTCCCTGGCGGCCCAGGCCGCCTCCGTGCGCAGCCCCGCCGGGGAGACCCTGAAGCCCTTCGACCTGGTCTGGAAGGCCCTGCTCCCCGGCTGGAGCGCCGTCACCTCCCTGACGGTGGACGGCCGGCAGGCGAAAGCCCTTCTGCCCGGCGGCGGCGAGCCCGCCCCGGCCCGGCTGTGGCTGACCAGGGGGGACCAGGGCTTCCCCGCCCACACCCTGGTCCTCCGGGGGCGGGACGCCTCCGGCCGCCCCAGCACCCAGTACGCCTATCTGTACTGGAACCAGCGCTCCGGGACCTTCGAGGAGCGCTCCCTGTACCCCAACCCCTTCACCGTCACCGGCGGCGAGCCGGAGGTGGACTGGGTCTACGAGGAGGGCTCCCAGACGCTGCGCATCCTGTCCGCCCAGGTAACCGCCGTCTCCGGCGGCGCGGGCATGGACGCGAACCAGGTCCCCTTCAGCGGCAGAATCGCCCTGGCGGACGGCCTGGGCCCGGCGGCGCTGACTCTGGGGGGCGTGGTCTGCCGGGTCGGCGCCGGCAGGGCCCTGGACCTGGGCCGGGACAACGATGTGACCCTGGTCCTCCAGAGCGGCTCCAGCAGCTGCTTTGAGAGCGGCCGGGGCTGTGCGGGCATCTCCCTGGGGGAGGGGACCTCCCTGTGCATCGACTGCACCTCCCAGGGGGGCCGGCCCTCCGGGGTGCTCACGGCCTCCGGCGGCGAGGGCAGCCCGGCCATCGGCCGGGACGGCGGCAGGCCCCTGAGCGGCCGCATCCTGCTGCGGGGGGCCTCCGGCCCGCTGCCCCAGGGCCTTGCGGGCACAGTCACCATCGCCGGGGGCGTGGTCACCGCCGCCGGCGGCAAGACGGCCGGCGGCAAGACCGGCGGCGGGCCCGCCGGGGAGCCGTCCTGGACCGGGGCGGTGATCGCCCTGCAGCTCGGGGAGGACACCGCCGTTCTGCCCCGCCTGTCCGGCGGGGAGCTGGGCCTGGGAGGGCTGTCCGTCTCCACCCGTCTCCACGCCCGGGCCGCCGTCATCACCATCGCGGCCAGCCGCCGCCGGGTCTCCCTGATGCAGGCGGCCTACGGCGGCGTATACGGCCAGCTGGAGCAGGACCGTTTCTCCCTGTTCCGCCGCCACGCCGGCAGGCAGCAGGGCCCGGTGCGGGACGTGGAGGCGGCGGACACCCTTCTCCAGGACATGCGCCAGACCCTTCTCGGCCAGTCCGCCCTGGCGGCGAACACCCACAGCGGCCAGGGCACGGAGGACGTGGGCCAGCTGCTGCGGTAATACAATTTCCTGGCGGGCGCGCCAAAAACCGGCGAACGGATTACTCCGTTCGCCGGTTTCTCTGTGACAAATCTCCGCTGAAAAGGGGCCGTCCCGTCACCCCAGCAGTTCCGCGGCGATCTGGAAGAACTCCCCGTGGGTCAGGGTCTCCCAGCTGCCCAGGGGCGGAGTCCTGCCCAGGCGGGTGGAGCAGAACTGGGCCAGCTCCGTGGCGCTCACCGCATCGCCGGGGCGGAAGCGGCCGTCCACGGCGGCCATAGCCCCGGTCTCCACCGCCCGCACGGCGGCGGCGGCGTAGGGGTGCCGGGGCTCCACGTCCCGGAAGGGGGCCCGCCCGGCGTTCACCAGCTCAATCCGGCGGCGCACGGTCTCCCAGCCGAAGGCCATCATGGCCAGCTCCCCCCTGGTAAGGGTCTGTTCAGGGCGGAGGGTGTTGTCCTGGAAGGCCGGGCACCAGCCCGCCCCCAGCAGCCGCCGGGCGGCCCGGCCCGCGCCGCTGTCCGGCGGAGCGTCCCGGAAAGAGGAGCGGTCGAGCAGCTCAGAGACGGTGAGTACCTTATAGCCGTGGTCGCTGAGGAGCTGGAGCTGCTTGTCCAGCCCGTCGGCCACCGGTGTGCGGCGGGCCATGTTGAACCCGTCTTTCTGGAAGATGATCTGGCCGCAGAAGGCGTCCGGATCCTCCAGCAGCAGCCGCTCCATGGGCTTCCAGGTGGCCTCCACCTCCGCCTCGTAGGATTCCAGGGGCAGCCACCCCGCCCCGTCGAAGCTGGCGGCCATGTACTGATAGCCCATGAGGGCGTAGGCGTCGTAGCTGGTGAAGCCCCCCTGGATGCCGTCCACGTAGTGGGGAGGCCGTCCCAGCCGCACGGGGTAGCCCCAGCCCTTCTCCATAGCCCGGTGGAGCTTTTTCAGGTCCCCCACCACCGGCTCCAGGCCCTTCAGATATTTTCTGCGTCCGTAGACCAGGGGCTTCCAGCCGAAGAGCACGTGGGAGTAGGTGTGGCTGGTGATCTCGTGTCCCCCGGCCAGCAGGCGGCTGACCAGCTCCGGGCAGTGGACCACGCCGCCCTGTTCATCCTTGCCGAAGTCAGGGTAGTGGTCGTAGGCCACTCCGCCCCAGGAGGCGGAGCCGTGCTTTCCGGCCCGGTCGGGGTAGTTGCCGGAGGTATCCCCCACCACGTCAAAGGTACCCCTGGCCCCATAGCGCTCCAGCGTTTCCGCCAGCACCAGGGTCAGGGCTTTTCCCCGGAAATGGTCGGGGCTGGCGGGCAGCCCGCAGGGCCCGTCGTCGAAGGTCATGGCGCAGATTCTCTCCTGGGTGGCCACCCGTTCGATGCGGCGCACCGGCGAGAGGTAGACGGGGGTTCTTTCCTTAATCTGGTCCTGAAAGCGGTGCTTGACCTTTTTTGCAAGGCCGATGGATTTGGTAACGATGGACATAGGGGGGCCTCCTTCTTCGCGCCCTCCGGGCGCGAGGGGTAAATTATTCCATTCGATAGTCCCGGGGCCTACGCGGCCCCGGACCCTGCGGTTACTTTTTGTGCGAACAAAAAGTAACCAAAAAGTCGCTG
>CAJTOM010000128.1 GCA_910577915.1 uncultured Oscillospiraceae bacterium
GGGTCTTGCCCACACCGGGCGGGCCTAGAAAGACTACATTCTCCCCGTTCTCCAGGAAGCGCATGGTAGCCAACTCAAATATTGAGATTTTCCACTGCCGCCCATTCCAGGTAGTTGTCCAGAATCTCCAGGGTGTTTTTCATTTTGAGGCTTTCCAGGTTTTCCCGCAGTCTGTCCATGGTAAATTCACTCATACAGCACCTTGTCATATCTGTACAAATCGGATGGTTTTAAACAGAACATTTTCCGCGTCCATCGTCTGTTTCAACGTAAGTCGCCGGTAGTGTTGGGGATTGACAACCATGTCCTTCCTTTAGTACGATATCCTGTGCAGAGCGATCCGCTTCCCCTCGTAATATGCGGCTAACATGCTGTCGAGGGCCACGACTGTCACATCTTTGCCGACGTACTCCGCTAGCACGGAGTACTGATTCCCGGCGTAGGAGATGAGGCAGTCTTTTTGTACCCGCTTGAGGTTGATTTTATTGTCTCAAACCGCACTGTCGCCTTCTCATTCAGGTTCATCTTCCGGCTGCTTACGTACGCCTTGACAACGCTGCAGCCCCCGTCGAGTCCCAGCTCCCGCAGCTTTTCCAGAATCCGCAGCGCCGAGTACGGCGCCTCTTCCAGCTACTCGTCCACGCGCTGCTTGTACGGGTCCATCTTCGTGGGCTTCGGTTCGCTTAATGTGTACTCCCTCCAGTTCAGTGCAGGGCGTTTGGTCTTTTTTTCGATGGCCGCGACGATCATCCAGTCCGGTTTCACCTGCCCCCTCAAAACGAAGTGTCCACTTGTGTTTTGAGCTCTGGACTATATACACGGTTCCTGTGCGGCAGAAAGACTGCCACTCCTTCTGCTTGATAGTTGCGCGCCCATTCTTCTACCTTTGACCGTGCTAATCCACTTCTTCGCACTGCTTCGCTTATGCTGATCTCCCCGCTGAGATATGCTTGGACATTCTTAACTTTTTCCTCTATGCTTACCTTTTGCCTCTGTGGCATAACAATACTCCCCCTATGAATGACAGTTTTTTATTTCACTGTCTCTCATAGGGGGAGCATATCACGTCGGCCCCGCTTCCTGCGGCCTGGCGGAGATTTCCAGCGGCGGATGGTGGACATTTCCGGGGGGCTGTGGTACAATGAGAAACAAGTGCCGACCCCAATTTCTGAGCGTACATAGAAAAGGAGAACCCATGAAACGAGCGACATCCCTGCTTTTGACCCTGGCGCTGGTGCTGACATTGATGCCCGGCAGTGCCCGGGCCGCCTCGGCGGCCTACGGCAGCGACGTATGGCTGAGGGACACGGTCCTGCAGGACGGTGTGGTCCTCAGCGAAAACATTTTCTGGAGCGGGAACTACTCCCAGCCCAGGCACGAGTATTATATCACCTACTCCCCCGGCGGCTATACCCCCGACGCCTCCTGGGAGCAGGAGGACGATGACGGCGGCGAGGAGGAGATCCCCGGCTGGCTGCTGGCCTACGGCGGGGAGGAGGACGAGCCCGCAGCGGCGGACTCCCGCGGCGGGAGCACCCAGGTGCGGCCCGTGGTGGTCTACGGCTCCTCCGTGTGCGACCGGCTGACCACCGCCGCCGCCGCCCAGTACTATGAGCAGAACGGCTACCGGGTGGTGGGGGCCATCAACGGCGACTTCTACGACACCTCCACCGGCTTTCCCCTGGGGCTGCTGGTGTCCGGAGGGATGCTGCTGTCGGGCTCGGCCAACTACTACGCCGTGGGCTTCCGGGCCGACGGCAGCGCGGTGATGGGCGCGCCCAAGCTGAGCATCACCGCCCGGTCCGGGACGGGGAGCCTGGCCCTGGCCGCCCTGAACAAGCCCCGCGTGGAGCAGGGCGGGGCGGCGATGCTGACCCACTACTACCGCAACGACCACACCGACGGCGTCAGCACCGCCGGGGTGAACGTGCTGTGCACCATCCTGGGGGGCGAGACGGCCATCGGCGGGGAGCTGATCCTCCAGGTGGAGGCAGTGGCGGAGGACACCGTCTCCCGCACCCTGGAGGAAAACCAGGTGCTGCTGACAGCGGCCCTGACGGGGCAGGAGGCCGCCCTGGCCTTCCTGCGGGCGCTGACGCCGGGGGAGACGGTGACCGTCGCCTTCACGGCATCGGACGAGAGCTGGAACGAGGTCACTGAGGCCGTGGGCGGGTACTACCTGCTGGTGGACAACGGCGTGGCCCAGACTGGCTTCGAGGCCGGCGGCGCGCCCCGGACCGCCATCGGCCTGAAGGCCAACGGCGACGTGATCCTCTACACCATCGACGGCCGGCAGAACGGCCACAGCATGGGCGCGTCCCTGGAGGTGGCGGCCCAGCGGCTGGCGGAGCTGGGCTGCGTCACCGCCCTGGGCCTGGACGGCGGCGGCTCCACCACGGCGGTGGCCGCCCTGCCCGACAGCGCCGGCGCGGATCTGCTCAACTCCCCCAGCGACAGGAGCCAGCGGAAGGTGACCAACCACATTCTCCTGCTGGCCCCCGGCGAGCGCACCGGCGTGCAGGGGGGCGTGTATCTCTCCGCCGATGCGCCGGCGGTGCTGACCGGCCACACGGTGGAGCTGACCGCCAACCGCACGGATACCCGCTACTTCCCCATGGGGGGCGAGGTCCTGCTGGAGGCCAGCGGGGGCGAGATCGCCGGGGGCGTGTTTACCGCCCCGGAGGAGAGCGGCCGGGTGACCATCACCGCCTCCGCCGGCGGCTTCAGCGCCCGGCGGGAGGTGCTGGTGGTGGATGAGCCGGACCAGCTGTTCGTCCAGCGGGGCGGCAGCGCCGTCACCTCCCTGACGCTGACCCCCGGCGGGACGGCGGAGCTGTCGGTGTCCGCCGCCTACAACCACCTGCCCCTGGAGATTTTTGCCGCGGACGTGGAGTGGCGGGGG
>CAJTOM010000129.1 GCA_910577915.1 uncultured Oscillospiraceae bacterium
AACCAGACCGCCCGCTACGCCCCCACCCGCCCGTATACCTTCCAGGCCCTGCTGGGGGACACCCCCGCCCCGGGCGCCCGCTTCCGGCTGCAAATTCTCAACGAATCCGGCTACCACACCATCGCCTCCCTCACCGCCGGCGAGGACGGCCGGGCCCAGGCGGAGCTGGGCCTGGGGGACCTCCATGTGCTGGCCTCCCTGGACGGCCTCCTGGCCGAGGGGGACTGCGCCGGCGGAGCCGTTACCCTCCGCCTCGCCCCGCCGGCGGCGGCGGACACGCCCCGGACAAGCTTCGACTTTCGCGCCCCCGCTGCGCCGGACACCGCCCCCGCCGGGCTGAGCGAGGCCCTCCGCGCCCGGCGGAGCGAGGTTCTCGCCCGCGGAAACGCCCTGCGGGCGGCCCGCCTGGCCTCCCTCGCCCCGCCGCCCTCCCCTTGGGCGGACCTGCTCGCGGCCGCACGGGGCAACGCCGGCGAAATCCGCGCCTTTCTCTCCGGCGAAAACACCCCGAACCGGGTCCGTTTTCTCCGCACCCTGTCGGACAAGGACCTGCGGGACGCCTCCCTCCCCATTCTGGAGGACCACTTCACCCGCCTGCTCCCCCGGTCCCCGGATACGCCGGAGGACGTCTACTGGGCCTATACGGCCTGCCCCCGGATCGCCCTGGAGCCGCTGACCGCCTGGCGGGAACCCCTGCTGCGGCATCTGGCGGGCTGGACCGGCTCCCCAGCCGCCCTCTGGTCCCGGCTGGAAGAGGAGCTGGAGGTCCGGAGCGCCCGGCTGTACGCCAATCTCTACTGCCCCCCGGACCGGGCCCTGGCCGCCGGCGGGTGCGACGGGAAGAGCCTGCGGGTGCTGCTCATCGCCTGCCTGCGCGCCCTGGGCGTCCCCGCCCGCCTGCGGCCCCTGGACGGAGAGCCGGAAATCTGGCGGGAGGGCGGCTTCCAGCCCATCCGCCCCCAAGCAACGGGCGTTCTCCAGCTCCTCTGGTCCGGGGAGACGGCCCCCCTCTACCGCCAGAACTGGACCCTTTCCCGCCGCACTGCGGACGGCTGGCAGCTGCTGGACGCCTCCGGGGAGCGATGGCGGGACGCGGCCCTGGCCCTGACCCTGCCCGCCGGGTGCTACCGCCTGCTGCTCTCCACCCGCCTGCCCAACGGCAACCAGTTCGCCCTCCGGCAGGACGTCCTCCTCTCCGAGAACGCTCGGCGGGCGCTCACGCTGCGCCCCCGCCCCTTCTCCCTGGAGGACGCCCTCTGCTGCCAGGACCTGCCAGCCCTGCCAGCCCGGACCTTAGATGGCCGGGAAACGGCCAATCTGTTCCAGTGCACGGGCCCTGCCCTGTTCGTTTGGCTGGAGGAGGGGGGCGAGCCCACGGAGCACGTACTCAACGAGCTGCTGGACAGCCCCCTGGGACAGCTGCCCATCGCCATCACCTTCCTCCTCCGGGGCCGGGACGGCCTGGACCACCCCACCCTCTCCCGCGTGCTGGAGCGGCTCCCCCGCATCCGCGTGCTGCTGGACGACTGGGGCTACGACCTGGAGCTGATGGCCCGTCAGCTCTCCCGCGACCCCTCTACCCCGCCTCTGGCCGTCGTCTGTGACGGCGGCGGCCGGGCGGTGTACAGCGTCAGCGGCTACCAGGCCGGCTCCGTGGAGCTGCTGGCGCGGGTCGCCGCCCACCTGTGCGGCGAATAGCCGCAAATCACAGCAAGACAGCGCCCCCGGCACATTGCCGGGGGCTTATAAGGAAGTATTTTCATTTGGAAGAAGTGGCGTAGTCGAGAGGCTACGCCGCTTCTTTCTTGGTCTGGGGATTGGGGAGAATACCAATAAAGTTATAAATGATATCAACCTGTTGGGAGCGGTGGCCGCTGGACTTGTCCGGGGCGTGTGCGTTGATACGCTCGATAAACTCGTTAACAATGGCCGGGGTAAGCGTGTCAATCTCGCTGTACTTCTTCACCAGGGCGATAAACTGCGCCACGTTCACGGCTTGGGTCTGCTCCTTATCGAGTTCAGCGTGGAGGGCCTTGGCCTTTTCGGTCAATGTGCACTGTTCCTCCTCATAGGACTTGGACAGCTTAGAAAACCGCTCGTCTGAAAGTTTCCCAGATACATTATCTAAAGAGAACTTTTGTCAAGGGTAATTTTATCCTGAATACAAATTCCGCTATCATCAAGCATACCTCTATGACAATCGGCAGCTTGATGATAGCAGAGCTTAAAAATCTTCATTCAACACAAGTGGGATATTGCCACAATCATACTCGTGCATTGTGATAATGTCAAACAAAAATCTGCAATACACCACAAAAATTGGGGGGATAGCAGGGTGAAAGTATTTAGTTATAATGGTCAGAGGAACATATCCGGTGAGAAAATCCGGCAGGAAAGGACGCGGCAGAGGTGTACACAATCGGACCTGGCCGCACGAATACAGGTGAGCGGCGTTATTCTGGAGCGGGACTGTATATCAAGAATCGAAAACGGCCTGCGGATGGTGCAGGATTTTAAATTGCGGGCGATTGCCGGGGCGCTGGGCGTAACGACGGATTGGCTGCTGGAAGCAGAACAAAAATAATTTTGCCGTAGGCTTTTAGATAGTGTCTACCCGATTTAAGCACGGATAGCAGCCCAAATAGCGATACAACG
>CAJTOM010000130.1 GCA_910577915.1 uncultured Oscillospiraceae bacterium
TGATAATGCTGTTTTCATTGCTGTGTCTCCTTTGCATTATTTTTATTGAGCGACGGAGAGTGGTGCCCCCAGTCCGCCGCCTGAGGCTCCCAGCCATTAAGCCGGAAGATACTTCCTGATTTTATCTAGCTGTGTCAGCTCTTCTAAATACACATCTGCCAACATACGAATCTGATCCTGTGCCTTTTCGTGACTGTCATAGACTGCCGCCACCGGGAACCCGGCCTCTTTCGCAGTCCGAACGGCATAGAGCGCATCGTCAAACACAACGGTCTCCGCCTTCTCCGTTCCAAGAAAGCGAAGGGCCGCCTCAAAGATATCCGGCTCGTCCTTGCCGTGGCCAACCTCGTTGCAGGTGAAGATTGCTCCAAAACAGGACAGTACCCCGCACCGCTCCAGGGCGGCCTCTACCAGATACCGGTCTGTGGCGGTAGCAATACACAGCTTGACGCCGCTTGCTTGGATCTGCGCCAACAGTTCCGCCACACCCGGTCTCAGCGATACCTCGAAACGGTAATACCGCTCCAGCATGGCGTTGACTCCGTTCATAATCTCGTCAATGCTTAACGTCACACCATACTCAGTCCGGTAGTAACGGGCTGCCTGGAATAGGCTCATATTTTTAAACACCTCGTTCAGCTTCTCCCTCGGCTCATACCCGATGGAGCGCAGATAGGTCTCCCCAATGGTGTCCCAGATAAACATGGAGTCCAGCAGCGTTCCATCCACATCAAAAATCGCACCGCGGATCCTCATACGTTCACCATCTTCTCCGACAGCGCCCGCAGCTCCCGGCAGGTCCCCTCAATGTCCTCCGCCGAGAAGATGGCCGACACCAGAGCCACGCCGTCCACGCCGCTGCCGGCCAGCCTGAGGATGTTGCCCCGGTTGATGCCGCCGATGGCCACAATGGGCACATCCACCGCGTCGCAGATGGCCCGCAAGGTTTCGTTGGACATCTGCTCCACATCGGTCTTGGTGCTGGTGGGGAACACCGCACCCAGGCCCAGATAGTCCGCGCCGTCCCGGACAGCCTGGCAGGCCTCCTCCACCGTGTGGACGGAGACGCCCAGAATCATATCGTCCCCCACCCGGTGGCGGACCTCGCCCGCCGCCAGGTCCTCCTGGCCCACATGGATGCCGTCCGCCCCGCAGGCGATGGCGATTTCCACGTTGTCATTTACAAGGAAGGGGACGCCATACCGGCGGCACAGGGCGCACAGCTCCTTCGCTTCTTGGAGGAAGGCCGTTTCGTCCAGTTCCTTCTCCCGCAGCTGCACACAGGTCACGCCGCCCTTCAGCGCCGCCTCCACCTGCTCATACAAGGTCTGTTTCCCGGTCCAGGCCCGGTCGGTGACGGCGTAGAGCAGCATATGCCGCTTATCGCACTTCATACTTGGCTCCCCTCTCCAGCTCCGCCGGGGTGAGGCGGTACATGGCGTCGATGATGTAGTTCCGATAGGAGGAATTGCCGTCCAACTCGGTCAGCCGCCGGTGGGCGATCTCCCCGCACAGGCCCATGGCGCACACGGCGGCGGCTGTGGCCTCCAGGGGACAATCCGGGTTGGCGGTGACAAAGGCCGCCGTCAGGGCGGAGAGCTGACAGCCGGTGCCGGTGATGGAGGCCATCTCCGGACGGCCGTTGCGGATGCAGAAGGCTCGCTCCCCGTCCGTTACAATGTCAATGGCCCCAGTGACGGCAACGACCGCTCCGATCCGCCGGGCAAAGTCTTTGGCGAAAGCCACAGCCCCGTCCAGGTTCTCCTCCGTCACCTTGTCCGCCACATCGGCGTCCACCCCCTTGGTGGTGCCGCTGCCCAGGGCCAGGGTTTTGATTTCGGAAATATTGCCCCGAATCACCGCAAACTTTATCTCATTCAGCAGCCGAAGGGCAGTATCCGTCCGCAGGGTGGAGGCCCCCGCCCCCACCGGGTCCAGCACCACAGGATGGCCCAGTTCATTGGCCCGCTTCCCGGCGGCGAGCATGGCCGGGATGGTGCGCTGGTTCAGGGTTCCAATGTTGATGTTCAGTCCACCGCAGATGGCGGTGATCTCCACGGCATCCTCCGGATCATCTGCCATAATGGGCGAGCCGCCGCAGGCCAGCAGCATATTGGCGCAGTCGTTCACGGTAACATAGTTGGTGATGTTGTGGACCAGCGGGGATTTCTGGCGGACATTCTCAAAAATCTGTTCAAACATGGTTTTTTACTCCCTTTCTCTGATTGGCAACAAAAAACAGGAGACATCTGCATAGCATGCCCCCTGAAAAAGTACCGATCTCCACGACTTCCTCCGGCGGCATTATCCGCATCAGGTTCAAGGGTCGAAGGTCTACCTTCCTCTCAGCCTGTCACACAAGCTCCCCTGTTATGTTGTTTTCCACATTGTAATGCAATTCTTTTCCCGTGTCAATTATATTTTTCTTGGCTGAACGTAAAAACGGATCACTATCGTTCCATACATCCAATCATAGCCAAAGCAGGTTTTCCACTAAAAGGTATTTAGAGTGAGTATCCCCCTTGCTTTTTCCGCTGTATAAAAAGCAAAACGTACAG
>CAJTOM010000131.1 GCA_910577915.1 uncultured Oscillospiraceae bacterium
CCCCGCAAGCTGTAGGGCTGCAACCCAGCCCCCCTCGCCGCCGGTCGGGCGGCGAAGAAAGGACCCCCCTATGGATTACTCCGCCTACCTGGTTCCCCTCCTCCTAGCCTTTACCTCCCTCTTCGCCATGGGAAAGCGCGTCAATGTCTATGACGCGTTGACCAGGGGCGCAGAGGAGGGCCTTACCGTCCTGCTGCGCATCCTCCCCGCCCTGGTGGGGCTGATGACGGCGGTGTATATGCTGCGGGCCTCGGGAGCCATGGACGCGCTGGGGTCGCTGCTTGCGCCGGTGCTGGTGCGGCTGGGGATTCCCCCGGAGACGGCGGCCCTGCTGTTTATCCGGCCTGTCAGCGGTAGCGGAGCCCTGGCCATCGGCAGCGAGCTCATGGCCGCCCACGGCCCAGACTCCTATGTGGGCCGGGTGGCCGCCGTGATGCTGGGGAGCACGGAGACCACCTTCTACACCGTGGCGGTCTACTTCGGCGCCGCCGGCATACGCAAAACCCGCTACGCCATCCCGGCGGCCCTTATCGCCGATCTAACCGGATTCATGGCCGCGGCGCTGGCGGTGCGCCTCTTTTTCGGCGCGGCGTGAGAAAGGCCTCCTGTTCGGTGAACAGGAGGCCTTTCTGCGCCACATGGCGCCCCTTACCGGGACGGCCCCAGAGGCTGGGAAAACAGCCCGTGGCGGGTGCAGTACCACAGCAGGGTTCCCCGCGCCACAGCGGGGAGGCGGAGCTGAAAGTCCCACTCCGGGTACTGCCGGATGAGCTGTACCCGGTCCCCGGTGGCCAGGGCCGCAAAGGCGATATAGTGCCCCTTCTCCATGGGGTGGCCGGCAGTGACAAACCACTCGTCATCCACCTGCCGGACCTGCAAGCGGTCCTCGCCCTCCGCCCGCTGAGGCGTCAGGGGCGTCAGACGCCTGCCGCAGCAGGAGAGGTCCATGTCCCCTGTGGCCAGGGCGATGCCGCCGCAGGCGGGGCAGACAAAATAGCGTGCTCGCTTCATATTTCCTCCCGGTTCTCCGGCCGTCGACAGCTCTCCGGACAGCAGGGCCGCCAGGTCCACCCCCAGCTCCTCCGCCAGAGGGGCCAGCAGGGACACGTCGGGACACCCCGTGCCCCGCTCCCACTTGCTCACCGCCTTGTCGCTCACCAGCAGCCGGCCGGCCAGCTCCCGCTGGGTCAGCCCCCGCTCCCGGCGCAGCCGCCCGATGAGGGCCCCCACTTTACCGCAGTCCATATCCGCCGCCGCCTTGCCGGTCTGTGTTGTGACGGGTCTGCCCGTCCCCCGTATCCTACAGGACGGAGGCCGTTCTGGCAACCGACGCTCCGTAGAGTCGCGCTCTGGAAGGCGTTCGCCGGGCCTCTATTCCTCCGTCCAGTCGCTCACCGGCCTGGGCGCTTCGCCGGGGGCCAGGGGGATCTGGATGTACCGGTCATACCGCTCCCGGCCGAACTGACTGAGGTAGATCTCCTGGTGCCGGCGCAGGAGATCCGTCTCCTCCGGCAGGGGGTCCGCCCAGCAGATGGTCTTGAAATGGACCCCGAACAGGGCGGTGTCGTAGCCCAGCAGCGCCGCCCCGCTGCGCCGGTAGAAGTCCAGCCGCCGCAGAATCAGAGCGTCCGCCGCCGGGTCGCCGCCGGGGGCCTCGGACTCCCCCAGAAATACCGTATCCGCCGGATATTTCTCCCGCATCAGCTCCAGCAGCCGCTCGCCGATGCCGCCGCCCCGCCGCGTCCGGGGGACGCACAGGTAGTCCAGCAGGATGCACCTCCCCTCCGGGTGCTTCCACAGCAGGGCGTATCCCAGCGCCTCGCCGCCCTCGTCAAAGAGCCCCCAGGGGTCGTACACCCCCCGCTCCCGCATCCGCTCCATGGCGAACAGGGGCTTGAGCTCCGAGGGCGGGAACGCCTCCCGCAGATCCGTCCCGTAGGCCTTCTCCAGCTCCTCCGGGGTCATAATACGCAGGTTCATCGTTGAAACTCCAATGTCATAATGATGGCATCCTCCTTGGGATGCTGGTAGTAGTTTTTCCGCCGGCCTGCCTCCACGAAGCCGTGCCGGGCGTAGAGGGCCCTGGCGGCCTGGTTGGAATCCCGGACCTCCAGGGTGAGGAAGGCCAAGCCCTGCCCCTCCCCGAACCGCCGGAACACCTCCAGCAGCTGGGAGGCAACCCCCTGCCGCCGGTACTCCGGCCGCACGGCCACGTTGTTGACATAGCCCTCGTCCAGCACCACCTGGATGCCGGCATAGCCCAGCACGGCGCCGTCCTCCCCCACCGCCGCCAGCGTAGCGGCGGCCTCGTTTTCCAGCAGCTCCGACAGGAGCCGCCGGGACCAGGGGTCGGAAAAGCAGAGGCGTTCGATCTCCTCCATCTGGTCCAGGTGGTCGGCGGTCACAGGGACAATGGTATACTGCATGGGGCCTCCTTCTTCGCGCCCTCCGGGCGCGAGGGGTGAATTCTTCTATTCGGAAGCTTGTGGGGCCTACGCGGCCCCACGCCCTGCGGTTACTTTTTGTGCGAACAAA
>CAJTOM010000132.1 GCA_910577915.1 uncultured Oscillospiraceae bacterium
GCCCCACGCCCTGCGGTTACTTTTTGTGCGAACAAAAAGTAACCAAAAAGTCGCTAGAACCTGCGGTTCTAGGACTCCCTAGCGCGGGCCCGCCCGAAGGGCGGGACGCCGCGGCGGGGGACTGCGGGGAATTAGGCGCAGGCTTTGATGGACTGGGCGCCGCGTGAACCAGAAATCCTTCGGGGTTCTGATCTGCAGTCTGGCGGTTGGAGGACTTCGCCTGCCGGCCTTTTGATACGGTACCAGCTGCAAGCGCCCTATACAGATTCGCGTAATTTTGCAGCAAGGCGTCCGTACCTAAGTGTGCGGCGCATTTGAGAGAGGCAGAGCAGTCTGTTCCTCTTCCGCTTCGCCTCGCTTCGGAGCACGCCAAAACAGACGCTGAAGTCCGCCGAGGCGGTCTGCATAAATTGAGACGGACCAGATCCGGCCTCGGGCGCAAAATCATCTCCCCCCGTCATATAAGGATTCCAAAACCGTTGGTTTTGGCGATTTTTTGGTTACTTTTTGTTCGCACAAAAGTAACAGAGCGGCCTGTGGCCGCCGGGCCGGTCATTCGGCCAGCGGCCGAATGACGGCCCCGTGGGCGTGGGGCGGCGCAAGCCCCGCAGCTTCCGAACAGAAGAATTTTCCCCTCGCGCGCGAAGCGCGCGAAGAAAGGAGCGCTATGCGCGTCATCACAGGTTCCGCCCGGGGCCGCCGGCTGCTGGAGCTGGCGGGTACGGAGACCCGCCCCACCACCGACAGGGTCAAGGAGGGCGTTTTCAATATCATCCAGTTCGACATCGAGGGAAGACGGGTCCTGGACCTCTTCGCCGGCACCGGACAGCTGGGCATCGAGGCCCTCAGCCGGGGCGCCGCCTCCGCCGTGTTTGTGGAGCAGCGCCGGGACGCCGCCGCCCTGGTGCGGGAAAATCTCAAGCTCACCGGGCTCGCCGGGCGGGCCAGGGTAGTCAACGGGGAGGCCCTGGCCTTCCTGGCCTCCGCCGGGGAGCGGTTCGACCTCATCTTTTTGGACCCCCCCTACGCCGCCGGTCTGTGGGAGAGCGCCATGGCGGCCATTTCCCGATTTGACATTTTGGCGAACCATGGTATAATGGTCTGTGAATCTCCTGCGGATCAGACCATGCCCGCCGCCGCCCCTCCCCTGCTCCTGCACCGGACCTACCGGTACGGGAGAGTCAAAATCACCACCTACCACCGGGAGGAGGATGAGGCATGAAAACCGCCGTCTGCCCCGGCAGCTTCGACCCCATCACCACCGGCCATCTGGATCTGGTGGAGCGGGCCGCCGCCATCTTCGATGAGGTGGTGGTGTGCGTGATGGTCAACGCCGAGAAGCGGCCCATGTTCTCCCTGGAGGAGCGGCTGGCGCTGGTCCGGGCCGCCGCCGCCCACCTGCCCAACGTCCGGGCCGCCGCCTGCGCCGGCCTGCTGGCGGACTTCGCCCGGGAAAACGGGGCCGCCGCCCTGGTGAAGGGGGTCCGGGGCTGCGTGGACTTCGATATGGAATACCAGATGGCCCAGATTAACCGCTCCCTGTGCCCTGCGCTGGACACCGTGCTCCTGCCCGCCCGGCCCGAGCACGCCCACATCAGCTCCACCATGGTACGGGAGATGCTTCGCCACCGCCAGAGCCTGGAGGGCCGGATGCCCCCCGCCGCTGTGGAGGCTTTACTGAGGATCAGAGAAGGAAAGGTATGATAAAAGCATGGCTAACGACGTACAGTATTTGATCGATATGCTCTACGAGATGGTGGACGGGGCCAAGGGCGTGGCCTTCAGCCCCGACAAGTGCATCATCATCCGGGAGGACGCCCTGGACCTGCTCGACGAGCTCCGGGGCCAGCTGCCCCTGGAGCTGAAAAAGGCCCAGGACCTCATCCGCGCCAGGGACGAGTATGTGGACAGCGCCAAAAAGGAGGCCGAGCGCATCCGCCGCCAGGCCGATCTGGACGCCAAGAGCATCGTGGGCGAGAGCGAGATCACCCGGGTGGCCCGGGACAAGGCCAAGGAGATCCTCCAGCGGGCCGACGAGCGCTCCAAGGCCATGATCGGCGTGGCCAACGAGTACACCGACGACGCCCTGCGCCGCACGGAGGAGGCCATCCAGATGGCCCTGGAGGAGGTCCGGGAGTCCCGCGCACGGTTCCGGGCCGTGTCCAACGAGAAGCTGCAGGCCCAGCGGGCCCGGCTGGAGGAGCAGGGCGGCGAGTCCTGACCGTTTCCCGGCCGTGGCAGAACGCCCTTTCGTCTCTTTCCTTCCAAATCCGTCCCAAATTCTACATATTGTGCCATAAAGAGCTTCGTACACACCATGCTGTGTGCGGGGCTCTTTTTTACAGCGTCTTTTTCAAAGAACATGCGTTTCGGCCAAAAAACACCTATTTTTTGCCGAAAAACGTCGGTTTTTCCCTAAAAAAAATAAAAATTTTATGCTTG
>CAJTOM010000133.1 GCA_910577915.1 uncultured Oscillospiraceae bacterium
CCGGGGGCGTGGGGCCGCGTAGGCCCCACAAGCTTTCGAATAGAACAATTCACCCCTCGCGCCCATAGGGCGCGAAGAAAGGACCGCCTATGTCCTCTATCATCCTTGCCTCCCAGTCGCCCCGCCGCCGCCAGCTCCTCTCTCAGATCGGGGTGACGGACTTCTCCCTCCTGGCGCCCCAGGCGGACGAATCCTATGATCCCGCCCTGTCTCCGGAGGAGATCGTCTCCTCCATTTGTCGGAGGAAGGCGGAGGCCGCCCGCCTCCTGGCGGACGACCCCCAGGCCCTCATCATCGCTGCCGACACCATGGTCTTTCTGGACAGCCTCCGCCTGGGCAAGCCCCACAGCGAGCAGGAGGCCTTCCACATGCTCACCTCCCTCTCCGGCCGGACCCACCACGTGCGCACCGGCCTCACCCTCTGCCGGGGGGCCCGCCTGGAGACCCGCGTGGAGACCACCGCCGTCACCTTCCGCCCCCTGACGGACGGGGAGAAGTGGTCCTACATCCGCACCGGGGACCCCATGGACAAGGCCGGGGCTTACGGCGTCCAGGGCAAGGCGGCTCTCTTTGTCACAGGCATCCAGGGGGACTACTTCAACGTCATGGGCCTGCCCCTGTGCCTGTTGGGCCGCATGCTGGCGGACTTTGGCGTGGAACTCTTTTCCGGGGAGGTTGAGGCGTGAAGCGTCCTGTCAACAAGTTTCCCATTCTGCTGCTGGCCATAGCGGCGGCGGTGGCGGTGCTGATGAGCGTGATGACCTACGTCTCCGCCACCTCCGCGGTGCTGCCGGATCTGGCGGGGATCATCGCCTCCCCCTTCCGCGCCGCCTCCGCCTCCATCACCCGGACCGTCCAGGGCTGGGTGGACTATCTCACTGAATTTGACGCCCTCAAGGCGGAGAACGAGGCGCTCAAGCGCCAGATTGCCGACATGGAGTCCACCGTCCGCCAGGCGGAGCTGGTCCGGGACGAGAACGCCCGCCTCCGGGAGCTGGCGGACCTGCGGGAGCAGCGCCGGGACCTTCATTTTGAGGCCGCCCGTGTTCTGGTGCAGGACGTGTCCAACTGGTCCAGCATGCTCACCATCAACCGGGGCGCCGCCCACGGCGTGGAGGCCGGGGACTGCGTGGTGACGGAGGCGGGCTCCCTGGTGGGTGTAGTGACGGAGGCGGGGCTGAACTGGTCCACGGTCCGCACCATTCTGGACAGCGAGACCTCCATCGGCGCGCTCATCTTCCGCAATGGCCGCACGGCCATGGCCGAGGGCAGCTTCGCCCTCATGAGCGAGGGCCGCCTGTCCCTCACCTACCTGGGCACGGAGCCGGACGTGGTGGCGGGGGATCTCATTGTGACCTCCGGCCTGGCGGGCTTCTACCCCTCCCAGGTGGTCATCGGCTCTGTGGAGGAGGTCCGGGCCAGCGAGAACGGCCTGGCCCAGTATGCGGTCATCGCGCCCCAGGCCGACTTATCCGCTCTGACCCAGGTCTTTGTGGTCACCAGCTTCGACATTGTGGACTAAGTGAGGTAAACCCATGCTGCCCAAGAGCTATACCGTCTTCAAGTGGCTGGTCTACGCCCTGGCCACCCTGCTCCTCTTTTCCCTGCAATCCCTGCTGCTCAACCACATCCGGGTCCTGAACCTCCTGCCCTTTCTCTACCCGGTTCTCCCCGCCGTAGCGGCCATGTACGAGGGGCCCCGCCGCGGCCCGGTGTTTGGCCTGTGCCTGGGGGTGGTCTGCGACCTGCTTCTGCCGGCCCCCTTCTCCGGCTTTTTCACCCTGGCCTTTCCGGTCACAGCCATTGTCTCCGCCTACATCGCGGAGAATTTCATCTCCCCCAACTTTCTCTGTGCCCTGGTGGTCTCCGCCTGTGGTCTTCTGGTGACCGCCGGCTTCCGCATGCTGGCGGAGATTCTCTCCGGCGGCGGGGACCTGCCCCTGATGGCCAGGACGGCAGCCATCGAGGCGGCCCTCACCATGCCGTTTGTTTTGTTGGTCATGCCGGTGTATAGGGGGATACACAGGCGGTGCGGGACGGACTACTAGGGGGGCTGGGTTGCAGCCCTACAGCTTGTGGGGGCTGCGCGCCCCCAGGATTCTGCACGGCCACATCGAGTGGCCGGGCAGAATCTAATTGTGCATGACCCCTCGATGGGGTCATTGCACAATTACGCCCTGCGGTTACTTTTTCTGCGAACAAAAAGTAACCAAAAAATCGCTGGAACCAAAGGTTCCAGACCTCCCACTCGGGGCCGCCCCGGGGCCGTCATTCGGCCTACGCCCGAACGACCGGCCCGGCCGCCTTCCGGCGGCCTAGGGCGCGCCGCCTCGGCGGGGGATTTACGGGGATTGGGTGGAATCTTTGATGGATTGGGTGC
>CAJTOM010000134.1 GCA_910577915.1 uncultured Oscillospiraceae bacterium
CTTGTTGCTGTACTGTACAGTCAGATACAGCTGGTCGCCCTCGTGGCTGCGCTCCCCGACGGCCCCCTCATCTTCATAGCGGATCAGCTGGTGGACGTCCGCCAGGTTTACTCCCCCGTCCACCCTGCCGCTGCCCACTGCCGCGCGGGTAAACCTGGGCGGTACACTCAAAGCCGCGCAGGCAGCCAGCACCGCCCGTCCATGGGTGGTGACCTTGAATCCGTAGTTCAATTTTGTTCCTCCTTATCTTTGCTCCGGCACTGGTATCACCATTTCTATGCCAGCCCGTCCCCCAACATGGATCGTTTCCTGAAAATCAAAGGAATCCGCCAGCTCCGGAAGCGGAAGCCGGACAACGCAGGCCGTTGTCCCGCCCAGCTGCAGCTTTGAGGAAACAGGCTGAAAAACCTGATGAAAGTCAAAAATCAGGTGGGCGGGTTTTATCCGCTCAATTTGCTCAACCAGTTCCTCCATATTGGCAGAAACGCCGGCAGCCGGCAGCTTGACCACAACAGAAAAGGCATATTCGCCGAAATGCTCAATTACACCACCCTCGCCCCCTGTAACAATCTCCACCATATCCCGGACAGCCCGAACCGTGGTGGTTCCCCGTGTGTTCAGCTTGGCCAGAACCCTGGCCCGCCGCACCGCCAGACTTTCCGTGGTATCAACCGGCAGGGCGAACAGCCGCTCATGGCGGGGGAGCAGGTGGGTGCTGGTGCTGATGATCAGCTGGTTCTCCAGCGCCGTGATGGTGCGCTGGGTTTGATCCAGTTCAGCCTGCTCCGCTGCCAGCAGGTCAGCCATCTGCTCCATAGTCCGCACCCGCTTGGGGAGCATGAACCTGTCATTGATTGCCACTGACGGCCACCTCCCCCAGGGAGAAATATTCCTCATAGTCGGAGGCCAGCGAGGTCAGGCCGCCGTTAAGTGTGTAGCTGATAATATCGGCCACGCCCTCCACACCGAAGATCAGATCACCGATGCGGTAATAGCTGATACTGCTCTGCCGTCCCTCATCCTTCAGGGTGGGCGGGGTGCTGAAGTCCTCCCGGTTCACGCTGTCCACATACCGCTGCAGCGCCGTCTGGATATTCTGCCGGATATCGGTCAGGCTGTAACCGCTGGCCACCACCACCGTCACCTCCACGGCAACGGCCTTGGGGGCGGCGGCGGCCACCGTTACCGCCGCGCCGATCTGGCGCTCCTCCTCAATGTGGGCTTTGACGTTGCCCAGGATCACGTCATCCGGGGCGGCGTATCGGTCGGACAGGACGATCACCCGTACCTTGCCGGAGCCGCAGACCTCCGCGCCCAGGCACTTGGCCCCGCCCACACCTGACACCTGCTTGGCCCAATAGATAAAATGGTTTCGGTTGCCGCTGGTGATGGGCTGGCGTATCTTCTCCAGAATGCGGCTCCTGAAGGAGTCATCGCTCTCGGCCTGGGTGCCGCCGCCGAAGGGGGCGGTGTTGGTAACAGACTTTACTCCGTCGATGGCCACGCGCAGGACGGTGATGGTTTCGGCGGCCACGTTGCCCGCCGTCCCCTCCGTCTGGCACCGCGCTCCCACCTCGCAGTAGCCCTCGGCGCTGATCCGGGCCGCCGCCGTGGTTTCAAACACCAGGCTGCCGTACAGTGCTTCGGTGCCAGTGGGGATTGCTGTTCCCGGCTCCCCGGTGAACAGGAGGTTGCCCACCGCCGCTTCTGCGGGGTTCCTGGTCTCGTTGTAGTCCAGGGCCTTGCGGTCCAGATACTCGCCCTCGGCGGTGTCCAGCAGCACCCGGTCAGGGATGGGCTTCACCTCCATCAGGTCCAGGCGGGCCAGTTCCTCTGACACCGCCTGGGCGTTATCCATGCAAAAACCGCCCTCCAGCCTATTGGCGGGGTTCTGCAGGCTGTTGCGGATACGCTGCAGCACCGCGCTGGCGCTGAAGTCCATGGTTTCCTCCATCATGCCACTTTTACCCCCTTGGCCTCCCATGTGATTTGGTCTTTCCCGTACACCGTGGTGCAGTCGAACTCCACCCGCACCCCGCTGCCGGATTGCTCAAATTGAAAATTGCTCAGTTCCTCAATGTACGGGTTCACCATCAGAGCCTCGATGATAAACCGCTTCAACTCCGGCAGGATCACGCTGCTGTTGACGGCTCCGATCAGTGTGCCGATCTCGCTGCCGTAGTCCGAATCGTAGGCCGTATATCGGAACCGCTCCGTGTCCAGAGCCTTGAATATCCAGATGCGCAGGGCCTCGTTGCCCTCTACCAGGTAGGTCTGGCCGTCCCGGAGCAGCAGCCGGTTGTTTTCGTAGTCGTAAGCATACTCCCG
>CAJTOM010000135.1 GCA_910577915.1 uncultured Oscillospiraceae bacterium
ACCGGGAATAGACCGTTAAAATCATGATAAGGGACAGCACCCAGATAAACAGCGACCCCAGCAGGGTAATGGCCCACAGGGGGATGCTCTCCAGGAAGCCCACATCCTCAATGATGGTGACCATCTCGTCAGGCAGGGTGGTATCGGTGAGCGCCGACAGCCCAGAGGCCGTCATGATGGTGGAGATCATGCCCTGGGCCACCTTGAAGAGCGCCGTCATCAGCTCCATCCCGTGGGTCACCGCCGCCTGGGCCAGCACAAAGCGGATAAAGCACTTGAATACCATTTCGGGCTTCTTCAATTCAGTAAAGCTGGAGCAGGTCTTGACGATGCCCATGACGAAGAACAGCACCAGCAGGGCGCAGCCGATGGCTTGGAGTGCGCCGTTGATATCCTGCATGACTGTCCAGACTCCGCCACCCTTGAACTCCTCCGGGGTGGTACTGAGGAGCTGCCAGATCTCTGCCAGCTTCCCATTCCAGGTCCCCAGGGCGGAGTTGAGGTTGTCCACGATCCAGTTTCCGCTTCCCACTCACACCACCTCCTTTGCGTCTGAAATTCGTTTCGCGGCCATGGCGCAGTAGTCCGGGGATAGGTCGATCCCGATAAAACTCCGGCCCAGGCGTTTCGCCACAGCGCCGGTTGTACCGCTGCCCATGAAGGGGTCCAGCACCGTGCCGCCAAGGGGGCTTCCCGCCAGGATGCAGGGTTCCGCCAGCTTCTCCGGGAACACCGCGAAGTGCGCCCCCTGGAAGCTGCTGCTGGGGACTGTCCAGACGTCCCGCTTGTTCCGGCCCAGCGGGTTGAGGGGAAGTCCGGCAAAGTTCCCCCTTTGCGGAAGGTGTCCGGCGTCCAGATCAAAGCTGGAGGCACAGCCTGACGGATAACTCCGGCGTTCTCCCGAACGGGTGGGTGTGATGAAGGATTCCCGGATGGCATCGGCGTCAAAATAGTATCGCTCTGATTTGGACAACAGGAAGATATATTCGTGGCTCCGGGTACAGCGGTCCCGCACCCCCTCCGGCATGGCGTTGGGCTTGTGCCAGATAATGTCCTGCCGCAGATACCAGCCGTCCGTCCGCAGGGCGATGGCCAGTGCCCAGGGAATGCCCAGCAAGTCCTTATTTTTGAGGCTTCTACAGTTTTTCCGGCAGTAGCTGTCGCCTACGACGAGCCACAGGGTCCCGTCCTTCCGCAGTGCCCGCCGCAACTCCCGAAACACCTGGACAAGCCGTTCCAGATACTCCTGGGGCGTTGGCTCTAATCCGATCTGCCCCTTTATCCCATAGTCCCGCAGTCCAAAATAGGGCGGCGAGGTGACACAGGTGTGGACACTCTCCATATCCAGCGTTTGGAGCTGTTCCACAGCATCGCCGCTGATCAATCGTTCAAATATGGTCAATCACCTCCCCTAAAAGGCGGAGGGCGCGGATGCGCCCTCCTGCTGCTATTTTCCTCATCCGCCCGTGATAAGGGTGAGGATCTCCTTCGTAAAAGTAATGACGATGCCGCCGGCGATGGTGAGCATACCGTTGGCCCGCTGGGAGGGGTCGTGGCTCTTAAGGGACAGGCCCAGCTGGAGGATGCCGAAGCCCAGCAGAATCAGGCCGATGGCCCGGATCAGGGAAAAGATGAAGTCGGACAAATTTTCCACGATCTGGAGGGGATCGTCCGCCGCGAAGGCGGGGACGATCATGACGGCCATGGACAGCACCAGACAGGCGAAGAGGGCGTAGGCCCGCTTGGCGCGGCGCTCAATCTTCTTCTGGCGCTCCAGGGTGTTCAGGGGCTTCTTGGGGGTCTGGGACTTCTGGATGATCTTCATAGAGTTCAGTCTCCTTTTCTTCATCAGATATTTCGGTTTCCAGGGCGAACAGTGGTTCTCCCTGGAACTTGGGTTCAGGCTTCTCCTGGTGGTGGATGTAGGGCGGCCCGCCGCCGTCAATGGTGTGGCGGATGGCGGGGTGTTCCGTCAACTCATACTTCAGATCCATCACCGGCTTGGCGCCCCGGATGAACAGGATGGCGTAGCGGTTGTCCAGCCCCCGCACTTCATCCGGGGTCAACAATTCGCGGCCGCTCATTTGAAAATTGGTGGAGTACGAGCCGGATTTCCCCTTGGTCTGGCCATGGGTTTTCGTATCAATTGTGGCTTTCCCAAGGGCCTCGGAAATGTAC
>CAJTOM010000136.1 GCA_910577915.1 uncultured Oscillospiraceae bacterium
ACAATTAGATTCTGCGCGGCCACTCGATGTGGCCGTGCAGAATCCTGGGGCCGCGCAGGCCCCGGGCTATCGAATGAAATAATTTACCCCTCGCGCCCGGAGGGCGCGAAGAAACGAGGTACAAGGATGAACCAGGAGAAAATTAGAAATTTTTCGATTATTGCCCATATTGACCATGGAAAATCTACTCTGGCCGACCGGCTGCTGGAGGCCTGCGGCGCGGTGGCGGAGCGGGATATGGAAAACCAGCTGCTGGATAATATGGATCTGGAGAGGGAGAGAGGCATCACCATTAAGGCCAGGGCCGTTACCTTCGATTACACCGCCCAGGACGGGGAGACGTACACGCTCAACCTCATCGATACGCCGGGACATGTGGACTTCAACTACGAGGTCAGCCGGTCTCTCGCCGCCTGCGAGGGGGCGGTGCTGGTGGTGGACGCCAGTCAGGGCATCGAGGCGCAGACGCTGGCCAATACCTATCTGGCCCTGGACAACGATCTGGAGATCCGGCCGGTGGTCAACAAAATCGATCTGCCTGCCGCCGACCCGGAGCGGGTCAAGCATGAGATCGAGGATATTATCGGGATCCCGGCATTGGACGCGCCGGAGATCTCCGCGAAGGTGGGGCTTAACATCCCCGCCGTGTTGGAGGACGTGGTGCAGCATGTTCCCGCCCCCGCCGGAGACCCCGACGCCCCCCTGCGGGCCCTCATCTTTGACAGCTACTACGACGCCTACAAGGGGGTTATCGTCTACTTCCGGATCGTGGACGGGACGCTGAAAAAGGGAATGCCAATCCGGATGATGGCCAGCGGGGCGCAGTACCAGGTGCTGGAGTGCGGGCTGCTGCGGCCCCTGGGGTACGAGAGCTGCGAGCAGCTGCGGGCGGGGCAGGTGGGCTACCTCACCGCCTCCATCAAGAACGTGCGGGACACGGAGGTGGGCGACACCATCACCGGACAGGAGAACCCCGCCGGAGAGGCCCTGCCGGGTTACCGGAAGGCCCAGTCCATGGTCTACTGCGGCGTGTATACGGAGGACGGCAGCAAGTACCCCGACCTGCGGGACGCGCTGGAGAAGCTGCAGCTCAACGACGCCTCCCTGACCTTTGAGCCGGAGAGCTCCGTGGCCCTGGGCTTCGGGTTCCGGTGCGGCTTTCTGGGGATGCTCCACACGGAGGTTATTCAGGAGCGGCTGGAGCGGGAGTTTGATCTGGACCTCATCACCACCCTGCCCTCCGTTATCTACAAGGTCACCAAGACCGACGGCGCGGTGGTGAACGTAGACAACCCCCACAACTACCCGGACCCCAGCGTCATCGCGGAGGCCCAGGAGCCCTTTGTGAAGGTCTCCATCCTCACCCCCAACGAGTACGTGGGCAACATCATGCCCCTGTGCCAGGACCGGCGGGGGGAGTTCAAGGATATGCAGTATCTGGACACCAATCTGGTGGAGCTCCACTACCAGATGCCCCTCAATGAGATTATCTACGACTTTTTTGACACCCTGAAGGCCCACACCAAGGGGTACGCATCCCTGGATTACGAGCTGTCGGATTACCGGGTCAGCGACCTGGTGAAGGTGGATCTGCTGCTCAACGGCGACCAGGTGGACGCGCTGAGCTTCATTGCTCACCGGGACAAGGCCTACCCCAGGGCCCGGCGGCTGTGCGAAAAGCTCAAGGAGAACATCCCCCGCCAACTCTTTGAGGTGCCCATCCAGGCCGCCATCGGCGGGCGGATCATCGCCAGGGAGACTGTGAAGGCTATGCGCAAGGACGTGCTGGCCAAATGCTACGGCGGCGACATCACCCGGAAGAAGAAGCTGCTGGAGAAGCAGAAAGAGGGCAAAAAGAAGATGCGGAATCTGGGGACGGTGCAGCTGCCGACGGAGGCGTTTATGGCGGTGCTGAAGCTGGATGAGTAAGGAGAAAGAGCAGATTCTTTTTGCCCTCGCGAGCGGAAGCGAGCCGCCGCGCAAGCGGCGTACAAGCGTTTTGCGAAGCAAAACCTTGGCGCAGGGCGGATTCATTCCGCCCGAGCATGTTTCATAAACGGGGTCCCCGAAAAATCGGAGATTTTGTGGGGCGGGCAAAAAGAAGATGCGGAATCTGGGGACGGTGCAGCTGCCGACGGAGGCGTTT
>CAJTOM010000137.1 GCA_910577915.1 uncultured Oscillospiraceae bacterium
GGGGAACGGCAGGCAGGACATAGTAAATGGCGAACTGGTTTCGCAGAGTCCTTGCCATCTCTTGCCGGTCCATGCCCAGCTTTTGCAGGAGCTGAAACTGTCGCTTGTACCTCTCTGTTTCGCTGAGCTGCTGGATGGTGAGAATCGTGGCGGCGGTCATGGTCAAGGCCAGAGCCAGGTAGAAGAGGGGAAAGACGAACAGGACCGTCTGGGTCGCCTCTTCCGCGTTTTCCGAGGCTTTGGTGTGAATCTCATCATAGCTTGGCTCCAGAAGATTCTGTTCTCCCAGTCTGTAATTGATGTCACACAGGACGTCAAATTGGGCCTCCGTCACCGGCTGAGTAGTCTTGGCCGCATAGGCGTGGTGAAACACCGGAAGGCTCTCCGCCGCCTCGTCTGACACCACGAGGATATACCGCGCCCCGTTGCCCGTGTCGTAATTTTGCAGCAGGTGTTCCGTATGAACCCCGCCGGGAATCAGGTTGGTGCCTCCCAGGGAGATGGGCTGGGTGTAGCCGGTCAAGTGCTTTTCCAGGTAGGCTCTACAGTGGATGAGATACTCCCCCGGCTTCAATTCCACTGGCGGGTATCCGGCAATGGCGCGGAGCGCGGCATAGTCGCTGTAGCGCAGCACCGGGTCCCGGTGGAAGTAGCGATAATAGGCCTCGCCCCCGCTTTCCACATAGTCCATAATCTGGCTGTTCCCCGCTTGGTAAATACTGTATAACAGCTCCCGTTCCACGGAAATATTATTCTGGATGTAATCGAAATAATCCTGGCTGACCGGTTCGTCGCCGTCAGTGCCGATATACAGGTCGAAGCAGGCGTTTTCCGCCGCACGGCCTGCGAAAAGCCCCCGGAAAACCAGCCCGACCCCCTCGGAGATCAGGGTGGCCGTAAAAATCATGGAGATGGTGGCCATCAGCACCCCCATGGTGGCCAGCTTGGCTGTCAGGGTACGAAACACCAGCAGGCTTTGTCCCTGGTACTTCCGGGTGGGCCGCCAGTCGAAGTAGGCGGGTACGCCAGAGGCGAAGCAGAGGAAAAACCCGAACAGGAACGCAATGACGCATCCCGCCCCGATGATACCAAAGATGGCTCCCCCCGCCATCAATAGGCAGGTTCCGATTACGCCCAGCACAATGGAAACAGAGAAAATCCAGCGGCGCATTTTCCCCGTATGAATGACCATGCCCTCGTTGGCTTGGTCAACATAGAGCAGGTCGTGAATATTCGCCCTGCGGATATATTTGCGGCTGCGACGAAGGGCAAAGAGATAGATCAAGACAAAATAGAGAACCGTCGGTCCCAAGGCGGGGAGGGAAAAGCCGAATGAAAAGGCGTAGGGCAGGCCGAACAGTGCCAGTATAATGGCACGGAACGCCTGATAGAACAGCCCGCCCAGGGCGGTCCCCAGCACCAGGGCGCAGCCGCCCACGGCCAGATTTTCCAGAAAGAACAGCCGGGCCACCTGCCGGTTCTCCATGCCGATGAGCAGATAGAGCCCCAGCTCCCTGCCCCGGCGCAGGAGCATGAACTTTGTGGCGTAGGCCACCAGCCAGCCAAAGACGCACACCACCACCACACTGGCCAGCACGATCATCAGGGGAAGTACGGAGATACCCTTGGACAAGGTGATGATCTCCTGAGAGAATACCAGCCCGTTAAACGAATACAGCAGGGCCGCGGCCATGACCACTGTGACAAAATAGACCAGATAGTCCCGGGCCTGACGCTTGGCGTTGCGCAGGGAGAGTTCAGATAACGTCACTGACATCACCTCCCAGCGCGGCAAGAACATCCAGAATTTCATGGTAGAATACGGGCCGTCCCCGTTCTCCACGGAGCAGCTCATTGAACACCCGTCCGTCCTTCAGAAAAAGCACCCGCTTGGCGTAGCTGGCACTGTAAGCGTCGTGGGTGACCATGAGAATGGTAGCGCCCATGTCCTGGTTCATGGTGGTCATGATTTCCAGCAGATTCTTAGATGCCTTGGAGTCCAGCGCCCCGGTGGGTTCGTCAGCCAAGAGCAGGGATTGTCCCGCGACCATTGCTCGGGCGCAGGCGGCCCGCTGCTTCTGGCCTCCGGAAACCTGATACGGAAATTT
>CAJTOM010000138.1 GCA_910577915.1 uncultured Oscillospiraceae bacterium
GTGGGGCCGCGCAGGCCCCACAAGTGATAGGGCTGCAGCCCAGCCCCCCCTCGCGCCCGGAGGGCGCGCCGCACCTACGCCCTCTTGAACATCTTCTCGATCTCGTATTTACTTACCCTCACCTTTACCGGCCGCCCGTGAGGGCAAAACTGCACCTCCCCGCTCTGCACCCTGTCCACCAGCGCCTGGAGCTCTGCGGGGTCACTCTTCCAGCCCCCCTTGATGGAGGCCTTGCACGCCATGGTGTGAAGCATGGCGTCCCGGGCGGCGGAGGGGTCGGCGCTGCCGGCGGTCAAAAGGCGGTCCGCCAGCTCCTCCAGTGTCTCCCGGATCATACCCGCCTCCAGGTCCGCCGGGGCGGCCCGGACCACCAGGCTCCCCGCCCCGAAGTCCTCCGCCTCAAAACCGAACTCCTCCAGCAGCGGCAGGTTGTCCAGCAGCACCTCGTACTGCTCCTGGGCCAGGTCCACCGCCGCACTGGAGAGCAGCTGCTGGCGCATGATGGGCTCGGTTCCCGCCTTCATCCGGTCGAAGTTGATCCGCTCGTGGGCGGCGTGCTTGTCGATGAGCCACACGCTCTCCCCGTCCTCGGCGATGATATACGTGTTGAGCACCTCCCCCGCCAGCCGCCAGGGCGCGGGAGCGGCGGTGAGCGTCTGCTGAACCGGCTCCTCCGGCTCCGGGCCGGACGGCGGGGGCGGGACCGGCAAAGGCGTCTCCTGCGCCGCCTCCCGGACCTGGGTGACGGCGTAGCCCACCACCGCCGTCCTGGGGCCCTCCGACGGAGTGCTCTCCCGGCGGGGCGGCCGGGGGCCCGCGCCGTCCCGGAAGGTCAGCCGCCCCCTCAGCTCCGTGCCGGTGATCTGGCCGCCGCCTGCCGGCCGCGCCTCGCGCTCCCGGAAGGTCTTGGCGTCCATGGTCTGGTAGAAGTCCTTTTGGGGTGCCGGTGCGGGCGCCGGGCTTCCGGGCGCGGGGGGCGGGGGCGCCGGTGCGGCAGTCCGGTCCAGAGCATCCGCCACCGTGTGGTGGACGGCGGAGAACACGGCCCGCTCGGCGGCGAACTTCACCACGGTCTTGGCGGGATGGACGTTCACGTCCACCTGCTGGGGAGGCAGGTTGATGTGGAGCACACAGCCGGGGAACTTTCCCTTCATCTGCCGGTTGGCGTAGGCCTCCTCCAGCGCGGCGGTGAGCAGGGCGGACTTGATCATCCGCCCGCAGCAGAAAAAGGTCTGCATGGCCCTTGAGCCCCGGCCCGACAGGGGCTCGGTGACAAAGCCCTCCACGCGGACGCCCTCGCCGCCGCCCTCCACGGGCACCAGCCCCAGGGCAAAGTCCCGGCCTCTGGCGGCGTAGACGGCGGAGAGGAGCCGGCCGTCCCCCGGCGTGTGGAGCTCCTCCTTGCCGTCCCGGACGTACTGGATGGACACCTCCGGCCGGCTCAGGGCGATCTGGGCGATCATGCCGCCCACGGCGGCGGCCTCGGCGCTGTCGCTCTTCATAAACTTCAGCCGGGCGGGGGTGTTGTAGAAGAGGTCCCGGACCACCAGGGTGGTGCCCTCCGGGCACCCGGCGGCCTCCACCGGTCCGGGTACGCCCCCCTCCAGGGACAGGGATGCCCCCAGCTCACAGCCGGCCTGCCGGGTGAACACGTCCATCCGGCTGACGGCGGAGATCGCCGCCAGGGCCTCCCCCCGGAAGCCCAGGGTTCCGATGGCGGCCAGGTCCTCCGGCCGCCGGAGCTTGCTGGTGGCGTGGCGCAGGAAGGCGGTGGGCAGCTCCTCGGGGGCGATGCCGCAGCCGTTGTCGGTAACCCGGATGAGGGCCATACCGCCGTTTTGGATTTCCACCACCACCGCCGACGCCCCGGCGTCGATGGCGTTTTCGATGAGCTCCTTGACCACGCTGGCGGGGCGCTCTACCACCTCGCCGGCGGCGATGAGGTCGGCCAAATGGGGGGGGAGTTGTTGGATATGGGGCATAGAGGGGCCTCCTTCTTCGCCGCCCGACCGGCGGCGAGGGGTAAATTCTTCTATACGGAAGCTTGTG
>CAJTOM010000139.1 GCA_910577915.1 uncultured Oscillospiraceae bacterium
GTGATTTCAGAGGTGCGCACGTTCTTCCGGGCCTCGTCCATGGCGGCGGCGTTGGAATCGGTCTCCCCCTCGGGGTCCAGCACCAGCATGGCGGCAATGCCCTGGGGCACGGTGCGGGTGGGCACCACCACGATCTCCTTGCCCTCCACCAGGCCCACGCACTGTTCGGCGGCCATGATGATGTTCTTGTTGTTGGGCAGGACAAAGACCACCTCGGCGGGCACCTTCTCAATCTCCTTGAGAATGCTCTCGGTGGAGGGGTTCATGGTCTGCCCGCCGGAGATGATGCCGTCCACCCCCAGATCCCGGAAGACCTCGGCCAGCCCCTCCCCCGCGCAGACGGAGAGGAAGCCATAGCGCTTGTCCGGGGCGGCCTGGACCTCCATGGACTCCAGCTCCTCCTCCACCTCGTCCAGGTCGTCCACGCTCTGGACCTTCTTGCCGGCGGCCAGGTCATCGTGCTGGGTGCGCATGTTCTCAATCTTGGCCAGCTCCAGCACGCCGTACTTCTGGGACTCGTTGAGGGCGCTGCCGGGGATGTCGGTGTGGACGTGGACCTTGAAGGCCTCGTCGTCCTCGCCGATGACCAGGCTGTCGCCGATGCTGTCCAGATAGGTGCGCAGGGGGGTCAGATCCACGTCCGGGCTGCTCTTGCGGACGATAAAGACGGTGTCAAAGGCGAAGGTGATCTCCTCGGTGGAGAAGGCGTTGAAGTCCGCCTTGGCGCTCTTGGGCGCGGCGGCCTCCAGCTCCGGCATGGGCTCCCCCCGCAGGGCGGCCAGCATCCCCTCCAGGATGACCAGGTAGCCCTGGCCGCCGGCGTCCACCACGCCGGCCTTCTTCAGCACCGGGTTCATGTCGGTGGTCTGGGCCAGCACCTCGTAGCCCACCCGGATGGCCTCCGCCAGCACGTGCTCCACCTCGCTGTTCTCCGCCGCGGCCTCCACCGCCCGCTTGGCGGCCAGCCGGGAGACGGTGAGCACGGTGCCCTCGGCGGGCTTCATCACCGCGCCGTAGGCGGCGGCCACGCCCTCCTGCATGGCGGCGGCCAGCAGGGCTCCGTCGGCGGCGTCCCGGCCCTTGAGGGCCTTGGACATGCCCCGGAAGAGCAGGGAGAGGATGACCCCGGAGTTCCCCCGGGCGCCCCGCAGCAGGGCCCCGGCGGTGATGGAGGCCGCCTCGCCCACGCCCGCCGGCTCGCCCTTGCGCAGCTCGGCGGCAGCGGTGCCGATAGTGAGGCTCATATTGGTGCCCGTGTCGCCGTCGGGCACGGGGAAGACGTTGAGGTCGTTGATCTGCTGCTTCTGCAGGGTGATGGCGGCTGCGCCGTGCAGCACCATCTGCTTGAACTGAAGTCCGTCAATTGTCTGAATCATCGCGCGTTATACCCCCTTGGAATTGGACACAACAGAGTCAACACAGACGTCCACGCTCTTGACGGGTATGCCGGTGTACTTGCTGACCTTGTATTGCACCTCGCTCATAATGGAGCGGCAGACGGCGGTGATGTTGATGCCGTGCTCGACAATGATATGCAGGCGGATGGAGACCGTGGCGTCCCCGTTGTAGAGGACCTGAACACCCTTGCTCATGGCCTCCTTGCGCAGCAGGTGGACCAGGCCGTCGGTCATGGAGCGGAAGGCCATGCCCTTGACGCCGAAGCAGTTGGTGGCGGCGTTGCCGGTGATGTTGGTGAACACGGCGTCGCTGATGCTGATCTCTCCTTTTTTCGTTTGCAGCTTTATCATGGATAACACCCTTTCAGCGGAAAAATAAGGATTCGCGGTTCATTATTATATACTATTTCCCAGGAGATAACAAGTAGAAAAAGGAAAAACCGTAAAATAAGCAAAAAAGGTGGCCGCAGCCTATTGAAAAACGCGGCGGTTTGACATATAGTAAGGGAAGACTTCAAAACTGCGGCACTGCCGCCCTGCGGGCGGCGGGGCTGCTCATCTGCCCTTTGGCGGCGGGGCCTGCGCGGCCCCACGCCCTGCGGTTACTTTTTGTGCGAACAAAAAGTAACCAAAAAGTCGCT
>CAJTOM010000140.1 GCA_910577915.1 uncultured Oscillospiraceae bacterium
TATGAACTGGAGCGGGCCGGGTATATTGTGCGGACAAGGGAACGAGACAGCCAGGGACGGTTGTGCGGAGCGGAGTACAGCATCTACGAACAGCCTCAGCCGCCGTCCGATCCCCCCGTGCTGGAATAACCGGCATCGGGAAAACCGTTGCCGGATTATCCAACGCCGGAAAAACCTACGTAGGTAAATCCAACGCAATTAAATAAAGATAGAAAATAAATAAAGACTTATCAATTACTGAATTCTTTCCCTTCCCCTACCCCTTCCCTTGGACGGGCGGCAAAGCCGCCGGAAAGGAATGGAAGGAAAGCGGAGAGCAGCACAGTCAGATAGCGGCAGGGGCCATTGTGGATGTTGCCCAGCAAATCTTGTCTCGGAACGCTGTCTGCCGATAATTCTCGATTTCTCGCACGTCATGTGGTATGGTTCGGTTTGCGAAAGCCCCACCACATTACAAAACGGAGGAATCGAGTATGAAAAACAGAAAAACCCTGCCCCTGCTGCTGGCAGGAACCATGACCGCGGCCCTGCTGGCCGTACCCACCCAGGCGGGGGGGCCCCAACGCTGCAGCCAGAACCCTACACCATCAGCGCGGACCACTGGAGCCGGGAGGACTTCTCTCAGGAGGCCAGCCCGGAGGTGTTCACCGGCGTGTACAGCCGGGAGCTGTACAACGCCATCCGCCAGACCATGGTGGACGGGACCAGCGGCACCGCCCCCGCCTACACACAGGTGTCCAAGGAGGACTACAGCGCGGTGAAAAAGCTGATCGGGCGCATGGAAGGGGTGCTGCGTTACGAACATCATGTGCCACAGAACTTCACCGACTACTGGCGGTACTTGGACTACTTCGCCGTGTCCGCCGAAATGCCGGAGAATTATCAAGCGCCCTTGGACTTCGTCCAGCCGGTCATCGAGGGCACGGCGGAGATGACGGACCGGGAGCGGGTGGAAGCCTTCAACGACTACATCCGCACCCTGCTGGCCTACCAAAAGGGAAAAACAGCCGGCATCACCCAGACCTTCGCCCCCCACGCCGGGGAGCTGAAAGCGGCCTGCGGGTCCTACGCCAGAGCGTTGAAGTTCCTCTGCGCCGCGGCGGACATCCCATGCTTCACCGTCAGCAGTAAGACCCACACTTGGAACCTCGTGTATGTGGATGGTCAATGGCTCCATGTGGATGTGTCCGCCAACGACCTCTCCGGCAGGAACGGGGTACTGCTGGTGGAAAGCTACCAGACCGGGAAGGATCAGGCTCCGGAAGCCACCGCCTTCCTCAAGGAACTATTCGTACCCGGATCAACGAAATAAGCAAGATACATCCTTCACGCTGGCAGGCCGGAAAACGGCCTGCCGCTTTTTTGTTCTCAAACAGATCGCAACAGAAAGGAGTTTTCATGAAACACAAGCCTTTTACCCGTTTTCTCTCCCTGTTGTTGGTGGTGGCTACGCTGGCCAGCCTGTTCACCCTGCCCGCCAGCGCCGCCTCGCTGAACGGCAGCGGCACCGTCAACATCCAGTACCTGGGCCGCCATGAGTACCTGTCCAAAAGCACGGGCGGCAGCCTGAGCGGCAGCAGTTGGAGCTACACCAGCAACGATGGACTCACCGGCACCGCCTACTGCGTCAACTGGGGCCTGTCGGCAGTCTCGCCCAACAAGGCCCTGACCCTGCAGGAGTACGACCGGAACCCCCAGACCATGGGGGTGTTCGCCAACGGCTACCCCATGCGCACCCTGGAGCAGTTCAAAGAACTGCATCCCGATGACGTGCGGGGCATCGCCAGTCTGACGGAGGACGAGTATAAATACGCCACCCAGGTGGCGGTCTGGGCCTCCTGCGGCCAGCTCTCCGTCCCCGGTACATCCTTCACCGCTGGCCGGGCCGCCCTGGTGGAACCCACCTCGGACGCCCAGAAGATCCGGGTGTATGACAGCGTCAAGGCCATGCTGAAATACTCTGCCCACTGGACGAAAAACCTCTACACCGGCCTGTC
>CAJTOM010000141.1 GCA_910577915.1 uncultured Oscillospiraceae bacterium
TTTGGTTACTTTTTGTTTGCACAAAAAGTAACCGCAGGGCGCGGGGGCGCGCAGCCCCCGCAAGCTTCCGAATAGAAGAATTCACCCCTCGCGCCCGGAGGGCGCGAAGAAGGAGGCCTCCTATGCTCCCCATGACCACTTCCCAGATGGCCGCCGCCGTCGGCGGCACCCTCTACGGTGACGGCGCACTGACCATCGACGCCCTGTCCACCGACAGCAGAACCATTGCCCCCTCCGTGTGGTTCGTTCCCCTGACAGGGGAGCGCTTCGACGGCCACGACTACATTGACAAAGCCCTGACCGCCGGCGCGGCGGGATGCTTCTGCGCCCGGATGCCGGAGACGCTCCGGCCCGACAAGACCTACATCCGGGTGGAGGACACCCGGCGGGCCCTGCGGGATCTGGCCGGGTGGTACCGGGGTCAGTTCTCCATCCCCGTGGTGCAGATCACCGGCAGTATGGGCAAAACCACCTTCAAAGAGCTCCTGGCCGGCATCCTCTCCCAGCGGTACAACACCCTCAAGACCCCCGGCAACCTCAACGGCGACATCGGCGCGCCCCTGACCCTCCTCTCCCTCATGCCGGAGCACCAGGCGGCGGTGGTCGAGACCGGCATGGACGCCCCCGGCCAGATTCGCTCCCTGGGCCTGGCCGTGCGCCCGGACGTCGCGGTCATCACCAACGTGGACGACGTGCACCTGGAGTACTTTAAAAGCCGGCGGGAAATTCTGGCGGCCAAGGCGGAGATCTTTGAAAACCTCCGCCCCGGCGGCCTGGCGGTGCTGGACGGGGACGACGAGCTGCTGAACACCCTCCGCCCGGACTGCGAGATCCTCCGCTGCGGCGGCGGGGAGAACTGCGCCGTCCGCATTGAAAACCTGGCATTTCTGGGCATGGACGCCCTGCGCTGCGACGTGGTGACGGAACGAAACCGCTACGCCCTCACCATCCCCTCTCCCGCGCCCCACATGGCCAAGCTGGCGGCCATGGCCGCCGTGACGGCGGAGCGCCTGGGCCTGACGGCGGAGGAGATCGTCCGGGGCGCGGCGGCCTACGCCCCGGCGGACAACCGGCTGCGGCTGGAGCGCCTGCCCGGCGGCCGGGTGATGATCAACGACAGCTACAACGCCAACCCCCGCTCCGTCTGCGCCGACGTGCGCATTCTGGCCCGCCACACCGGCGGCAGGCGCATCGCCATGCTGGGGGATATGACGGAGCTGGGCGCCGCCGAGGAGTCCGGCCACCGGGCGGTGGGCCGCCTGGTGGGGGAGCTGGGCGTGGAGGTCCTGCTGGCCGTAGGGCCCCGGAGCCGAGCCTATATGGTCCCAGAGGCCCAGGCGGCGGGGTGCCCCGACGTGCGCTGGTACGAAAACCGCGACGCCGCCCGGGAGGACCTTCTCTCCCTCTTCACCCCCGGCAGCGCCGTCCTTCTGAAGGCCTCCCACTTCCTCAACCGCTTCGACCTCATGGCCGACTGCCTGCGGGACTACCCCTTCTGAAAGCACACTGTGTACGATAGGAAAAAACCATGATAGAAATCAGCGTCAATGAACTGAAAAAATCCTTTGAAATAGGGAACAACATTCTGGACGGCGTGACCTTCCAGATCGAGACCGGCGAGCGGGTGGGCCTGCTGGGCCGCAACGGCGCGGGGAAGTCCACCCTCTTCCGGATTCTCACCGGGGAGCTGGAGGCCGACGAGGGCGAGGTGGTGATCGCCAAAAACCGCCGCCTGGGCCTCATCTCCCAGATCCCCGTGTATCCCGAGGGGTACACGGTGGACGACGTTCTGCACACCGCCTTCGCCCGCCACCAGAAGCTGGCGGAGGAGATGGAGCGGCTGACCGCCGCCATGGCGGCGGGGGACGGCAGCGAGGCCACCCTGCGCCGGTACGGGGAGCTGTCCGCCAAGTTTGAGGGCATCGGCGGGTATGACACGGACACGGCGGTGAGCAAGGTGGCAAACGGCCTGT
>CAJTOM010000142.1 GCA_910577915.1 uncultured Oscillospiraceae bacterium
ATAAAAACCTATCATATCGACACAGCGGCGGATTTCCACAGTGTGGTGTCCGCCCTGAAAGGAGAAACAGCATGAGCATGGATGGAAATGTGGCCCTGGTCACCGGCGGCAGCAGGGGGATCGGGCGGGCTATTTGCCTGGAGCTGGCCCGGCGGGGGGCGGCGGTGGCCGTCAACTACGCGGGCAACAGCGCCGCGGCGGAGGAGACCGTCACGCTGTGCCGCCAGCTGGGGGTGGAGGCGGAGGCCTTTCAGGCCGACGTGTCCGACCCCGCCGCCTGCGACGCTCTGGTGACTGCGGTGAAGGAGCGGTTCGGCCGGCTGGATATTCTGGTGAACAACGCCGGCATCTCCCGGGACGGCCTGCTCATGACCGCCAAGGAGGAGGATTTTACAAAGACTCTGGATACCAACCTGAAGGGGGCCTACTTCTGCACCAGGGCGGCGGCGAAGGTGATGCTGCGGCAGAAGTATGGACGGATTGTCTGCCTGTCCAGCGTGGTGGGGCTGCGGGGCAACCCGGGCCAGACCGCCTACGCCGCCAGCAAGGCGGGGGTGCTGGGACTGGTGAAGGCGGCCGCCAAGGAGCTGGCCGGCCGGGACATCACCGTCAACGCCGTGGCCCCCGGCTTTATCGAGACAGACATGACCGCCGCCCTGCCTGAAAAGGCCCGGCAGGCCATGCTGACCACCATCCCCAAGGGCCGGCCCGGCTCCTCCGAGGACGTAGCCCGGGCGGTGGCCTTCTTCGCCGGGACGGAGTGCGGCTACATCACCGGGCAGGTGCTGTGCGTAGACGGCGGCATGGCGGTTTAATGAGGTGAAGGATATGGAAAAGCGCAGAGTGGTAATCACCGGCATGGGGACGGTCAACCCGGTGGGGAACTCCGTCGCCGAGAGCTGGACGGCTGTCAAGGCGGGAAAATGCGGCATCGGGCCCATCACCCGGTATGACACGGCGGAGATGAAGGTCAAGCTGGCCGGCGAGGTGAAGGGTCTGGACATTGACGGCCTGCTGGGCAGGCGGGAGGCCAAAAAAATGGACCGCTTCACCCAGCTGGCCCTCATTGCCGCCCAGGAGTGCATGTCCGACGCCGGCCTGGACCGGGAGCGGGAGAAGCCGGACCGCTGCGGGGTCATCTTCTCCAGCGGCATCGGCGGCTTTGAGACGGTGGGGGAGGCCCACCGGCGGGGGAGCGAGCGGGGGTACGACACGGTTTCTCCCTTCATGATCCCCATGATTATCTCCAACATGGCGGCGGGCCACATGGCCATCCGCTGCGGCTTTACGGGCATGTGTTCCTGCGTGGTCACCGCCTGCGCCGGGGGGACCAACGCCGTGGGGGATGCCTTCCGGCATATCCGGGACGGCTATGCTGAGGTGATGCTGTGCGGCGGGGCTGAGGCTGCCGTCACGCCCCTGGCTATGGGGGGCTTCACCGCCATGAAGGCCCTGTGCGAGAGCACCGATCCCCTGCGGGCCTCCATCCCCTTTGACGCGGAGCGTTCCGGCTTTGTCATGGGGGAGGGGGCGGGCGCCCTCCTGCTGGAGGAGCTGGACCACGCCAAAGCCCGGGGAGCGAAGATTTACGCCGAGGTGATTGGCTACGGCGCCAACTGCGACGCCCACCACATCACCGCCCCCGCCCCGGGCGGGGCGGGCGGGGCCGCCTGTATGGCCCAGGCCCTGGCCGACGCCGGGATTTCCCCTGAGGCGGTGGACTACATCAATGCCCACGGCACCTCCACCCCCCTCAACGACGAGAGCGAGACGGCGGCCATCCACACAGTATTCGGCGGCCACGCCAGGGAGCTGATGGTCAGCTCCACCAAGTCCATGACCGGCCACCTGCTGGGGGCCGCCGGCGCGGTGGAAGCCATCTTTACCGCCCT
>CAJTOM010000143.1 GCA_910577915.1 uncultured Oscillospiraceae bacterium
GGCCCACTTACATAGCCGTCTGTCTCGCCGCAGGCGGCTAAATTTATGAAAGGAGGAACCCCCAAATGGCGAAACCGAAAGTGATAAGCGTAGCGAATCAAAAAGGCGGAGTTGGCAAAAGCACCACCGTCTACAACCTGGGGGCCGGTCTTGCGCTGGAAGGAAAAAAAGTCCTGCTGCTGGACGTAGACCCCCAAGGCGACCTGACAAAGATGTTGGGCCAGCGCAAGCCCCACGAGCTGCCGTTGAGCCTTGCAAACACCATGAATGATGTAGTGGCCGGGGCAGAGCCAGCCGGACACCCGGAGATCATGCGCCACCATGAGGGCTTTGACTTTGTGCCGGGGAACCGCAGCCTGTCCGCCGTGGAGGTGGGGCTGGTGAACGTGATGAGCCGGGAAACGGTACTGCGTCAGTATGTGGACAGCGTGAAGCGGGACTATGACTATGTTCTGCTGGATTGCCGCCCCTCGCTGGGTATGCTGGTCATCAACGCCCTGTCTGCGTCGGACTATGTTCTTGTCCCTGTCCAGGCCGACTATCTGGCGGCGGAGGGCATGACGGAGCTGGTGGGGACGGTGCGGAATATCCAGCGTCAGATCAACCCCCGGCTGAAAATCGGCGGCGTATTTCTGACAATGGCAAACGAAACCACGTTCCGCAAGGACATTGTGAACAGCGTCAAATCCAATTTTGGACGGCACCTGCCTGTGCTGGACACGGTGATCCCGTCCACTGTTCGGCTGGCGGAGGTCAGCACGGCGGACAAGAGCATCTTCCAGTACGAACCCAGGGGACGGGCGGCGGACGCCTACCGCAAACTGACAAAGGAGGTGCTGGAAATTGGGCAAAAAGAGCGCAGCCGGACTTCTGACCTCGGTAGATAGCATCTTTACCACTCAGGAGGAACGGGACAACGCCCAACGCAGTTATGTGATCGACCTGCCCGCCGCTCAAATCAGCGACTTTCCCGACCACCCGTTCAAGGTGCGGATGGATGAGGAAATGGAGCAGATGGTGGAGAGCGTCAGGGAGCGTGGCGTCCTCTCTCCTGCGCTGGTGCGGCCCATGCCGGACGGCAGTTATCAAATGGTGTCAGGCCACCGGCGCAAGCTGGCGGCGGAACTGGCAGAGTTGCCCACAATGCCCTGTATCGTCCGGGAGCTGACCGATGATGAAGCCATCATTATCATGGTGGACAGCAATCTTCAACGGGAGAAAGTATTGCCCTCGGAAAAGGCACTTGCTTATAAAATGAAGCTGGACGCCATGAAGCGGCAGGCGGGCAGACCGAGCAAAGAAAATGGTGTCCCGGTGGGACACCATTCTTTGATGGGAAAATCAAGAGAGATTTTAGCGTCTAATTCTCCTGATAGTAACACACAAATTCAACGCTATATTCGCCTGACGAACCTTGTGCCCGAACTGCTGGACATGGTGGACAATACTGTGCTGAAAGAAAAGGACAAACCGCAAATGGCCCTGCGCCCCGCCGTGGAGCTGTCCTATCTGCCGGAGAATGAGCAAACCGCCTTGTTGGAGATCATGGAGAGCGAGGACTGCACCCCCTCTCACGCCCAGGCCATCAAAATCAGGGACTTTTCCGAAAAAGGCAAGCTCAATCCCGAAGTGATCCTGTCCATCATGCAGGAGGAAAAGCCCAATCAGGTGGAGCAATTCAAAATGCCCCGGAACCGTATCGACAAGTTTTTCCCTGCGGGGACGCCCGCACAGAAGATCGAGGACACCATTGTAAAAGCGTTGGAGATGTACCGCAGGCGGGAAAGGGGGCGGGAGCGATGAACGTCACACCTGGGGGAAAGTCTGCCCTTTTGCGGCCCTGGCACTTTCCACGCCCTCCCCCTCTC
>CAJTOM010000144.1 GCA_910577915.1 uncultured Oscillospiraceae bacterium
TTTTTGTTTGCACAAAAAGTAACCGCGGGGCGCGGGGGCGCGTAGCCCCCGCAAGGCTGTAGGGCTGCACCGCAGCCCCCCTCGCCGCCGGAGGCGGCGAACGCCTCACTCCTCCAGCCCCCTCGCCCTCTCATCCGTATTATGAAACACCTGCGCCACCGCCTGGGCCAGCCCCTGGTAGCCCTCCGCCAGGGACTGCGCATCCACCGGGGGATACCCCCCCTTGTAGGCCTCCAGGGCGCGGGCGTAGTGAATCCGCGCCAGGGTCATGTCCGCAGACAGCACATCCATGTCAAAGGTCTGCCTGTCAATGGAAAAATAGCTCTCATTTCCGCCGGCGCAGCGGTAGAGCTGCCGGAAAAGCTGATAGAGGGCGCTGCTGAGATAGGCCCCCGCGTGGCCCACCGCCTCCTTGCTCCCCACCTGCCCCAGCAGGTCAAAGAGCACGCTGGTGGTGTTCACAATCAGCTTCTTCTGCAGCTTGGCCATGATGCTGCCCTTCAGGTTCTCCTTGGCCTCGCTGGCGTCCATGAGCTCCTCCGCCTCGATGATGGCCCCGTCCCGGCTCAGCGTGCGCCCCAGCAGATAGTCCGCCGACACGTGGTAGTAGTCGCAGGCCCTGGCCACAAAGGCCAGCCCCGGCTCCCGGATGCCGTTCTCATAGTGGCTGAGCAGCGCCTGACTGATCCCCAGCTCCGACGCCGCCTTCCTCTGGCTGACGCCCTTCTCCTGCCGCAGCAGCGCCAGCACCCGCGAAAAATTCTCATTCATTCTCTCTGTGTACCTCTCCTCTTGATCTCGCACCCGCCGGCCCCGCCTGGGCGAAAGCCGAAATACAGGAAGTATAGTATAGCAGACACTATACGTGGTGTAAATAGGATTTTGCAAATTTTCCCGAAAAATTTCTCCCGGTCGCACGCCCCCGTACAACTCCCCCCTCCTTCCGCCCTACAGGTTGTAGGGAGCACCACCACCGCGGTAGCCAAGTCCGAAAGTAAGTGCGACCAGGCCCAGGTACCGGGCCGCGTGCGGCGGGGTCAAGAAGACCGCACAGAGCGCACCTTGACAACCCCATATATCATGATACCATAGACTCCCCAGCCCCGCTTCTCCCCCCCAGGAGGCCTAAAATTTTTCCGCCCCCTGAGTGTTTTTCCTTTTTTCGTCGTACTATAGCCGACCGGTCAAATCAAGCGGCAGGAGGTGAACCCCTTTGCGGGACGAAGCCATCATACGCGCCATACAGCGGGGAGACGAGGGGGCCATTGCCGGCGTCATCACCAGATACGCCCGGCTCATGTGGTCCGTCGCCGGCTCTGTGCTGCGGGGCGTCGGGTCCGACCAGGATGTGGAGGAGTGCGTCGCCGACGTCTTCGTCTACCTCTGGCAGCACCCGGACAAATTTGACCCCCGGCGCGGGAGCCTCCGCTCCTGGCTCGCCGTCGTGGCCAGGAGCCAGGCCGTCGACCGCTGCCGCGCCCTGGCCCGGAGCGCCGCTCTCCCCCTGGACGACGGCGCGTTCATCGCCCAGGCGGGCCTGTGGGACGGCATGCTGCGGGAGGAGACGAAAGCCGCCCTCGCGTCGGCCATCAAAACCCTGGACCAGCCGGAGCAGGAGATTTTCCTCCGCCGGTACTACTACGACCAGAAGCCCAAGGAGATCGCCCTGGCCCTGGACATCCCCGGCAAGAAGGTGGAAAACACTCTCTACCGCGCCAAGCGGAAGCTGCGGGCGATCATCGCCGGCTATGAGAAAGGAGGACCATTGTGAACACATTTCATCGAGAGCATCTGCACAACATTCAGCGTCTGTTTGAGGAGAAGACCGGGACCGCCCTGCCCGCCCCCTCCC
>CAJTOM010000145.1 GCA_910577915.1 uncultured Oscillospiraceae bacterium
AAGCCGGCCCTGGGCTACAAGACCCGCAAGACCAAGAACCGCACGGACAAGTTTATTGTCAAGCGCCGCGGCAGCAAATAAGGAGGGAGTGTAAAAGATGAGCAGAAGCGTTAAGAAAGGCCCCTTTTGCGCCCCCGAGCTGCTGAAGCGGGTTGATGAGCTGAACAAAAAGAACGAGAAGAAGGTTCTGAAGACCTGGAGCCGTGCCTCCACTATCTTCCCCTCCTTCGTGGGACACACCTTTGCTGTGCACGATGGCCGCAAGCACGTGCCCGTCTATGTCACCGAGGACATGGTGGGCCACAAGCTGGGCGAGTTCGTGCCCACCCGCACCTTCCGGGGTCACGCGGGCAGCAAGACCGGTAAGTAAGGAGGAGAGACGAGATGGAAGCAAAAGCCAATCTGAAATATCTGCGGATCTCTCCCCGTAAGGTGAAGATCGTCCTGGACCTGATTCGGGGCAAGGACGTGGCCACCGCCACCGCCATCCTGATGCAGACCCCCAAGGCCGCCTCTGAGCCCGTGCTCAAGCTGCTGAAGAGCGCCGCCGCCAACGCGGAGAACAACCACCAGATGGACCCTGAGAAGCTGTACGTGTCCGCCTGCTGCGCCAACCCCGGCCCCATCATCAAGCGCATCATGCCCCGGGCTCAGGGCCGCGCGTACCGGATCAACAAGCGTACCTCTCACGTCACCATCGCCGTGAGCGAGCGCTAAGGGAGGAGGAACGATATGGGACAGAAAGTTAATCCCCACGGCCTGCGCGTGGGCGTCATCAAGGATTGGGACTCCCGCTGGTATGCCCGCAGCGAGAAGGTGGGCGACCTGCTGGTGGAGGACAAGAAGATCCGTGATTATCTGAAAAAGACCCTCTACGGCGCCGGTATCCCCAAGATCGAGATCGAGCGGGACAACGCCAAGGTCCGCATCTACCTGCACTGCGCCCGTCCCGGCGTGGTCATCGGCAAGGGCGGCGAGGACATCGAGAAGCTGCGCGTGGAGCTGGAGAAGAAGCTGGGCAAGACCGTGGCGCTGAACATCGTCGAGGTCAAGAACGTGGACACCAACGCCCAGCTGGTGGCGGAGAACATCGCCCAGCAGCTGGAGAAGCGCATCGGCTTCCGCCGGGCCATGAAGAACTCCATGGGCCGGGCCATGCGTGCCGGGGCCAAGGGCATCAAGACCTCCTGCTCCGGCCGTCTGGGCGGCGCCGAGATCGCCCGCTCCGAGCACTACCACGACGGCACCATCCCCCTGCAGACCCTCCGGGCCGACATCGACTACGGCTTTGCCGAGGCTGCCACCACCTACGGCCGCATCGGCGTGAAGGTGTGGATCTACAAGGGCGAGGTGCTCACCCAGGCCCTGCGCACCACCCCCCGCACCCTGGATACCAGCAAGCCCTATCAGGAGCGCCGGGAGCGTCCCCGCCGGGACCGCCGGGACGGCGACCGCCGGGGCGGCTTCAACCGGGACCGCCAGGGCGGCGGTTTTAACCGCGGCCCCCGTCCCGCCGGCCAGGGCAACTTTAACAACAACCGTGGCCCCCGTCCTGCCGGGGACAACACTCCGAAGGAAGGAGGCGCACAGTAATGCTGCTCCCTAAGAGAGTCAAGTACCGCCGTGTGCACCGGGGCCGTATGACCGGCAAGGCCACCCGGGGCAATACCCTGGCCTATGGCCAGTTCGGTCTGGTG
>CAJTOM010000146.1 GCA_910577915.1 uncultured Oscillospiraceae bacterium
GTGCAGCTGCCGACGGAGGCGTTTATGGCGGTGCTGAAGCTGGATGAGTAACCGACAAGATTACAAATAGTAAGAGGGCCCTGCGGCGTCAGCCGCAGGGCCCTCTTTGGGGTTTGCAGGTTGCTGCGTGTGGCGCCGTCAGGCGGCCCACTGCTCCTCCAGAGCCTTCCAGTCGCGCACGGTCTGAATGGCGCGCCAAATCTCGGTGACGCCGAGCTCGTCGCGGTCATAGTCGTGGCTGTTGGTGGCCTCCTGGATGGCCTCGTAGTACCAGGCTCCCTCCGGATTGTCCGGCCAGGTGGTCATACCGGCCAGCAGGTGATCCTTGTCGGGGGCGCGGCCCAGCATGTTGTTGATGATGGTGGCCGCCTCGGCACGGGTGATGGACTGGTTGGGACGGAAGGCGCCGTCGGGATAGCCGGTGATCCAGCCCGCCGCCGCCGCACGGCCGATGGCGTCCGCCGCCCAGTGGCCCGCCGTGTCGCTGAAGCTGCCGCCGCTGACGCCCTGGACCTCATCACTGAGGAAGCGCACCGCGATGGCCGCAAATTCGGCGCGGGTGATGGACTGGTTGGGGCGGAAGGTGCCGTCGGGGTAGCCGGTGAGCTTGCCGGCGTTGACGCCGGTGGAGACGGCGTTGTTGAACCACTTGCCGGCGGCAACATCGCTGAAGCCGCTGGCGGTGGACCAGTACTGGCTGCGGAAGCTGTCGTCCATCAGCCGGAAGAAGATGGTGGCCACCTCCGCGCGGGTGATCTGGCCCAGAGGCCGGACGGTGCCGTTCTCATAGCCGATCATATAGGCGAAGTGCTCCGTGTTGTTCAGGCCGATGGCGCCCGCCAGAGGCGTCTGCTCATCCAGAATGGTGGTGGTGTCGCCGCCCTGGGGGACATCCGCGTCGGGAATCGTCGTGGCGGGAGGCGTGGGGGCGGTACCGCCGCCGTAGTTGTTATCGCCGTCGTCGTCATCGTAGATGCGGTCGCGGGTGTAGACGGCGGTGTAGGTCACGTTCCCCTCGCCGTCCACCTGGCGGTCCCAGCCGCTGAAAGTGTAGGTGTAGCGGCTGCTGTCGGGGCGGACGGGGGTCCTGCCGGGGTAGCGGGGCTCGGGATCGTCGGGATCCCAGTCCTCACGGGCCAGAAGGGCGCCGTCCCAGTCCAGCCAGGTGACGGTCAGTGTGCGCTCCTCCTCGGGAAGCTTCTCCCACTGGGCGACGATGGTGACGACGCCATCGCGCTCAACGGGGTCGCTCCAGCCGGTGAAGCGGTAGCCGTCCCGGGTGGGATTGCGGGGGTACAGACGGCCGGGAATGCTGGTGGGATCGTCTGCGGGGACCTCCACCTTGGCGGTTTTCAGGGTATTGCCGTCCTCATCGTCCAGCCAGACGACGGTGACCTCCAGGGTCTCCGGCACATCGGGCACATCGGGCACATCGGGCTCCTCGGGTTCCTCGCAGTGGACGGAGAAGGTGACCGTGCCGGGCTCGCCGTCCGCCAGCCGCCAGGAGCCGGCGGGGCCGTCCGCGAGGGACAGGGCGGAGAACTGCACGGGAGCGGCGGGCTCGCCGGAGGCTTCCATGTCCTCGCCGGAGGGAGCGGGCTGCTCAGAGGGAGCGGCGGGCTCCTCGTCGGGAGTCTCGTCGGAGGGAGCGGGATCCTCGTCGGAGGG
>CAJTOM010000147.1 GCA_910577915.1 uncultured Oscillospiraceae bacterium
ATGAAGGAAAAGACCGAGGCGGAGAAGGTAGTGGAGGAGTGCCGTATGGCGGGTACGGCCACCGTGGTAAAGGCGGAGCGCAGGGACAGGACGGAGAAGCCCCCGGCGCTCTACGACCTGACCTCCCTCCAGCGGGACGCCAACCGTCAGTTGGGCTTCACGGCGAAGCAGACCCTGGACTACACCCAGAGCCTCTATGAGAAGAAGCTCGTCACCTACCCCCGGACGGACAGCCGCTACCTCACGGAGGACATGGCGGGGATGCTGCCGGGGCTGGTGGGGATGGTGCAGAAAAAGCGGGGCATCTCCCCGGACGCCCCCGCGCCGGTGAACGCCGCCCAGGTCATCAACGGGAAGAAAGTCACCGACCACCACGCCATCATCCCCACGAAAACGCTGGAGTCCGCCGACCTTGCCGCCCTGCCCTCCGGGGAGCTGGCGGTGCTGGACCTGATCGCCCTGCGCCTCGTCTGCGCCGTGGGCGACCCCTGCCGCTACTCGGAGACCGCCGTCACGCTGGAGTGCGCCGGACACCAGTTCAAGGCCAAGGGCAAGACGGTCACGGACCCCGGCTGGCGGGCGTATGCCACTGCCGCCAGCACTGATGAGAAGGACGGGGACGACGCGCCGCCCATCCCCGCCCTCTCGGAGGATGCGGAGCTGCCCCTCGCCAAGGTGGAGCTGAAAGAGGGAAAGACGACGCCCCCCAAACGGTTCACGGAGGACACCCTTCTCCAGAGCATGGAGGCTGCCGGGGCTGAGGAGATGCCGGAGGATGTGGAGCGGAAAGGCATCGGCACTCCCGCCACCCGCGCCGCCATCATCGAGAAGCTGGTGCAGAAGGGCTTTGTGGAACGCAAGGGGGACAAGAAGGCCAAGGCGCTGGTCCCCACGGACAAGGGCCGCGCCCTGGCCGCCGTTGTGCCGGAGCAGATACAGTCCCCCACCATGACGGCGGAGTGGGAGGAGAAGCTGCTGGGCATCGAGAAGGGCGGCTATGCGCCTGACGATTTCATGCGGGAGATCGCCGGGATGGTGACTGACCTTGTAAAGAACTATGAGACGGTGAAAGGAGTACAGATGGATATGCCGGGTAAGGGTATGGTGATCGGGAGCTGCCCCCACTGCGGGGCGGACGTGGCGGAGCGTGACAAGGGCTGGTTCTGCGCTAACCGGGAGTGCCGCTTCGTCCTCTGGAAGGACAACGCCTACTTCAAGAAGATCGGCAAGCACCTGACCGCTGGCATGGCCGAGAAGCTGGTGAAGGAGGGGCGCATCAAGCTGAAGGACTGCAAGAGCCAGCGGACGGGCAGGACCTACAACGCCGATGTCCTGCTCACCACCGAGGAGGACGGCCGGGCGAAGTTCCAGATGGAGTTCGACAACAGCAAGAACAACAGCGGAGGAAAGAAGAATTGAATAAAGGGCAGCTTACGCTCGGTTCCCTGTTCGACGGCATAGGAGGTTTTCCCTATGCCGCCTCTTTTTATGGGATCAGGCCCCTGTGGGCCAGCGAGATCGTCCCGGAGTGCGTCTCCGTGACGAAGAAGCACTTCCCGGACATGGAACACGTCGGCGACATCACGAAGCTCCACGGCGGCAAGCTGCCGCCCGTGGACATCATCACCTTCGGCTCCCCCTGCCAGGACCT
>CAJTOM010000148.1 GCA_910577915.1 uncultured Oscillospiraceae bacterium
ACCCCTCGCGCCCGGAGGGCGCGAAGAAACGAGGTATGGATGATGAAAACCTACGATTTGATGATTATAGGCCCCGCCACGCGGGACATAAACATCGACTACACCGGGGCCGAGGACCGCAGCGCCGGCGGCGCTGTAACCTTCTGCACCCCGGCGGCCCGGTCTGTGGGCGGGAATGTGTTCGCCGCAGTGAAGATCGCGCCGGAGGATCGGGATATTCTGGATGTCCTCCACATGGACGGGGAGGATGTCGCCCTGCTGCCCTCCGGAAAGACCACGTTGATGCGCAATGAGTACTTTACCGCCGACCGGGAGCGGCGCAACTCCAGCTGCCCCGCCCAGTCGGACCCCATCCTGCCGGAGGAGATTCCCGACGTTCCCTGTAAGCTCTACCATCTGGCAGGACTGCTGTACGGGGATTTTCCCAATGCGCTTATTGAGCGGCTCCGCGAGAAGGCCCTGGTCTCCGCCGACGCCCAGGGCTTCCTGCGGCACAACGAGGGGGGGAAGATGTGCTTCCACGACTGGGCGGACAAGATGACCTATCTGCCCTACATGGACTTCTTCAAGACCGACGCCGCCGAGGCGGAGATCCTCACCGGCCTCACCGACCGGGAGGCCGCTGCCCGGCAGCTGCACGCCTGGGGGGCCAAGGAGATCGTCATTTCCCACAACACGGAGATGCTGGCCTATAACGGGGGGGAGATCGTCACCTGCCCGGTGAAGGCGCGCAACCTCTCCGGGCGCACCGGCAGGGGGGACACCACCTTCGGGTCCTATCTGGCCATGCGCATGGCCGGGGCGGACATCCGTGAGGCGCTGCTGTACGCCACCGCCTGCGTATCTTTGAAGATGGAGAGCCCCGGCGTGTTTACCGGAACCAGGGCGGACGTGGAGGCGTATATCCGCCAGTTCTACGGGGCGTGATTTCGCCCCGCGCGGCGGGAACGCCGCTCCGTTGCGGGGACGGGGCGGCGTTCCTGTTTGAGCGGCTTCAGCGTTTGCTCCGGGCGAACCGGCAGGCCTCGTCCAGCCAGGCGAACAGCTCGGCATCCAGATCTCCGGTGGTCTCCACCGGCACGTGGTGGGTCCAGCGGCCCGGATAGGGCTCTATAGCCTGGAGAATCCGGGGGGATTCCGCCCGGCGGCCGAGGCCGAAGGTCACCACCAGACAGCAGGGCGGCCAGCCCTTTCTTCTGCGCAGCGGCAGGGAGACCATGGCGAACAGGCGGCGGTGATAGAAGGAAATCTGAGTTTTGGAGACCTTGACCCGGAGGTCGGGACAGGCGGCGGCCACATGCTCCCGCAGCGCCTGGTAGAGGGGGAGGGCCTGAGGCATGGGGTCGAAAAACAGCAGCTCCTCGGTCTGCATGGCGAACGCCTCCTTTGGGGGTGTTTTGTCCCAGTATAGCCGCTCCTGCGCCGGTTGGCAAGGGATTTTTCCGCCGGTGCGGGGCGGGAGGGCGGTTCCGGCGGCATGCTGTGGGCTGGAAATTTTTTGAATCCCGACGGTCTACGGGCCCGGAGAGGGGCTGTGAGGCCCCGGCGGGGGGAAAAATAGGGGAGAAGATGGGGAAATTCGCGGGTAACACCGAAATGTCAAGACTAAATTACAAAAAATTATAAAAAGTTTTTAATATCCTTAA
>CAJTOM010000149.1 GCA_910577915.1 uncultured Oscillospiraceae bacterium
CAAGAGCGACCAGCGCGGTCTGGCCTCCTCCAAGCCCCTGCCCCTGGGCCGCTATACCATCCGGGAGACCAAGGCCCCGGCCAACTACGGCGTGAGCGATACCGAGCTGACCGCCTACCTGGAGCATGAGGGCCAGATCCTCCGCTTCGAGGTGACCAACAAGAGCCTGACCACCGGGGTGTCCATCACCAAGACCGGACCCAAGGAAGCCACGGCGGGCCAGCCGGTGAACTATGTGCTGTCCGGCATCGCCAACAATTCCAACGTCATGCTCCAGTCCTTCTACTGGAGGGATACGCTCCCCACCCAGGTGCGGCTGAACACCATCGTCACCGGCACCTACAACTTCCCCGGCGTGTACAAGATCACCTACCGGGTGAACGGCGGCGAGTACCGGACACTGGCGGACAACCTGAGTACGCAGAAGAACTATACCCTGCAGGCATCCCCCGCCGCCCTGGGCCTCGCGGCCAATGAGCGGGTGACGGAAGTGATGTTCGTGTTCGGGCAGGCCCCCGCTGGCTTCGCCCAGGTGGAGAAGCCCCAGATCAAGTGTACCGCTTTGGCCGGCCTGACCGCTGGCAGCAGTTTCGTCAACATCGCGGATGTGGGCGGTGTGTACAATGGGGTCTGGGTGCAGGCCATCAGCCGCTGGGTGACCACCGTTTACGGCAAGCCCACCCCGCTGCCCAAGACCGGGTATTAAGCACACCCCTGGAGGCTCCCTCTTTTGAGGGGGCCTCCGCTTTCCCTATACATTATATATAATCCTCAGCTTGTTTCCCCGCCCGTAGGGCGGGGAAACAAAAAAATCACAACTTTGAAAAGGAGAAACGCTATGCTGAAAATTACCGCAATCGGGAACCTGACCAACGATGTGGAGCTGAAGTGCCATGAGGACGGCAAGCCCTACGCCATCCTGCGCATTGCCTCCGACCGCCGCTACCGGGACCGGGAGGGCAACAAGCTCACCGACTTCATCTCCATCAAGGTCCGGGGCGCGCTGGCGGAGCGGTGCGCCGCCTTCGCCTGGAAGGGCTGCAAGCTGGCCGCCTCCGGCGACTTCGAGACCATCTCCTTCGCGGAGGACCCCACCCGCCAGCCGGGATTTCTCATCAAGGCCAACGAGGTGGAGTTCCTGTCCCCCAGGAGGGTGGAGGAATCCCCCGAAACCCAAACCGCAACCCAGCGCAGCGGTTGCGGTTTGGAGAGGAGGAGCAGCGGAATGAGTGAGCTTTCGGCGGCAGCCGGAAGCGAAGGATATGGAGCTTGCTCCGACGAGGCCGCCTGATGCGCAACACTGGAACCATATACAGCAGTACCGAGCGCAGCCCCACCGTCCTGCCTGAGATGGCTGAACTGCTCCCCCCGCTGACGGGGGAGCAGCTCGCCGCCCTGGAAGCGGACATCCTGAAAAATGGCTGCTACTCCCCGGTCATCGTCAATGAGGACATGGTCATCGTTGACGGTCACAACCGGCAGAGGCTGTGCGAACAGCACGGCCTGCCCTACCAGATGGCCGTGTTCTCGTTTGAGGATCTGCTGGAGGCCAAGCAGTGGGCGCTGGACACCCAGAAGGGCCGCCGCAACCTGGACAAGTGGGAGCTGGGCAAGATCGCCC
>CAJTOM010000150.1 GCA_910577915.1 uncultured Oscillospiraceae bacterium
AGCGGGCCTACAAGGATATCCAGCGGTTCATGGAGACCAACGGCTTTGAGCGGCGACAGTATTCCGTGTATGTCTCCACGGAGAAGCTGACTGCACTGGACGTTGCCCTCCTGACCCAGAAGATGGCGGAACAGCTTCCCTGGCTGCGGCACTGCGTCAGGGAAATCACGGCAACAAACATCGGGGCGCGGCACAGCCTCCTGGGCCTGCTGCGCGACCATACGCCGCCCGCTGAACTCCTGCCGCCGCCTGTTCGGCGGGGACGGCAGAAAAACAGAAAAGCAATGCAGGAACGATAGACGGCAGGGTGAATACAATTCACCTTGCTTCTCTTTTTTACAGAAATCTGGGTGAATCTATTACACCCAACAGGAGGTGGGAAGTTGCCAAAATCTACGATCTGCGGCTGTTTCTTCTTCAAAGCCAGCCACGCCCAGGAGCTGGTGGAGGTTAAGACCGCCCAGCTCATCCTGGTGGAGGTGGTCAAGATCCTCCAGTTGACCGGCCAGCAGTTTCAGAATTTTTCCGCCAATTTGCTGCGGGATATGCCCTTCCTCATCCCCAATAAGCACCTTACTGGCTACGACAAAGGAGTGACCCGCTGCCTGCTGGTGACCACCAGGGGCCGCAGGGACGGTATCCTGGTGGACTGCCAAGGCTACAACTACGCCCGGTATTCGTGCTATGTCCCCGAAAAGCGGAGCCTGGATCTGCGTGATGTGCCGGTAGACCACTACGATCTGAAGCTCCGGCAGCCCCGGCGCCAGCGGGAGCGGTGATGATTTTCTCTTCGAGAGAGCGGGCGCCGCCCGCCCGTTCCAATCAACCTACCGCTTGGAGCGAAGCCCCGCCGCTGGCGGGGCCGAGGCCGACACCGCCCCCTGGGCGGTGTCGGCGCAAGCATAGCGCAAATGTACATTTTGCGCGCTTGCAGGGGGAGATCCCCCTGTCCCCTATGCCGCCTGCGGGCGGGAGATCGGCGGCGGAGCCGCAGGAAGGAGCGTGACGTGCGCAGGGTAGCCTCAGTAAGCTTCGGGAAAGACTCGTTAGCCATGCTGCTGCTATTACTGGAGAAAAATATACCATTGGACGAAGTGATCTTTTACAATTCGGAAATGGAATTTCAGGCCATATACGATATCCGGGACCGGATCAAGCCGGTCCTGGAGCAGCGGGGCATCCGGTTCACCGAGGTGAAGCCGGGTGTCCCGTTTTTATACAATATGCTGGACAGGCCGGTGAACTCCAAAAAGAACGGCTTCCACCTGGGCTACGGCTGGTGCGGCGGCCCCTGCCGCTGGGGGACCAAGCTGAAAACCACGGC
>CAJTOM010000151.1 GCA_910577915.1 uncultured Oscillospiraceae bacterium
GGACTACCTGGCCACCCAGTCCGCCAACGGCACCTACGACAACGAGGTCGACCGCGCCAACCTCCAGAAGGAAGTTACCGCTCTGAAGAGCGAAATTAACCGTATCGCCGACAGCGCCAACTTCAACGGCATCAAGCTGCTCGACGGCTCCCTGTCCGCCAAGGGCGGCTCCGCCGCTACCTCCGTGGGCAAGGTCGAGGGTGTTGACCTCATCGACGTGGAGGCCACCAAGGGCACCTACAGCACCAAGTCTGCCATCACCGCCCCCACCGCGGCTGCCGCGGGCGACAAGTTCACTGTCACCGTCAGCCTGGCCGATGCCAGCGGCAAGGCCACCAAGGAAATCACCGTGGATTTCACCATGACTGATGCAGCCAACAAGCTGTTCAAGGATGCCGACGGCAACGAGGTGAAGATCTCGACTCAGGCTGAGGCTGTTGATGCTGTTGTCAACGCCCTGAAGAAGGATTCCACCATTAAGGATAACTTCAAGGTGGAGAACGCCACCAACAAGCTCACGTTCACCGCCAAGGAGGGCGGCGCCGGTACTATGCAGGTCAGCGCCATCAACATCGTGGATACCAAGAGTGGCACGGCTACCACCCAGGCGAACGGCGTTGACAAAACCGTCGGTAAGGACGCTTATCAGGCGATTGACCTGAAGAGCCTGAAAATCTACTCCGGCGCAAACAGCACCCCCGCCAATGACGGCACCAACAAGCTGGAAAAGGCTACCTTCTCCATCAACGGCAAGAAGTTTGCCGTGGTTGACCGCGCCAAGCTGACCGACGACATGAAGGCCGAGCTGAAGGCTGCCGGTATCGAGCACTTCCTGGATGTGACGGGTGACAAGTGGGCCGCTGTTGTAGCCACCGATATTGCTGACGCTGAGCACAAGATCGCTGTGGAGACCGGCCTGACCACCCTGAGCGGTACCGTGAACGCCAACGGCGTCATGACCGCCGGTGATGCCGCCACCGATCTGCACATCGGTCTGCTGGCCGGCACCTCCAAGACCGGCTCCGGCGGCCTGACCCTGCAGATTGGCGACACCGCTGATCCCTACAACCAGATGCAGGTTGCCATCGGCGACATGCACACCAAGGCTCTGGGCATTGACAGCGTGGACATCAGCAACCAGGACGGCGCTGCCGCTGCCATCCAGACCATCAAGGACGCCATCAACAACGTGTCCTCCGTCCGTGGTGACCTGGGCGCCATCCAGAACCGTCTGGAGCACACCCAGAACAACCTGTCCGTGATGGCCGAGAACAT
>CAJTOM010000152.1 GCA_910577915.1 uncultured Oscillospiraceae bacterium
AGCGTCCGGGCACATAATCATGAGCTGCTTCGCCACTCCACAAAATGGCGGGCGGACTGGCGGAAAGGCAGAGATGTGTAAGAAAAAGCGTTGCGTCCTTTTAGCGGCTCTCGCAACGGCGGCGGGAGTGCTTGTTTTAATTTTTTGCTTCTGGCGGCATTTTGATTGTGCCGGGAATCAGGTTACGTTTCAGGCGATTGTGGAGGAGGCAAGGGGGGCGTATATCATTGTCCGTGGAAGCGATACGCGGTTTCAGGGGCGATATGCCTTTATGGTCTCCGACCATACTGTCATTCTCCGGGGTGGAGAACGTGTTTCTGCTGACTGGCTGCAGGCGGATGATTTCATAGAGGTCACGTTCCTGACCATTCCGGGCAGGCCTTCTGTCACGGAGAGCGACCCGGGAGGCATCACCAATGTGTCAAAAGTTGAGATTCTTGATTAGATTCAAAATCAAGCGATTGGGGGGCTAAATATGTTTAAGAAATGGTATTCACGCCCCCACTAATTCAGAATTGCGTGAAGTTCCGACCTTAACTGTAACGGGATATTCCGGAAAAACTTTATATAGCGATTCGGGAAACATGTACAAGTATACCTCTAGCAGAATATATTATCTTTTGGACACAGAGAGCGGCGCAAGTGGTGCGCCGGTTTATGACAAAGAATTTGGGTACTATGTGTGGGCTATCCACACTCATGGTTATGATAATGATGGGAACGCGTTAAATTCGGGATGGCGAATTACCTCTGACTTTATAAATGAGTTGGTTGATTTGGGATATGTCACGCGAGGTTGATGTCCCGTATCTTTTTGCAGGGACCGGCAGAGCCGGCCCCTGTTTTGTTATATTGTACAGAAACAAACCGCTGGATTGGGGGAAACGCCGAAATTTTTTCGGGAACTTGACTTTTTCCCCCGCCGGCGGTATCCTATACGTAGCTTCGGGCGGCAGCGTCCGGGCAC
>CAJTOM010000153.1 GCA_910577915.1 uncultured Oscillospiraceae bacterium
ATCTCCAAAGTCCTTAATAAAGCAGTAGTGTATGCCATTATCCCAGCCAATGATTTCCGCTCCAATGGGAGTACAAAAATACGGTGTTTGCGCTCCAGCCTCTAAACCAATCCAGCTACCATCTATCTTCAAGTTTTTATATTTTTCATAAAGTAGGTTCATTTAGATAGATACCTCCATAAAATAAACTGCGATTTATCGGTTAGTTTTACCATCGTCATTATACCAGCACCCTCCAAAAATTTCAACATACTTTTGGCGGCAAAGGAAGGATGTAAGAAGTCACATTATATCGCTGCGTACATAGGGCCGGGTAACTCCCAGCCCTATTTTTATGCCATAATCAAACCAATGGAAGGAGCGGTCACATGACAGAAATCGAAATCACAAAGGCCAGCGAGGTCAAGGTACGGGAGATCGAATGGCTGTGGTATCCCTACATCCCCTTTGGCAAGATCACGGTGGTGCAGGGGGACGCCGGGGACGGCAAAAGCACCTTTGTCCTCAACCTCGCCGCCATGCTGAGCCAGGGCCAGCCCATGCCCTTCACGGACGGCACAGGCCAGCCCCCCATCAACATCATCTACCAATCCAGCGAGGACGACGCCGATGATACCATCGTCCCCCGGTTCATCAGCGCCGGGGGCGACCCGGAGCGCCTGCTGTTCATCAGCGAGAAGGAGCGGTATCTCTCCTTTTCCGATGAACGGCTGATACAAGCCGTCAGGCAGACGGGCGCAAGGCTTGTCGTCCTCGATCCCCTCTCCGCTTACATCGGGGAAGGCGCTGGAACGGGAGAAGCGCAAGCTGTCCAAGCGGCTGGGTGAGTTGGACA
>CAJTOM010000154.1 GCA_910577915.1 uncultured Oscillospiraceae bacterium
ATTGTGCTGAGCCGCCAGCTTGCCAACTCCAACCACTACCCCGCCATCGACGTGAGCGCGAGCATCTCCCGTCTGATGACGGAGATTGTCTCCCCGGAGCACCGCCAGCTGGCCTCCCGTATCAGGGATATTATGAGTGTGTACGAGAAGAACGCCGACCTGGTGTCCATCGGGGCCTACAAGCCCGGGACTAACCGGAAGCTGGACTTCGCCATGTCCAAGATTGACGCGGTGAACGGCTTTTTGACCCAGGACGTGAACGAGGCCTTCTCCTATGACCAGTGCGTGGCGGAGATGGCGAAGCTCCTTCAATAAGCCTGCCGAACAGTTGAGGTGCAGAGATAGATGAAGAAATTCAAGTTCGCTTTGGATTCGGTGCTGTCCTATAAACAGCAGGTGCTGGACGCCCTCAAGGGCGAACACGCCGCCATCCTGGCCCAGGTGCGGGAGCAGGAGGAGGCGGTGGAGGCGGCCTGGCAGAGCTACCGCCAGTGCGACGGGGAGTACCGCCAGCGCAAGGCGGAGGGCATCACCATCACCGATGCCATGGTGTACCAGAACGGCCTGCGGGTGCTGGAGCGGGACATCCAGCGGGAGACGGAGAAGCTGGAGGCCCTGCGGCGGAAAGAGGAGAAGAAACGCCAGGAGGTGGTGGACGCCAAGATC
>CAJTOM010000155.1 GCA_910577915.1 uncultured Oscillospiraceae bacterium
CGGCGAGACGGTCACAGTCGATAACATCGCCTTTTTTCTCTACCTCGTCCATGAAATTCACCGCCAGAACCACCGGACGTTCCAGCTCCAAAAGCTGCATAGTGAGGTAGAGGTTCCGCTCCAGATTGGTGGCGTCCACGATATCGATGATAGCGTCCGGCTGTTCGTTGATAATAAATTTCCGGGCTACCAGTTCCTCCATGGAGTAGGGCGAGAGGGAATAAATACCCGGCAGGTCCACCACCGTGAAGCTCAAATCCCCCAGCCGGGCCTCCCCTTCTTTTTTCTCCACCGTCACGCCGGGCCAGTTGCCGACGTACTGGTTAGAGCCAGTAAGGGCATTAAAGAGTGTGGTCTTGCCGCAGTTGGGATTGCCCACCAGCGCAACCTTCCATTGCCGCTGGTCATGGGCCCGGGGATCGTAGGAGTTGGGATGGTGTTCCTGCTCGTGGCGGTGGGCCCGGTGCATGGCCTCCAGGTCCTTGGGGTCTGAACATCCCATCCTGCAATGAGCGCAGTCGCCATGGCAGGTACTCCCCAGGTGATACGCGCTCTCCGAAACCGCCTCCCGCTCCGGCGTCAGGGGGGAACTGCGGCTGATTTTGATTTGGGCGGCGTCCTCCTTGCGCAGCGAGAGCTCGTAAC
>CAJTOM010000156.1 GCA_910577915.1 uncultured Oscillospiraceae bacterium
CCCCTCGAAGGCGGACACAGTCATGTGACGGCGGGAGGGGGTTGTGGGCTTATAAGTCTTAATAGCCATTTCTCAATTCCTCCTTACACCATACCCTCGAAGAACTCGATGGTCTTGGAGTCAGCGGTCAGGGTGACCATGGCCTTCTTCCAGCTGGGCCGGCGGCCCGCGGGACGGGCGCCCATCCGCTTCTCCTTCCCCTGCATGTTCAGGGTGTTCACCTTGGCCACCTTCACGCCGAAGATCTCCTCCATCGCCTTGGCGATCTCGATCTTGTTGGCGTCCTTGGCCACCTCGAAGGTGTACTTCTTCTCAGTGGCGGCGGCCATGGACTGCTCGGTGATGATGGGGCGCTTGATGATGTCATAAGCAGTGGCGGCCATTACGCGTACACCTCCTCGATGATAGCCAGGGCAGCCTTGTCGATGACCAGCTGCTTAGCGTTGACGATGTCGTAGACATTCAGGACCTTGGCGGCGGTGGTGACCACGCCGGGGATGTTCCGGGCGGACAGGACCACATTCCGGCTCACCTCAGGGGTGACGACCACGGACTTGGTGACGCCGGCGGCATCCAGGAAGGTCTGCATGGCCTTGGTCTTCACCTC
>CAJTOM010000157.1 GCA_910577915.1 uncultured Oscillospiraceae bacterium
AGATTTCGGGGATGGTTTCTCTGCCGCCGCTGCGCGGCGGCACGGGGCTTTTATCTGCAATCCTGCAGGCAGTTCTCTTCGCGCCCTGCGGGCGCGAACGGTAAATTCTTCTCGAATCGGCCCGGGACCTGCGCGGCCCCGGACTCCGCGCCTACTTTTGCCGCGCGGCAACGATTATTCATGACCGCATCGAGCGGTCATGAATAATTGATTGTTCGCGGCCACTCGATGTGGCCGTGAACAATCTTAGTAGGCAAAAACGCGCTTAAACATGCGGTTTAAGAATCCCTTATGATTACGAGGGGTATTTTTGTTTTGCGCTTCCACTGGAGTCTGTCCGGTCTGAAGCGGCGGCTCCCATGGATCAGGCGAAGCGTCTATTTGAGGATGTAAACGCAGACCCTACCGTCTTACACGCTGAATCTCCCGGGGCAGTTCCGTTAGAAGGTCCCCCTAGCAGACTCTACCCCTTTAACAGGCCGGCAGGCGGAGTTGGTTGACTGCCAAGCCACTAGATTAGATACCCGTAGGATCGGAAATTCGAAGG
>CAJTOM010000158.1 GCA_910577915.1 uncultured Oscillospiraceae bacterium
GCGGGGGTTTCCAGTGCGATTTCGCTCGGGTGTGCAATCCGGCGCCTCAAGTCAAGGTAAACAAAATTTTCGTTTATAATACCGGATACCGTGGCTTTTGGGACGCCTGCCTTTATCAGAAAATAGTTTGCAAGTCCGATGTCTAAGAAAAAGCATCTTGCCTTTGCCTTAAAATCCAAAATGTTGCATTCAGGCAGCTTGCCGGCAAACCCTATGATCCCGGAACTATAAAGCCAGTCGATCGCCCTGTTTATCGTTGCCTTGGTTATATTGCTGGAGTAATCCTTCACAACAATGCCCTGCAGTTCCTCGCTGAAGCTGTCCGCGTCAAAGCCTTTCTTCTCTTTGGCCAGAATGCGGGCAACACCAGAGAAGATGTTTTCATAAACAGCAGCGTCCAGTATGTCCTCGAAGTATCTCCTGCTCTCATTGGTAAAAAGGCGGATGATTTTTAGCAGTTCAGCCTGACAGTCCTGCAGGGGCGCATTTTTCAGATATTTCAGGACAACACTCGGAT